>NZ_FNYM01000006.1:0-345858 GCF_900108985.1 Achromobacter sp. NFACC18-2 | reverse complement strand
TGGCCCCGATCGCCATGGAAGAAGGTCTGCGTTTCGCCATCCGTGAAGGCGGTCGTACCGTCGGCGCCGGCGTCGTCGCCAAGATCCTGAAGTAATCCGGATCTGTTAAGCAGCACCCAACCAGCGAGGGCGTGATCCCGCCCTCGCATTTCGTTCTTTAGGAAACGCCATGAAAAACCAAAAGATCCGCATCCGCTTGAAAGCCTTCGATTACAAGCTGATCGATCAATCGGCCGCTGAAATCGTCGACACCGCCAAGCGTACCGGCGCCGTCGTCCGCGGTCCGGTGCCGCTGCCCACGCGTATCCGTCGCTATGACGTCCTGCGTTCGCCGCACGTCAACAAGACGTCGCGCGACCAGTTCGAAATCCGCACCCATCAGCGCCTGATGGACATCGTTGATCCCACCGACAAGACCGTTGACGCCCTGATGCGTCTGGACCTGCCGGCCGGCGTCGACGTCGAAATCGCGCTGCAATAAGGCGCTCGCGGGCCTGCTACCTTCGCCGGCAGGTTCGTCAAAGAATGGCCGCACTCCTCACGGAATGCGGCCATTTTGTTTTTCCACAACCTGGTGCTCCGCAGCCTTGTGAGCGGGCGCTCACTACCCGTCTTACTACCCGTTTTAGCCGAACGCGCAGGCTGAACGCGGCGCTGAACACCGCGGCAAGGGCCGTGTTGGCCTACGCAGAGCGTCGCAAAAATGCCTACGGCCGCACGCCGCAAATCCGCTAAGTGCTTGTGCCGCCTGAAAAAATCATGCTAATATGCGAAGCTTGCCATTTTGTGGCAAGACTAACTATGGGCAAAGCGCCGGTCATTTCCGCTGTTTGGCACTGACGGGCCTAGCCCAGGTTGTACATAGTCGTAGGGCAAAGGCCGTTACCTTTTGCCTGATTAGCCCCGACCAATCGCAGTCGGGAATGGAGAAAACGATGTCGAATTCGACACCCACGCCCGCCGCTCACCGGCTGGGGCTGGTGGGTCGCAAGGTCGGCATGACCCGCATTTTTACCGAGGAAGGTGAATCCATCCCGGTGACCGTGCTGGACGTGTCCAACAACCGCGTGACCCAAGTTAAGTCGCTGGAAACCGACGGCTACGCCGCCATCCAGGTGGCTTATGGCAATCGTCGTGCCTCGCGTGTGGCTCAGCCGCAAACGGGCCACTATGCCAAGGCCGGCACTGAAGCCGGTAGCATCCTCAAAGAATTCCGCCTTGATCCCGCTCGCGCCGCTGAATTTTCGGCCGGTTCCGTGATCGCCGTGGAATCCGTGTTCGAAGCCGGCCAACAGGTCGACGTCACGGGCACGACCATTGGTAAAGGCTTTGCCGGTACCATCAAGCGTCACAACTTCGGTTCGCAGCGCGCGTCGCACGGTAACTCCCGTTCGCACCGCGTTCCCGGCTCGATTGGTCAAGCTCAAGATCCGGGTCGTATTTTCCCGGGTAAGCGCATGGCTGGTCACCTGGGTGACGTCACCCGCACCGTTCAAAACCTCGACGTCGTTCGCGTTGACGTTGAGCGCGGCCTGCTGCTGGTCAAGGGCGCTGTCCCCGGCCACGCTGGCGCGGACATCGTTGTGCGCCCGGCCATCAAGGCCCCGGCCAAGAAGGGAGCGTAAGTAAATGGATCTCAAGCTCCTGAACGACCAAGGTCAGGCCGCTGCTACGTTCAGCGCGCCCGACACGATCTTCGGCCGTGACTTCAACGAAGCGCTGATTCACCAGATCGTGGTGGCTTTCCAAGCCAACGCCCGTGCTGGCAACCGCGCTCAGAAGGACCGTACGGAAGTCAAGCACTCCACCAAGAAGCCCTGGCGCCAGAAGGGTACCGGCCGCGCTCGCGCCGGTATGACTTCGTCGCCGCTGTGGCGTGGTGGTGGTCGGACCTTCCCGAACTCGCCCGAAGAGAACTTCAGCCAGAAGGTCAACAAGAAGATGTACCGCGCCGGGATCCGTTCGATCCTGTCGCAGCTCGCTCGTGAAGACCGCATCGCCGTCGTTGAATCGTTTGATCTGGAATCGCCCAAGACCAAGGCTGCCGCTGCAAAGCTGAAGAGCCTGGGCCTGGATTCGGTCCTGATCATCACCGACAGCGTCGATGAAAATGTTTACCTCGCCACCCGCAACCTGCCGCACGTTGCCGTTGTCGAGCCCCGTTATGCCGATCCGTTGTCGCTGGTCCACTACAAGAAAGTGCTGATCACCAAGCCGGCCATCGCTCAACTCGAGGAGATGCTGGGATGAACGCTGAACGCTTGATGCAAGTCATTCTGGCTCCGATCGTGACCGAAAAGGCCACGTTCGTCGCTGAGAAGAATCAGCAAGTCGCTTTCCGTGTCGTGGCTGACGCTACCAAGCCGGAAATCAAGGCTGCCGTCGAACTGCTCTTCAAGGTGCAGGTCGAGTCCGTGCAGGTCCTCAACCGTAAGGGCAAAGTCAAGCGCTTTGGCCGATTCGTTGGCCGTCGCCGTAATGAGCGCAAGGCTTACGTCTCGCTCAAGGACGGCCAGGAAATCGACTTTGCGGAGGTGAAGTAAATGGCCCTCGTAAAAGTTAAGCCGACTTCGGCTGGCCGCCGTGGCATGGTGAAGGTTGTCAGCCCGAACCTGCACAAGGGTGAGCCCTACGCGCCGCTGCTCGAAAAGAAGACCCGTGGTTCTGGCCGTAACAACAACGGTCACATCACCATCCGTCACCGTGGCGGTGGTCACAAGCAGCACTACCGCGTCGTCGACTTCCGTCGCGACAAGGATGGCATCCCGGCAAAGGTCGAGCGTCTGGAATATGACCCCAACCGTACGGCGCACATCGCTCTGCTGTGCTACGCCGACGGCGAACGTCGTTACATCATCGCTCCCCGTGGCCTGGAAGTCGGTGCGACCCTGCTGTCGGGCACCGATGCGCCGATCCGCGCCGGCAACACGCTGCCGATCCGCAACATCCCGGTGGGTACGACGATTCACTGCGTCGAAATGCTGCCTGGCAAGGGTGCCCAGATGGTCCGCTCGGCCGGCGCTTCCGCCGTCCTGCTGGCTCGCGAAGGCATCTACGCTCAAGTGCGTCTGCGCTCGGGTGAAGTCCGCCGTGTGCACATCGAATGCCGTGCCACCATCGGTGAAGTCGGTAACGAAGAACACAGCCTGCGCCAAATCGGCAAGGCCGGTGCAATGCGTTGGCGCGGTGTCCGCCCGACCGTTCGTGGCGTTGCCATGAACCCGGTGGATCACCCGCACGGTGGCGGCGAAGGCCGTACCGGTGAAGCACGCGAGCCGGTCAGCCCGTGGGGCACTCCGTCGAAGGGTTACAAGACCCGTCGCAACAAGCGGACGAACAATATGATCGTCCAACGGCGCAAGCGCAAGTAAGAGGCGAACACTATGTCACGTTCGATCAAGAAAGGCCCGTTTGTCGATGCTCACCTGATCAAAAAGGTGGACACGGCCGTCGCGGGCAAAGACAAGAAGCCGATCAAGACCTGGTCGCGTCGTTCCACGATCCTGCCCGAGTTCATCGGTCTGACGATCGCTGTGCACAACGGCAAGCAGCATGTTCCCGTGTACATCAACGAGAACATGGTCGGTCACAAGCTGGGCGAGTTCGCGCTGACCCGTACGTTCAAGGGTCACGCCGCGGACAAGAAGGCGAAGAGGTAAGCGATGGAAACTACTGCCATTATCCGTGGGGTTCACATCTCCGCACAGAAGACCCGTCTGGTTGCGGACCTGATCCGCGGCCAGAAGGTCGGCCGTGCGCTGGAAATCCTCACCTTCTCGCCGAAGAAGGCTGCCGTCATCCTGAAGAAGGCTGTCGAGTCCGCCATCGCCAACGCCGAGCACAACGACGGCGCCGACATCGACGAACTGAAAGTCACCACGATTTTTGTGGACAAGGCTCAGTCGATGAAGCGCTTCTCCGCTCGCGCCAAGGGCCGCGGCAACCGTATCGAGAAGCAGACCTGCCACATCACGGTCAAGGTCGGAGCTTAAGGAGTCACGATGGGTCAGAAAATTCACCCCACTGGGTTCCGTCTCGCGGTCACCCGTAATTGGTCCTCGCGTTGGTTCGCCGACGACAAGGCCTTCGGCACGATGCTGGCCGAAGACATTCGCGTTCGCGAGTACCTGAAGAAGAAGCTCAAGAGCGCCTCCGTTGGTCGCGTGATCATCGAGCGTCCCGCCAAGAATGCCCGCATCACCGTCTACTCGGCTCGTCCGGGCGTGGTGATCGGCAAGCGCGGCGAAGACATCGAAAGCCTGAAGGCTGATCTGCAGCGCCTGATGGGCGTGCCCGTGCACGTCAACATCGAAGAAATCCGCAAGCCGGAAACCGATGCTCAACTGATCGCCGACTCGATCTCGCAACAGCTCGAGAAGCGCATCATGTTCCGTCGCGCCATGAAGCGCGCGATGCAGAACGCCATGCGTCTGGGTGCCCAGGGCATCAAGATCATGAGCTCGGGCCGTCTGAACGGTATCGAAATTGCTCGCACCGAGTGGTATCGCGAAGGCCGTGTGCCGCTGCACACCCTCAAGGCCAACATCGACTACGGCACCTCCGAAGCCCACACCACGTACGGCGTGATCGGCATCAAGGTCTGGGTCTACAAGGGCGACATGCTGGCCAACGGCGAATTGCCGCCGGAAACCGCAGCCCCGCGTGAAGAAGAACGTCGTCCGCGCCGCGCTCCGCGTGGCGATCGTCCGGACGGTGCTCGCACCGGTCGTCCGGGTGGTCGTGGCCGCGCTCCCCGCAAGGCGGATGCTGCTCCGGCGCCTGAAGGAGAATAACCATGCTGCAACCCTCTCGCAGAAAGTATCGCAAAGAGCAGAAGGGCCGCAACACCGGTCTGGCGACCCGTGGCACCCACGTGTCGTTCGGCGAGTTCGGCCTGAAGGCCACGGGCCGTGGCCGTCTGACCGCTCGTCAGATCGAAGCTGCTCGTCGCGCCATCAATCGTCACATCAAGCGTGGCGGCCGTATCTGGATTCGCATTTTCCCGGATAAGCCCATCTCGCAGAAGCCTGCCGAAGTCCGTATGGGTAACGGTAAGGGCAACCCGGAGTACTGGGTTGCTGAAATCCAGCCCGGCAAGGTGCTCTACGAAATGGAAGGGGTTAGCGAAGAGCTCGCGCGTGAAGCTTTCCGCCTGGCCGCTGCCAAGCTGCCGATTTCGACCACGTTCGTCGCGCGTCATATCGGTGCTTAAGGAGTACTAACATGAAAGCTAGCGAACTCCGTTCGAAAGACGCCGCCGAGCTCGGCAAAGAGCTCGAAAGCCTGCTGAAGGCACAATTCGGTCTGCGTATGCAGAAGGCCACGCAGCAACTGGCCAACACCAGCCAGCTGCGCAACGTGCGTCGCGACATTGCGCGCGTTCGTACCTTGCTGACCGAGAAGGCAGGGAAATAAAGATGAGCGAAACTCAAAACACCCAAGTGGCCAAGCGCCAGCGCACGCTGGTTGGCAAGGTCGTCAGCAACAAGATGGACAAGACTGTCGTGGTTCTGGTTGAACGCCGCGTCAAGCACCCCATCTTCGGCAAGATCATCATGCGTTCCGCGAAGTACAAGGCGCACGATGAGTCGAACCAGTACAACGAAGGCGATACGGTTGAAATCGCTGAAGGCCGTCCCATCTCGCGCTCGAAGTCGTGGCGCGTGGTGCGTCTGGTTGAAGCCGCACGTATCATCTAAGTGAAAGCAAGACATCGGAACGGTTCGCCGTTCTGATATAAAACGGCAAGGGCTAAACCCCTTGCCGTTTTTTTTTTGCCGCCTGCGTGCCACGAAGCAAAGGAACCATGCACCGTTTCATGAAATCGCGCCGATCGGCCTGGCTGGCCGCATGCGGCATTGCGATGGTCAGCGCCGTGGCGCAGGCCCAGGACCCGGCAACCGCGCCCTCGCGTTCCCTGACATCCGAGCCACGCACCGGCGCACCATCGCAGTCGGGCAAGGGCGTGGCGAAGCCGGACGCTGCAGCCAGCCCGCCAACGGCCTCGGATCCTGCGACGATCGGCCGCGCCTTGCTGAACGCGGGGCCGGATCCTCGTGTCAATCTGGAAGGACGGTCGCGCGATCATGCGGCGATCTTCGGCACCGACGATCCGGATGAACAGGCGTTGTTGGACCAGGAACGTGCGCTACAGGCACAACGCGATCAGCTACGGATACTGGAGCGCGTGCTGAATGCCACGCCGCAAGGAGCGGGCCCGCCGGCCCCGGCCACGATCCCCCTGAATTCCGGGGCGCCGATGAACATGCCCCGGCTGGCCCCGACGCCATCGGGATCCCAGTTGGATCGGGCGGGCAGCGACTCGCGCCGAAGCGTTGACGAGATGCAACGCCGAGTCAACGCGCTGCGCCGCGATGCGGATACGTTGAGGCAGGAGGGCCGTTAGCGCAGGCCGTGGGATTTCGGATGCGCGGCCTGGCGGGCAGGGCGGCGCGCGCACTCCCGCAGGCGCCCTGCGATGCCCGTGGGAAAGTAATAGACCGACAACACGAACAGAATCCCCAGCCACAACAGCCAGCGGTCCGGTTCGAACAGCAGGGCCAAAGGCGCGATGCCGGAAACCCCGTCGTGGATCGCGTGCAGCCCGTCCTGCAGGTAGCTCTGCGCGAACACGAACAGGCTCGCGCCGACCACCGCGCCGTACATCGTGCCCATGCCGCCGATGACCACCATGAGCAGGATGTTGAGCATGATCTCGAACGAGAGGGTCGTATCCGGCCCGTTGTAGCGCAACCATAGCGCGTACATCGCTCCGGCCAGCGTGGCGAACGCGGCCGCCAGCAGATTGGACAGGCTGCGGTACAGCACGGTGCGATAACCGATGGCTTCGGCGCGGAATGGATTCTCGCGGATCGCCTGCAGCACGCGGCCGAACGGGGAATTCACGATGCGCAGCAACATCAGGAACAGCACCACGCAGACGGCCGCGATCAGGTAGTACGTGATGATCCGCCCGTCCACGTTGACGCCGAACACGGGCTCGGACAAAGGGCGAAACGCAGGCCGCAGCATCTGCGGCACCTTGAAGTTCAGGCCGTCCTCGCCACCCGTCAGGTCCGAGAGCTGCGAGACGAGCGTCTGGAAGGCCGCGGCGACGGCCAGGGTGATCATGGCGTAGAAGATCGCGCGCACGCGCAGGCTGGCTAGGCCGATCAACAGCGCAAAGGCGAGCGACACGGCCAGGCCGCCCGCGACCCCCGTGAAAACCGCCGTCCAACCCGGATCCATGCGCATGCTGGCGATCGCCACGCCGTATGCGCCTATTCCGAAGAACATGGTGTGCGCGAAACTGACGATGCCGGTGTACCCCAACAGCAGGTCGTAGCTGGCAACCAGGATGATGAAGACAAGAATCTTCGCCGCCACGGCCAGCGCCTTCGGGCCGGGAAACAGAAACGGCGCCACGGCCAGCGCGGCCACGATCGCCATGAGCAGCAGCGCCAGGATCGCGCTGCGCGGAGGGTCGCCGGAAAGCAGGCGGAACGACATGTCGACGGCTCCTAGCGGTTCGTGACCGGGTACACGCCTTGCGGCCGCCACAGCAAAATGGCGACCAGCAGCGCGATATTCGAGAACAGGGCGGCCTTCGGCATCAGGAAGCCTGTGTAGTTCGCCATCAGGCCCACCAGCAGGGCGCCGATGAGACAACCCACCGTCGAGCCCAGGCCCCCGATCATGATGACGATGAAGATCAGCACGTTCACCTGCGCGCCCAGCTGGGGCACGATCGACTGCTGGTACATCCCCCACAGCACGCCGCCCAGGCCGGCGAGCATCGACCCGGCGACGAATACGCCGACAAAGAGATGCCGGATGCGGTAGCCCAGGCTTTCGACCATCTCGCGGTCTTCGACGCCGGCGCGTATCAGCAGCCCCAGCTTGGTGCGGTTGAGCACCCACAGCATGCCGCCCAGGACCACCAGGCCCACCAGCAACGCCAGCACGCGGTACTTCTCGATGGCGGCGTCGCCCAGCAGGAATGCGCCGCGCAGCGACTCCGGCAGCGCGAGGGTGAGGGTCTGCGGCCCCCACATCATCTTGATGATTTCCTCGCCGATGATCATGCCGCCCATGGTGATGAGGATCTGCTTCAGATGCTGACCATAGACCGGCCGCACGATCACGCGCTCGAACGCAAGGCCCACGGCGCCGGCCACCAGCATGCCCACGATCATGGCGGGCAACACCGCGACGAGATTGGCCCACAGGCTGCCGGACTGCGTCCAGTCGGCCATGGAGCCCAGGATGGTCGCGGCCATGTAGGCGCCGATTGCGATGAACAGACCGTGCCCGAAGTTCAGCACGTCCATCAGGCCGAAGACCAGGGTCATCCCTGAAGCCACGATGAAGATGATCATGCCCATGGCCAGACCCGCGAAGGTCAGTGTGACCCAGGTGGAGAACGACCCGACGAGCGGCAGCGCGATGGCGGCCAGCGCCAGCACCAGCAGCACCGGCAGGAGATCGGCGCGCGCGCGGGGCAGGGGGGCCTCGATGTCCAGCGTACTCATTGGTGGCTTCCTAGTGACAGGCCCAGCAGGCGCGTCTGCAGCGCCTCGTCCGCGGCCAGTTCGTCCATCGCGCCGGCATGCACCACCTTGCCGTTGTCCATGATCGCGGCGTAGTCGCCGACGCGGCGGGCGAAATTGAAGTTCTGCTCGACCAGCAGGATGGTGGTGCTGGACTGCTTGAGCTCGATGAACGCATCGATCATGTTCTGGATGATGGCGGGCGCCAGGCCCTTGCTCGGTTCGTCGACCAGTAGCAGGCGGCGCGGTTCGATGATCGCGCGCGCCATCGCCAGCATCTGCTTCTGGCCGCCGGAGAGCTTGCCGGCCGGATGCAGCCAGAACTTTTTCAATGCGGGGAAGAATCCGAAGATCCACTCCAGCCGCGCCGTGTCGAGGTGGTCGGCGCTACGCGCCAGGCGCGCCGCGAGCAGGATGTTCTCCTTCACGGACAGGTCGCCAAAAATGCCCATGTTCTCCGGCACGTAGGCCATGCCCATGCGCGCCATGTCGGGCGGCGTCGTGCGCGTGCCCGGGCCGCCGATGGGCTTGCCGTCCAGGCTGACCTGGCCCTGCGACGCGCGCCACAGGCCCATGATGGTGCGCAGCGTTGTCGTCTTGCCCGCGCCATTGCGGCCGAGCAGCATGGTGACGCCCGAAGCCGGCACCGAAAGATTCACCCCATGCAGGATGTGATACGCGCCGATGTGCGTGTGGACGTCCTTCAGGTGCAGGAGCGGATGCGCCGTCATGCCGCCACCTCCGGCGCGCTGATGCCCAGGTAGGCCTGTTGGACGATGGGCGATGCGATGACCGCCGCGGGATCGCCGTCCGCCATCAGCCGGCCGTTGTGAAGCACGACGATCCGATCCGCCAGCTCGCGCACGACATCCATCTTGTGCTCCACGAGCAGGATGGTCTTGGAGCCATCGCGCTTCAGTTCGCGGATCAGCGCCAGCACAATGGGCACGTCGTCCACGCTCATGCCGGCGGTGGGCTCGTCAAACATGAATACCTTGGGTTCCAGCGCGATGAGCATGGCGATCTCGAGCTTGCGCTGATCGCCATGGGGCAGGTCGGCGGCGGGGTGATCGCGGCGCGCGGTCAGGCGCGTGCGTTCGAGCAGCGCATCGGCGCGCTCGATGAGGCCGCGGTCGTCGCTCCAGGTGCGCCAGAACCTGATGTGCCGCCAGCCCAGGCCCTGCTGGCGCGACTGCAGGGCAAGCCGCACGTTCTCGTGCACGCTCAGGCGCGGAAAAAGCTGCGTCAGTTGGAACGCGCGCCCCAATCCCGCATGCATGCGCGCGGGTGCGGACAGTCCGGTCAGGTCCCGTCCGTCCAGCGTCACCGTTCCGGCGCTGGCGCGCAACTGGCCCGAGATCAGATTGAAGTATGTCGTCTTGCCCGCGCCGTTCGGACCGACGATGGCCGTCAGCGTGCCGGGCGCGTAGGCGCAGCTCACGTCATTGACGGCCACGTGCCCGCCAAAGCGGACGGAGAGCGAATGGGTCTCAAGCATGAGCGGCGGGAATCAACGCTTGTTCTGGACCGGAACGGCCATCTGGTCGGGGGTGATCTCCTTGACCAGATCCTGGACCGCCCACGGCACCGAGGGATCGTTCTTGATGCGGAAGTGGTACATCGACTGCATCGCCTGGTGATCCTCGGGCCGGAACGTCATCTTGCCCTTGGGCGTGTCGAAGCTCATGCCTTCCATGGCCTTGATCAGCTTGTCGGTGTCGGAATCGCCACCGGTCTTGTTCAGCGCCGCGACGATCGCGATGCCCGAGGCCATCCCGCCCGCCGTGAAGAAATCGGGCGGCTGGCCGAAGCGTTTCTGGTGTTCGGCCACGAGCCAGTCATTGACCGGATTCTTCGGGATGCCGTAGTAGTAGTACGTGGCGCCTTCCATGCCCGCCAGCGACTTCAGCGGCGTCATGGCGGTCAGCGTGTTGCCCCCTGTGGCGATTTCGATGCCGTAGCGCTTGGGGTCCAGATCGGCGATCTTGAACGGATTGCCCGCGCCGGCCCACAGGATGAAGATGATCTTGCGACCCGGCTTGTCCTTGAGCGCATCGAACAGGCGCTGCGCGCCGGCGGTGAAGTCCGTGGCATTGGCCGGCAGGTATTCCTCGTGCACGATCTTCGCGTTCTTGAGCGCACCCTTGAATGCCTTGACGCCGTCGCGGCCAAAGGCATAGTCCTGCGCCAGCATGGCGATCGACGTGCCCGGCTGGTCGAACGCTACGGCATTCGCGATGGCGTCCTGCGACGAATTGCGGCCCGTGCGGAAAATGTACTTGTTCCACTTTTCGCCGGTAATGGAGTCCGCCACGGCGGGCTCTACCAGCAGGATCTTTTCGTATTCTTCCGCGATCGGCAGCATCGCCAGCGCCACGCCCGACGAGGTGGGCCCCACCGCGATGTCCGCGTTGTCGTCGGCATAGGCGGACGCGAGCTGTGCGCGGGCGACGTCGGGCTTGCCCTGGTTGTCCTTTTCGATGACGCGGATCTTGCGCCCCGCCACCGTCATGGTGCCCTGGGTGGCGTATTCCAGGCCCAGCATCAACCCGTTCTGGGTCTGCTTGGCGTAGGCCTCCAGCGGGCCGGTCTTGTCGTAGACGTGGGCCACCACGAAATCCTTCGCTGCAAGCGCGGAACCCGCGGAACTCATGCAAAGGCTGGCCAGCGTGGCGAGCAGAACGCGTTTCATGGAAGTCTCCTGGTGTCAGTGGGCACGTGCCGCCGTGTCGTCCGGCGTGGCAAGGAATTGTCGGATGGCGTTGATCTGGGCCGGCACGTTCAAGGCGGGGGCGTGGCCGCAGTCGGGAAAGTCGATACGCTGCGCGCGCGGGCCGCGCCGTGTCATGGCGTCGGCGACCTCGGGCAGCAGCAGATCCGAATCGGCGCCGCGCAGCAACAGCACAGGCATGCGCAGCGAGTCGTATCCCGCCCAACGGTCGTAGTCGCGGGGATGATGGCTGAACTGGCCGACGATGGCGGGGTCGTAATGCGTCGTCACCTGGCCGTCGGGCAACCGGCGCACCGACGTTTCCGCCATCCGGCGCCACTGCTCATCGCTTTGCCAGCCGTAGGGCTTGTAGGCTGCGCGCAACCACGTCTCGAGTTCGGTCACGGTGTCGAAGGCTGGCGGATTGCCGGCATAGGCAAGAATGCGCTCGATGGCCGGTTGCGGCAGCTCCGGTCCGATGTCATTGACCACGAGGTGCGAGATGCGGTCGCGCAGCGTGGTGGCGGCGGCGTGCATGCCGGTCGCCCCGCCCATGGAAGTTCCCACCCAGCGCACGCGCTGGAGCGCCAGGCCGTCCAGGAAAGCCCGCGCGAGCGTGGCGTAGAAGTCCAGCCGGTATT
Organism: Achromobacter sp. NFACC18-2; assembly: GCF_900108985.1. Lineage (NCBI taxonomy): Bacteria > Pseudomonadati > Pseudomonadota > Betaproteobacteria > Burkholderiales > Alcaligenaceae > Achromobacter > Achromobacter sp. NFACC18-2. The sequence continues at coordinate 333,958 of NZ_FNYM01000006.1, read as the reverse complement.
CCGCGACCGGATCGGGGCTCCATTGGGACAGGCCGCGCCCGATCGCATCGGGACAGAGGATGCGGTAGTCGCCCGCCAGGGCCTGCGCCAGCTCGTCGAAGTCGCGGCCGGTGCGAGCCAGGCCATGCCACATGACGATGGGGGGCGCGTCGGCCGGGCCCCACTCGGTGTAGTGCAGCTCGCGCCCCGCGCAGCGCAGGTAGCGCGAGACGGGCGTTGGGCGGGCGGCTGCCGCGCTTGCCTGTGCCATGTGTCTCCTCCCGGGTTGTCCAGGTTGTGTGCTTATCGGGCTGAATATAGACTTGCGGCAGGCGCGCCCACAATGCGCCCGCCACCCCAGAGCAGGGTGAGTCAAGAATATGTAGACGCAAGATCAATTTGCGCACCCCGTGCACCAGGAGACCGTGCGATGCCAGATACGGAATTCGCCATTTCGGCCGGCGCCGGCGCCGACCGGCGCGATCAGTGGCGCGCGGCGCTTTCCGATGCGTTCGGGCCGTTCGAGGTGCATGGCGGAAAGCCCGGCAACTTTGCGGGACACGTGCGTTACGCGCGGCGCGCCAGCCTGCAGTTCAACGACCTGCACTATCAGGGCCAGCGCCTGGAGCGCACCACGGGAAACGTGTCTCGGCTCGACCAGGAGTTCTATACCTTCGGCCTGCCACTGGCCGGTCCGCTGGCGGTGCGCCAGCAGGGCCGGGAATTCCAGGTGGAGCCCGGCTGCGTCTATCTGATGAACCAGAGTCTGCCGTACCAGGCGACGGCGCAGGGGGCATCGGGGTATCGCAGCTTGAGTGTGTCGTTTCCGCGCAGCGCCTTGTCGCAGCGTGATTCGCGCGTCGGCGCCTTCTACAAGCTGCGCATCGATGACGGATCGCCCCGCGGCGCGCTGCTGGCCGGCTACATGGATCACCTCTTCAAGGGGATGGCCACGTGGTCCGACACCGAGGCGGCGGAACTGGGCGAACGTCTCATCGACCTCATCGTCCTGTTCCTGGTGCAGCCGGGGCAGGGGCAGGTGTCGGAAGCGGACAGCAGCGTCACGGTGGCGCACCGGGCGCGCGTGCTCGCCTACATCCGCCAGCATCTCGCCGATCCGGACCTGTCACCCCTGCGGGTGGCGCAGGGCTGCGGCGTGTCGGTGGCTTACCTGCACCGCATTCTGCGCGCGGGCGGTGTGTCGCCGGAGGCGTTCATCTTCGAGCAGCGGCTGGACCGGTGCCGCGAACTGCTGCTGGACGCGCGGCATCATCATCGCAGCATCGCCGAACTGGCCTACCAGGTCGGCTTTGCCCATCCCTCGCATTTCAGCCGGCTGTTCAAGCAGCGCTTCGGCATGACCCCGCGGGATATGCGCGCGGCCGGGGCGGGGCCGCGGGCCTGAGCGGGCGGCCCCGGGCGCGGCCGGAGCGCCAAAGCAGAACGGCCCGCCGTTCAGCGGCTGGAAGCGCGCCTTGAGCGGGCCGGCGGTTCGGGTCAGATGTGCGTGATGAACTTCGTGACCAGATAGCCTTCGAACGTCTCCGTACCGCCTTCGCTGCCGATGCCGCTGTCCTTGATGCCGCCGAACGGCGTCTCGGCCAGGGCGCTGCCGAAGTGGTTGATGTTGACCATGCCGGCCTCCAGGCCGTTGGACACCTTGGTCGCGGTCTTCAGCGAATTCGTGAACACATACGACGAAAGGCCGAACGGCAGGCTGTTGGCCCGGCGCAGCACTTCGTCGGTATCGCTGAAGCGGACCACGGGCGCCACCGGGCCAAACGGCTCCTCGGTCATCAGCATGGCGTTGTCGGGCAGTTCCGTCACGACCGTGGGCGCAAAGAAGAATCCCTTGCGGTCCAGCGGGCCGCCGCCAACCACGACTTTGCCGCCATGCTTCTTGGCGTCGTCGATGAAGGCGCTCATGGCGGGCACGCGGCGTTCATGCGCGAGCGGTCCCATGTCGGTGCCGGCTTCCAGGCCGTCGCCGACCTTGATGTTCTTCAGCACATCCGAGAAGCGCGCCAGGAACTGTTCATATGCGCCGTCCTGCACGTAGAAGCGGGTGGGCGACACGCAGACCTGGCCGGCGTTGCGCACCTTGAACTTGGCCAGCATTTCGGCGGCGCGGTCGATGTCCGCGTCGTCGAACACCAGCACGGGCGAGTGGCCGCCCAATTCCATGGTCACGCGCTTCATGTGCGCGCCGGCCAGCGCGGCAAGCTGCTTGCCGACCGGGACCGAACCCGTGAAGGACACCTTGCGCACGATCGGCGAACGGATCAGGTAATCGGAAATCTTGGCGGGCTCGCCCCAGACGATGTTCAGGCAGCCCTTGGGCAGGCCGGCGTCATGGAACATGCGCGCAATCGCCATGACCGCGCTGGGTGAATCCTCGGGGCCCTTGAGCACGACCGTGCAGCCGGCGCCGATCGCGGCGGCGATCTTGCGGATGGCCTGGTTGTACGGGAAATTCCAGGGCGTGAAGGCGGCGCAGACGCCGATGGGTTCGCGCACCACGATCTGGCGCACGTCCGGGTTGCGCGGCTGGATCACGCGGCCGTAGATGCGGCGGCATTCCTCGGCGTGCCAGTCGGCATGCTCGGCGCAGGACGTCACTTCGCCCACGGCCTCGGCCAGCGGCTTGCCCTGGTCCAGCGTCATGTTGCGGCCGATTTCCTTGGCGCGTTCGCGCGACAGCGTGGCGACCTTGCGCAGGATGGCGGAGCGATCCATGGGCGAGGATTTCTTCCACGATTCGAAGGCGCGCTGGGCGGCGGCCAGGGCGCGGTCCAGGTCTGCTTCCGTGGCGTGGGGCAGCTGGCCGAGCACTTCGAGGGTGGCCGGGTTGATGACGTCCTGGGTGCGCCTGCCCTCGCCAGCGACGAATTCGCCGTCGATATACAGCGCCAACTGTTCATACATGCCTGTCGTTCCTTCGAAATGGGAGGGGTAGCGACCGCTGTCGCCACGGCAGTCTAAACCAGCTTCCTCCCAGCGGAGGGAGCCAATCCCGGTGGCGGGCTTGGGGCCATTCGCGTGCGGGGCGCGTGCACGGCGTTTGTATGGCGCTTGCATGGCGCTTGCGCGCGCGCGCCGCCGTCGACAAAATGAGGGATCTTCGGCTGTCCCCCCATCTATCTATCGTGCAACCTGTCGATGCGCGCCCGGCCGCCAAGCCCAGTCTCTATTCCCGGGTTTTCTTCCGCTTCATCGACTGGCTCCGCCAGCGCATCGCCCAGGCGTCGCTCGTGGGAGACAAGCCCATCTTTCAAAACAGCCAGTTTCCGTGGCTCGCCACGCTGGAAGCGCAGGCGCCCGCCATCCGCGCCGAACTGACCGGCCTGCTGGCCGAGCGCAGCAAACTGCCCGCTTTCCACGAGATATCCCCCGATGTGGGCATGATCACGTCAGACGACCAATGGAAGACCTTCGTCTTCATGGGCTACGGCCTGCGCTCCGACCGTAACCTCGCGCGCTGTCCGGCCACCGCTCAGGCGTTGCAGGGCATTCCCGGGATACGCACCGCGTTCTTTTCCATCCTGGAAGCCGGCAAGCGCATTCCGCTGCACACGGGTCCCTACAACGGCGTGCTGCGTCTGCACCTGGGCCTGGTCATCCCCGATCCGCCCGAGCGATGCTGGATCGAAGTGGGCGGCGAACGCTACAGCTGGCGGGAAGGAAAGGCGGTGGTGTTCGATGACCTCTATCCCCACCAGGTGCACAACGACACCGACGGGCTGCGCGCGGTGCTGTTCGTCGATTTCGAGCGACCCTGCCGCGCTCCTGTAAAATGGCTGAATCGCCTGGTGCTCATGGCCGCGCCGTTCACGGACGAAATCCGTCGCGGCAAGGTCAATCACGATGCCTGGGAGAAGGGCTACTACCGCCAAAAATAGGGGGCAGAGCCCGCCAAACCACTCCCTTGACAGGGGGGCGTGGTCTTTTGTGCGCGATCCCAACAAAGTGCTTGCGCTCAAATTTTAACCACGTTAGAATGATCAGCTTTCCCAGATTGTCGATTCATCTAACCGAACGTTGGATGAGCGCGTCGGGGGGAATACCCGCAGGATTTCAACCCAGGGTCGTTGCGTTGCCAACCGGTTGCTGGTCCAGAAGTTATGGACTTGCCGACACCAAAGCAGGGCGGCTGACCTGACGGGACCAAAACTGGCAGGAATTGCAGTGTTCCCTTGTTGGGAAAACCGTATTTCCAGTTAAGTTGGAACAGGAAAAATCATGATCCAAATGCAGACCACGCTGGACGTGGCCGATAACACTGGTGCGCGTCATGTCATGTGCATTAAGGTGCTCGGTGGCTCCAAGCGCCGTTATGCCGGTATCGGCGACATCATCAAGGTGAGCGTCAAAGATGCGGCTCCGCGCGGACGCGTCAAGAAAGGCGAAATTTACAATGCCGTGGTGGTTCGTACCGCCAAGGGCGTGCGCCGTAAAGACGGTTCGCTGATTCGTTTCGGTGGCAATGCCGCCGTATTGCTCAACGCCAAGCTGGAGCCCATCGGCACCCGCATCTTCGGACCCGTTACGCGTGAACTGCGTACCGAGAAGTTCATGAAGATCGTGTCGCTGGCCCCGGAAGTGCTGTAAGGAGCCCTACGATGAACAACATTCGTAAAGGCGACGAAGTCATCGTCCTGACCGGCCGCGACAAGAAGCGTCGCGGCACCGTGCTGGCTCGCGTTGGCGCCGACCACGTCCTGGTCGAAGGCGTCAATGTTGCCAAGAAGCACGTGAAAGCCAACCCGATGGCTAACAACCCGGGCGGGATTGTCGAAAAGACCATGCCGATCCACATCTCGAATGTGGCGCTCTTCAACCCCGCAACCGGTCGTGGCGACCGCGTGGGCGTTCAAGAAGTCGAAGGTCGCAAGGTCCGCGTGTTCCGTTCCAATGGTGCCGTTGTCGGCGCCAAGGCGTAAGGGGCGATAGACATGTCTCGTTTGCAAGATTTCTACAAGAGCAAGGTCGCTGGCGACCTGCAGGCCAAGTTTGGCTACAAGAGCGTAATGGAAGTGCCGCGCATCACCAAGATCACCCTGAACATGGGTGTCTCGGAAGCGGTCTCCGACAAGAAAGTCATCGAACACGCTGTGTCGGATCTGACCAAGATCGCCGGCCAAAAGCCTGTCGTGACGAAGACCAAGAAGGCTATCGCCGGTTTCAAGATCCGCGAAAACTACCCGATTGGTTGCATGGTCACGCTGCGTGGTCAACGCATGTACGAATTCCTGGATCGCCTGGTGGCGGTTGCGCTGCCTCGCGTGCGCGACTTCCGCGGCATCTCGGGTCGTGCGTTCGACGGCCGTGGCAACTACAACATCGGGGTGAAAGAGCAGATCATTTTCCCCGAAATCGAGTACGACAAGATCGACGCGCTGCGTGGGCTGAACATCAGCATCACCACCTCCGCGAAGACCGACGAAGAAGCCAAGGCGCTGTTGACGGCCTTCAGCTTCCCGTTCCGTAACTAAGGGGCTGATGACGTGGCTAAACTTTCCCTCATCAATCGCGACATCAAGCGCGCCAAGCTGGCTGACAAGTTCGCCGCCAAGCGCGCCGAATTGAAGGCGATCATCGACGACCAGTCGAAGACCGACGAAGAACGTTACCAAGCTCGGCTCAAGCTGCAACAGCTGCCGCGCAATGCCAACCCGACGCGTCAACGCAATCGTTGCGTGGTCACCGGTCGTCCTCGCGGCGTGTTCCGCAAGTTCGGCCTGACGCGCCACAAACTGCGTGAAATGGCGATGAAGGGTGAAATCCCCGGCATCACCAAGGCCAGCTGGTAGGAGAAACAATATGAGCATGAGCGATCCCATCGCCGATATGCTGACCCGCATTCGCAATGCGCAGCAAGTGGACAAAGTTACGGTGAGCATGCCCTCCTCGAAGCTGAAGGCGGCCATTGCCGCTGTGCTGAAGGACGAAGGCTACATCGACAGCTTTGAAATCAAGGGCACCCAGGCCAAGCCTGAGCTCGAGATCACCCTGAAGTACTACGCTGGTCGTCCGGTCATCGAGCGCATCGAACGCGTCTCGCGCCCTGGTCTGCGTATCTACAAGGGCCGTACCAGCATTCCTCAGGTCATGAACGGCCTGGGCGTGGCTATCGTTTCGACCTCGCGCGGCGTCATGACCGACCGTAAGGCTCGCGCCAACGGCGTCGGCGGCGAAGTGCTGTGCTACGTGGCCTAAGGAGAAATTCGAATGTCACGTATCGCTAAGTATCCGGTCGAACTGCCCAAGGGTGTCGAAGCTGACATCAAGCAGGATCAGATCACCGTCAAGGGCCCGCTGGGCTCCCTGACTCAAGCCCTGACTGGCGACGTCACGATTTCGCTGGACGGCAGCAAGCTCACGTTTGTCGCCGCCAACGATTCGCGTCACGCGAACGCCATGTCGGGTACCGTGCGCGCGCTGGTGGCCAACATGGTCAACGGTGTGAGCAAGGGATTCGAGCGCAAGCTGAATCTGGTTGGCGTGGGTTACCGCGCCTCGATTCAAGGCGACGCCGTTAAGCTGCAGCTCGGTTTCTCGCACGACGTTTTGCATCAGTTGCCGGCCGGTATCAAGGCCGAATGCCCCACCCAGACGGAAATCGTCATCAAGGGCTCCAACAAGCAAGTCGTCGGCCAGGTGGCCGCTGAAATCCGCGCGTACCGCGAACCCGAACCCTATAAGGGCAAGGGTGTGCGTTACTCGGACGAACGCGTCGTCATCAAAGAAACCAAGAAGAAATAACGGCGCACGCAAGGACGAATCATGGACAAAAAAGTTTCCCGTTTGCGTCGTGCGGTTCCGACCCGCCGGAAGATCAACGAGCTGCGCGTTCATCGCCTCTCGATTTTCCGCTCGAACCAGCACATCTACGCCAACATCATTTCGCCGGAAGGCGATCGCGTTCTGGTCAGCGCCTCGACGGTGGAAGCCGAAGTGCGTGCGCAACTGGCCGGCCAAACCGGCCAGGGCGGCAACAAAGCCGCTGCTACGCTGGTCGGCAAGCGCGTGGCCGAAAAGGCCAAGGCTGCCGGTATCGAACTGGTCGCTTTCGATCGCTCGGGCTTTCGTTACCATGGCCGCGTGAAAGCGCTGGCCGATGCCGCGCGTGAAGCCGGCCTGAAGTTCTAAGCGAGGATCTGTCAAATGGCTAAAGTACAAGGCAAGAACGCCGCGGAAAAAGAGAACGATGACGGCCTCCGCGAAAAGATGATCGCGGTCAACCGCGTGAGCAAAGTGGTCAAGGGTGGTCGCACCATGAGCTTTGCCGCGCTGACCGTGGTTGGCGATGGCGATGGCCGCATCGGCATGGGCAAGGGCAAGGCGCGTGAAGTGCCGGTGTCCGTTCAGAAGGCCATGGAACAAGCCCGTCGCGGCATGTTCAAGGTCGCGCTGAAGAACGGCACGCTGCACCACACCGTGGTTGGCAAGCATGGCGCCGCTACCGTGCTGATCTCGCCCGCTGCTGAAGGTACCGGCGTCATCGCCGGCGGCCCGATGCGCGCAATTTTCGAAGTGATGGGTGTGCGTAACGTGGTTGCCAAGAGCCTGGGCTCGAGCAACCCCTACAACATGGTTCGCGCCACGTTGAATGGCCTGCGCGCCTCCCTGACCCCGGCCGATGTTGCTGCCAAGCGCGGCAAGACGGTCGAAGAAATCCTGGGGTAAATCATGGCTCAGAAGCAGATCAAAGTGACCCTCGTGCGCTCGGTGATCGGTACCAAGCAATCGCACCGTGATACGGTTCGCGGTTTGGGCTTGGGTCGCATCAACAGCAGCCGCGTGCTGGTCGATACGCCCGAGGTGCGTGGGATGATCCGTAAGGTGGATTATCTCGTTTCCGTCTCGGAAGCCTAAGGAATCACCATGTCGGATATGCAACTTAATACGCTGAAGCCCGCCGAGGGCAGCAAGCACGCCAAGCGCCGCGTCGGCCGTGGCATCGGTTCGGGTCTGGGTAAGACCGCCGGCCGTGGTCACAAGGGTCAGAAGTCGCGCTCGGGCGGTTTCCACAAGGTTGGCTTCGAAGGCGGTCAAATGCCGCTGCAACGTCGCCTGCCCAAGCGTGGTTTCACCCCGCTGGGTCAACACCTGTATGCCCAAGTTCTGTTGTCGGACCTCGAAGCCCTGCCCATCGACGAAATCGATGTGCAAGCGCTGAAGGCGGCCGGCGTGATTGGCCAGGCGGTTCGTTACGCCAAGGTCATCAAGTCTGGTGAACTCTCGCGCAAGGTCGTGCTCAAGGGCATTACCGCGACGGCTGGCGCTCGCGCCGCCATCGAAGCCGCGGGCGGCTCGCTTGCTTGATCAGAGGTGACGAGTGGCTAACGCGCAGGCATTGGGCAAATCCGGAGCACGATACGGCGATCTGAAGCGCCGTCTGGTGTTCCTGGTGCTCGCCCTGGTGGTTTACCGTTTGGGTACACACATCCCGGTTCCGGGTATCAACCCGGACGCGCTGGCGGACTTGTTCCGTCAGAACCAGGGCGGGATCCTGGGCCTGTTCAACATGTTCTCGGGCGGGGCGCTCTCGCGTTTCTCGATTTTTGCCCTGGGGATCATGCCGTACATTTCGGCATCCATCATCATGCAGTTGATGTCGGTGGTGGTGCCGTCGCTGGAAGCGCTCAAGAAAGAGGGCGAGGCCGGCCGTCGGAAGATTACCCAATACACCCGCTACGGCACGGTCGTGCTGGCGCTGGTGCAGGCTGTGGGCATTTCGGTGGCGCTGGAGTCCCAGCAGGGACTGGTGATCGATCCGGGCATGCTGTTCCGCTTCACGACCGTCGTGACCTTGGTCACCGGCACCATGTTCGTCATGTGGCTGGGTGAGCAGATCACGGAGCGCGGTCTGGGCAACGGGATTTCCATCCTGATCTTCGCAGGTATCGTTGCGGGTCTGCCCGCGGCGCTGGCTGCACTGCTGGACCTGGTCCGCACCAACGCGATGTCTGTGCTTTCGGCGCTGTTCATCGTGGCTCTGGTGGTGCTGGTGACCGCTTTTGTGGTGTTCGTGGAACGCGGACAGCGCAAGATCACGGTCAACTACGCCAAGCGTCAGGTCGGCAACAAGGTCTACGGTGGTCAAAGCTCGCATTTGCCGCTGAAGCTGAACATGGCAGGGGTGATTCCGCCGATCTTCGCATCGTCGATCATTCTGTTCCCGGCCACGATCACGAGCTGGTTCTCCAGCAGCGAGAACATGCGCTGGCTTAGCGACCTGGCTGCGGCCCTGTCGCCTCGTCAACCGCTCTACATCACGCTGTACTCGGTCGCGATTATTTTCTTCTGCTTTTTCTACACGGCTCTGGTTTTCAACAGCCGCGAAACGGCGGACAACCTGAAGAAGAGTGGTGCGTTTGTTCCGGGCATCCGTCCGGGCGAACAAACGGCGCGCTACATCGACAAGATCCTGATGCGTCTGACGCTCGCAGGTGCCATCTACATCACGTTGGTGTGCCTGTTGCCGGAATTCTTGGTGATGCGCTGGAACGTTCCCTTCTACTTCGGTGGTACGTCTCTGTTGATCATTGTGGTGGTGACGATGGATTTCATGGCGCAGGTTCAGGCCTACATGATGTCTCACCAGTACGACTCGTTGCTCAAGAAGGCGAACTTCAAGGGCGCGGGTTTGCCGATGCGGTAAGCAAAAGAATGTCCAAGGACGACGTCATTCAGATGCAAGGTGAGGTTCTTGAGAACCTCCCGAACGCGACATTTCGCGTCAAGCTCGAAAACGGCCACGTGGTGTTGGGCCATATTTCCGGCAAGATGCGTATGCATTACATCCGGATCCTGCCGGGTGACAAGGTCACAGTGGAGCTCACGCCCTATGATCTGACGCGAGCCAGGATAGTTTTCCGCTCCAAATGAGCGGAACCGGATTACGGAAAATTAGGAGTCAACCATGAAAGTAATGGCATCGGTTAAGCGGATCTGCCGCAACTGCAAAGTTATCAAACGTCACGGCGTGGTGCGCGTTATCTGCACCGACCCGCGTCACAAGCAGCGTCAAGGCTAACTCGGGTTAGCGACTACGCAACGGATTTATTCAAGGAACAGTCATGGCCCGTATTGCTGGCATTAACATTCCGCCGCAACAGCACGCCGAGATCGGCCTGACCGCCATTTTTGGCATCGGTCGTACGCGCGCTCGCAAGATTTGCGAAGCGGCAAACGTACCCTTTGACAAAAAGGTCAAGGATCTGAGCGACGCTGAATTGGAACGCGTCCGCGAACATGTTGGTTTGTTCACGGTTGAAGGCGACCTGCGTCGTGAAGTACAGCTCTCGATCAAGCGTTTGATCGACCTGGGAACCTACCGCGGTATGCGTCACAAGCGCGGTTTGCCCGTGCGCGGCCAGCGCACTCGCACCAACGCCCGGACCCGCAAGGGCCCGCGTCGTGCTGCTGCGTCCCTGAAGAAATAATCGAGGAACAGGATTATGGCGAAAGCTTCCACCAGCGGCGCTTCGCGCGTGCGCAAAAAGGTCAAGAAGAACGTCTCGGACGGCATCGCGCACGTTCACGCTTCGTTCAACAACACCATCATCACCATCACCGACCGTCAGGGCAACGCACTGTCGTGGGCCACGTCGGGCGGTGCTGGCTTCAAGGGTTCGCGCAAGTCGACCCCGTTTGCCGCGCAGGTTGCCGCTGAAACGGCTGGCCGCGTTGCGCTCGAGTACGGCATCAAGACGCTGGAAGTCCGCATCAAGGGCCCCGGTCCTGGCCGCGAGTCGTCGGTTCGCGCCTTGAACGCGCTGGGCATCAAGATCTCGTCCATCGCCGACATCACGCCCGTTCCGCACAACGGCTGCCGTCCGCCGAAGCGTCGTCGTATCTAAAGGGAATCCACATGGCACGTTATATTGGACCCAAATGCAAGCTCTCGCGCCGCGAGGGTACTGACCTGTTCCTGAAGAGCGCCCGTCGCTCGCTGGATTCCAAGTGCAAGCTGGATTCCAAGCCTGGCCAACACGGCCGCACTTCGGGTGCCCGCACTTCCGACTACGGCCTGCAGCTGCGCGAAAAGCAAAAGCTCAAGCGCATGTACGGCGTGCTGGAAAAGCAATTCCGCAAGTACTTCGCTGAAGCCGAGCGTCGCCGTGGCAACACCGGCGAAACGCTGATCCAGCTGCTGGAATCGCGCCTGGACAACGTCGTCTACCGCATGGGCTTCGGCTCGACGCGCGCCGAAGCTCGCCAGCTGGTGAGCCACCGCGCCATCGAACTGAACGGCCACACGGCTGACATCGCTTCGATGCTGGTCAAGGCTGGCGACGTCATCTCGATCCGCGAAAAGGCCAAGAAGCAAGGCCGCATCAAGGAATCGCTCGACCTGGCCACCAGCATCGGCATCCCCCAGTGGGTGGAAGTCGACACGACCAAGCTGACCGGTACGTTCAAGTCGGCCCCCGATCGCGCTGACGTCGCTCGCGACATCAACGAATCGATGGTCGTCGAACTGTACTCGCGTTAATCACGCCTGCCGGCGCGTCTCCTTCGCGGAAGCGCTGGCAAGCTGGTCCCGCGATCCGTTTGCACGTCCCGCAGCAGCCCGCTTTCCGCCGTTTGGTGGAGCGGGCTTTGCGGTAAGTATCGGGCGGCGTTTTTTCGCGCTGTCCGTGCATCAAGCATCAAGTTTCAACCTGTCCATCAGCCTTATCGGTGTAACGAGCCGAGGGTATTGAAAAGGAACACAGTAAATGTCCACTCAAGGTTTCCTGAAGCCGCGCTCCATTGAAGTCGAACCGGTCGGCACGCACCATGCCAAGATCGTGATGGAGCCGTTCGAGCGTGGCTACGGTCACACGCTGGGCAACGCCCTGCGCCGCATCCTGCTGTCTTCGATGACCGGCTACGCGCCGACCGAAGTGCAAATGACGGGCGTGGTGCACGAATACTCGACCATCCCCGGCGTTCGCGAAGATGTCGTCGACATCCTGCTGAACCTGAAGGGCGTGGTCTTCAAGCTGCACAACCGTGACGAAGTCACCCTGGTCCTGCGCAAGTCCGGCGCCGGCACCGTGCTGGCCAGCGACATCGAGCTGCCGCACGACGTCGAGATCATCAACCCCGGCCACGCCATCTGCAACCTGACGGAAGCGGGCAAGCTGGAAATGCAGATCAAGGTCGAAAAGGGCCGTGGCTACGTGCCGGGCAACGTGCGCGCGCTGTCGGAAGACCGCACCCACACCATCGGCCGCATCGTCCTGGACGCCTCGTTCAGCCCGGTCCGCCGCGTGAGCTACGCCGTTGAAAGCGCCCGTGTGGAACAACGTACCGACCTGGACAAGCTGGTCCTGGACATCGAAACCAACGGCGTCATCTCGCCCGAGGAAGCGGTGCGCCAGTCGGCCCGCATCCTGATGGACCAGATCTCGGTGTTCGCCGCCCTGGAAGGCGCTGGCGATTCGTACGAAGCCCCGGTCCGCGGCACGCCGCAGATCGATCCGGTGCTGCTGCGCCCGGTCGACGACCTGGAGCTGACGGTGCGTTCGGCCAACTGCCTGAAGGCCGAAAACATCTACTACATTGGCGACCTGATCCAGCGTACCGAAAACGAGCTGCTCAAGACCCCGAACCTGGGTCGCAAGTCGCTCAACGAGATCAAGGAAGTGCTGGCTGCACGTGGCCTGACCCTCGGTATGAAGCTCGAGAACTGGCCGCCCCTGGGCCTGGAGCGTCCCTAAGTCTTGAAAGGGTGCCGCCCCGGATCAGGGGCGTCTCCCGCAGCGCCCGGCTTCACCGCCGGGCGATTTGCGAAACCGTCGTAAAATGCCCCGTTTTCTACCGGACCGCGGCCTGATTGCAGGTCGATAGAAGAGCCGGCAACCCGATGGCGGAAACGCCGTCTTTAGATTCAAAGGAAACTTATCATGCGTCACGGTAATGGCTTGCGTAAGCTCAACCGCACCAGCAGTCACCGTCTTGCCATGTTCCGCAACATGGCTGTTTCGCTGATCACTCACGAAGCAATCAAGACCACGCTGCCGAAGGCGAAAGAATTGCGCCGCGTCATCGAACCCCTGATCACGCTGGGCAAGGAGCCCACGCTCGCGAACAAGCGTCTGGCTTTCGCCCGTCTGCGCGATCGCGATGCGGTCGTGAAGCTGTTTGCCGAAATCGGCCCGCGCTACGCGGCCCGTAACGGCGGCTACACCCGCGTGCTGAAGATGGGCTTCCGTCAAGGCGACAACGCTCCCATGGCTTTCATGGAACTGGTTGACCGTCCGGAAGTCGATGAAGCCGCTGAGGACAGCGCCGAGTAAATTCGGCAGCTCGATAAGCGACAAGGGCGGGTCTTCGGACCCGCCCTTGTTTTTTTTGGGGCGCGCCGCCGGTGGCCTCGCGGCCGCCCGCTCAGGCTGCGCGCTCGGGCCCCCCCCGCAACTGCGCGCGCAACTCGGACGCGGTGGTCGCCAGCGCTTCCTGCGCCGGCTGGGCGGGCATTTTGAAGGTCAGGTCCTGCTGCTCGATGTACTGCGTGGACGTCAGGTCCTGCGGGTGGTGCATCGGGATGACATGGGCGTGCGCATGGGTCACGTGGATGCCGGTGAACGCAAAACCCACGCGCTCGACGCCGTACAGACGCTTCATGTGGCGGCCCAGCCGCTGGCCGAGATTGACGATGCTCGCCGCCAGGTCGGCGGGCATGTCTTCGTAGTAGGGGTAGTGCTGCTTGGGAATGATGAGCGTGTGCCCGGGGCGCACCGGCTGGATGTCCAGGAAGGCCAGCAGGCGGTCATCTTCGTGGATGACGTGCGCGGGGATCTCGTGACGGGCGATGCGGCAGAACAGGCAGTTGTCGGACATGCTTGCCTCGGCGTAGAAGATGACGGCGCGGCGGCGGGCGCCCGGCTGTTCCGGGGAGTTGGCCGCAATACCGATAAAATACCCCGAGTTACATCCCACGCGGGTATCCCAAGGAGCTTCCATGTTGCGCGATGACGACGTCGTGCTGGTCATCAGCAATGCACCGGACCTGTTGCTGGCCAAGCGCATTGCGCACGTGCTGGTCGAGGACGGGTTGGCCGCGTGCGTGAACCTCGGCGCTCCCGGACTGTCCATCTATATGTGGAACGGCGAGGTCGAAGGCGCGGAAGAAATCCCCATCCACATCAAGACCACCCACGCCCGGCACGCCGACGTCGTGCAGGTCCTGGCGCAGATGCATCCCTACGACGTTCCCGAGATCATCGTGCTGCCGGTCATTGGCGGCGCGGCGCCCTACCTGGACTGGGTGCGAGAGCAGACGGCCCCTACGCAGAACAAGAGAAACTGATGTTGCAACTTGCCGGTACGGTTGGCGCGCCCGCGCGCGCCGAGAGCGCGATCTCCCGCCTTTTCAGGCACTGCCTGATGCTGCTGGCGATGGCTGTCCTGCTGCTGGGATGGCAGGCGGCGCGCGCCGAGACCGAGTTCCTCGAGCCTGAAAAGGCCTTCCTATTCAGCGCCCAGATGGCGTCCGCGGACACGCTGGAGCTGCACTACAAGGTCGCGCCCGGCTACTACATGTACCGCGAGCGCTTCGCGATCGCCGTCAGCCCGCCCGACGCCACTACGCTCGGCGAGCCCGTCTATCCCAAGGGCGAGGTCAAGTACGACCCGACCTTCGAAAAGGACATGGAGGTCTTCCACAAGGACGTGACGATCCGCGTGCCGGTGGGCGCGGGCGGACAGCCATTCACGCTGACGTTGACAGGTCAGGGCTGTGCGGACGCCGGGCTGTGCTATCCGCCGATGGACAGCATCGTGAAGCTCACGCCCGTGGCAGACGGCTATTCAGTGGCCGGCACGGGGCTCGGGTCCGGCTCTCCGACGCAAGCAGCTTCCGGCGGGTTGTCTGCCTTGGTCAACGCCGGCGACACAGGCCTGGCGGATGCCCTGGGCGGCCTCGGATGGGCCAAGACGGCGGGTGTTTTCCTGGTGTTGGGACTGCTGCTGGCCTTCACGCCGTGCGTCCTGCCGATGATCCCCATCCTGTCGTCCATCGTACTGGGCGGGGCGCAGCAGCAGCGGCCCAGCCGGGGGCGCGGACTGGCGCTGGCGGCCACCTATGTGCTGGGCATGTCGGTGGTGTATACCGCCCTGGGCGTGGCCGCGGGCCTGAGCGGCGCGGGCCTTGCCGCCTGGCTGCAGACGCCGTGGATCCTGACCCTCTTCGCCATTCTGCTGGCCGTGCTGGCGCTGGCCATGTTCGACGTGTTCACGTTCCAGATGCCCTCGGGCGTCCAGGCCATGCTGTCCGAGCGCTCGTCGCGCGTGCCGGGCGGGCGCTATACCGGCGCGCTGGTGATGGGCGCGCTGTCGGCCCTGATCGTCGGTCCCTGCGTGGCCGCGCCGCTGGCCGGCGCCTTGCTGTATATCTCGCAGACCGGCGACGTGTTGCTGGGCGGGGCGGCGTTGTTCGCAATGGCCTGGGGCATGGGCGTGCCGCTGCTGATCGTTGGCGCGTCGTCCTCGGCCCTGCTGCCCAAGGCCGGACCCTGGATGGACGGCATGAAGCGGTTGTTCGGCATGCTCTTGCTTGCCACCGCCTGGTGGATGCTGATCCCCGTGGTGCCCACGTGGGTCCAGATGACGGGCTGGGCGTTCCTGGCCGTCGTCTCGGCCGTGATGCTGCGGGCCTTCGACGCCTTGCCACCGGGCGCCGGCGCCGGTCGCATGTTCGGCAAGGGCCTGGGATTGCTGCTCGCGCTGGCGGCCGCGGCGTGGCTCGTGGGCGCCGCCAGCGGCGGGCGCGATGTCCTGCAGCCGCTGTCGCACCTGGCCGCGCGTGGCGAGACGCCGGTCGCTGGGACAGCCGAGGGCGAGATCAAATTCACCCGCGTGCGCACCAACGCCGAGCTGGACGCGGTGCTGGCGCAGAGCACCCGGCCGGTGATGCTGGATTTCTATGCGGACTGGTGCGTGTCGTGCCGCGAGATGGAGCGCTTCACGTTCACGGATGCCGGCGTCGCGCAGCGGATGGCGGGGATGGTGCTGGTGCAGGCGGACGTGACCGCGAACAATGCCGACGACCGCGCGCTGCTCAAGCGTTTTCGCCTGTTCGGCCCGCCCGGCATCATGTTCTTCGAACCCGGCGGCAAGGAAATCGCCGACGCGCGCGTCGTGGGCTTTCAGGATGCGAAGCGCTTTGCCGCGTCGCTGGATCGCGTCCTGATGCGCTGAGCGCGACGTGGGGGCCTAGACGGGCGGCGAGGCGCACGCCATCGTCTGATGCGCGCAACGCGGCCTCACGCAGATTGAATCGAGGGAAGGGGCGATATACCATGGTCGCTTCGCCGCCCGCGCGGCGCATCCCACTCCCTCCAGGCCGACGCCGTGACGTCCCCCCCAATTGATGCAAGCCAGGACCGGCACGGTCTGATCTATCTTCAATTGATGTTCGTCATGGCCACGTGGGGCCTGAACATCGTCTCCATCAAGTACCTGACGCAGCACATGGACATCCAGGCGCTGGCCGCCGTGCGGATCCTGATTGCGTTCATCACGGTCACTCTCATCATCAAGGCGCGCGGCGGACGCATTCCCAAACTGGGCGGCGCGCAGTTGGGCTGGGTGGCGCTGGCGGGGTTCCTGGTGGTGTATGCGCATCAGGTGGCGCTGGTGTCGGGCCTGCGATTCTCGTCGGCGGCCAACGGCACGCTCATCATGGCCACCAGTCCCTTGCTGTCCGCCTTCCTGGCCGCCATTTTCTACCGAGAAAGGCTCACCACGACCCGTATCGCGGGCGCGCTGCTCGGCCTCGTGGGCGTGGGCATGGTGGTGGTGGGCGGCGGCGCGCAGCTCGGGCTGACCGGCTGGGGCGACGCGGTGGTGTTCGTGGCGGTGCTCGTGTTCGTGTTCGGCGGCCTGGTCATCCAGCGGATGTCGCGAATGATGGATCCGCTGGGGATGCTCTGGTACATGTACCTGGCCGGCGGGTTGATGCTGGTGGGCCACGCCGCGCTGACGCCGAGTTCCTACCAGGCCGGCACGTGGCAGATGGCGTGGTGGCCATGGGCCGTGCTGATGTTCTCGGCGGTCATCGCGTCGGGCGTCAGCAACATCGTGTGGAATGCGGGCATCGCCCGCCTGGGCATCAGCCGCGCGGCGCTCTTCGTGAACTGGCTGCCGATCTTCGGCCTGCTGTTCGCGGCCCTGTTCCTGGACGAGCACGTCACGCTGACGCACGTGGTCGGCCTGGGCTGCGTGCTGGGCGGCACGTGGCTGGGCCTGCGTCGCGGCGCGCAGCCGGGGCGTGCCGCGGCCGCGAAGGCGTGACCGGTCCGGGCGGGGAGCCTAGCGCTGGTTCTTGAGCAGCTTGGCCGCTTCGATGGCGAAGTACGTCAGGATGCCGTCGGCGCCGGCCCGCTTGAAGGCCAGCAGCGCCTCCATCATGACCTTGTCGTGGTCGAGCCAGCCATTGGCGGCGGCGGCCTTGATCATGGCGTATTCGCCGCTCACCTGGTAGGCGAAGGTCGGCACGCGGAAGGTGTCCTTGACCCGGCGCAGCACGTCCAGATACGGCATGCCCGGCTTGACCATGACCATGTCGGCGCCTTCCTGCAGGTCGCCGGCCACTTCGCGCAGGGCCTCGTCGAGGTTGCCCGGGTCCATCTGGTAGGCCATTTTGTTGGACTTGCCCAGATTGGTGGCCGAGCCCACGGCGTCGCGGAACGGGCCGTAGAAGGCGCTGGCGTACTTGGCCGAGTACGCCATGATCCGCGTGTGGATGTGGCCATTGGCCTCCAGCGCGCGGCGCACGGCGCCGATGCGGCCGTCCATCATGTCGCTGGGCGCGACCATGTCGACGCCGGCTTCGGCCTGCGTCAGCGCCTGCTTGACCAGGATTTCGACCGTGGGTTCGTTGACCACGTAGCCGTCTGCGTCGATGACGCCGTCCTGGCCGTGGCTGGTGTAAGGGTCCAGCGCCACATCGCACAGCACACCCAGTTCCGGGAAGCGCGACTTCAGTTCGCGCACCACGCGCGGAATCAGGCCGTCGGGATTGGTGGCTTCGATGCCGTCCGGCGTCTTGAGGGCCGGGTCGATGGCCGGGAAGAGGGACAGCACCGGGATGCCCAGCGCCACGCATTCCTCTGCCACGGGCAGCAGGGTATCCAGGGAATAGCGCACAACGCCGGGCAGGGACGCCACGGCTTGACGCAGGCCGGAACCCTCGGCCACAAAGACCGGGTAGATCAGGTCGTTGACCGTCAGGGCGTTCTCACGCACCAGGCGGCGGGTAAAGTCGTCGCGGCGCAGGCGGCGGGGGCGGGAAACCGGAAACTCAGGGGTGATGATCTGCGGGTTCATGGTACGACCTTGGGGGAAATCCAATTTTCAATGTGGGCGCCGGCCTCTTCCAGGCCGATGCGCTCGGGCGCCGAGAAGGGAATCGTGTGCAGCGCGCCGATGTCGGCCAGGTCCTTGCGGACCGAGAAGACGGTGCGCATGCGCTGGCCGTAGGGCAGCTTGTCGGCCTTGGTCAGCAGCGCCAGCACCGGGCGTCCGGTGGGGGCGATGAAGTTGGCCAGGCGCCGGTCCAGTTCGGTGACGCCGCGTCGGATGTCGATGAGCAGCACGATGCCGGCCAGCGATTCACGGTCGCGCAGGTAGCCGCCCAGGATGTCCGCCCATTTTTCTTTTTCGTTGCGGGCCACCGAGGCATAGCCGTAGCCGGGCAGGTCGACCAGATAGCCGATGTGCGCTTCCGGATCCAGCGGGTCCGGCAGTCCGAACATGTTGATCAGGCGTGTGCGGCCCGGCGTCTTGCTGGAGAACGCAAGACGGCGCTGGTTGCACAGCACGTTGATGGCCGTGGATTTGCCGGCGTTGGAGCGGCCGACAAAGCAAACCTCGGGAGCGCCGGCGGCCGGCAACTGGTCGAGGCGAGCCGCGGAGGTGAGGAAAGAGGCGCGATGTAGGAGGGACACGGATGGCTTTGGATACGGTTGGTTTCGAGCCCTATTGTATAATCCGGCGTTTGCTACAGTGGTCCCCGTGCGCGGAGCCGTCTTTTTTGCTTACTGTTTAGTTGCCGTCCAGCCGTTTTGAGCCCCCCTCTTGGGCAGGTTGCCGCAGCGTCGCAGCAAGATCGCAAGCAGGACAAGCAAAACAGGTTCGTTACGGTTTACTGCGAGTGCGGGCAGGCGTGGGCGCCTTTTTGCGCCTTGATCGATGTGATCGTCGAGGTCTTCATGAAGCGTGTGCTGTCCCGGATGTTGGTCGCGAGCGGGCTGTTGCTCGGCGCCTCCGCCTTCTCTGCTACGAGTTTCGCCGCCGACGGCGCTGCGGGCCCGGCCAAACCAGATGCCGCGAAGGGCGGCCAGCTGTTTGACCAGGGCGACGCGTCCCGAGGCATCATTGCCTGTGCCTCCTGTCACGGCGCGGCGGGTAACAGCACCATTCCGGTGAACCCGAACCTGGCCGCGCAACCGCACGAATACCTGGCCAAGCAGCTTGCCGACTTCAAGGTGAAGGAAGGCGCCAAAACGCCCGTGCGCAATGGCCCGGAGGGCAACCCCAGTCCCATGACGGCGATGGTGCAGAACCTGACGCCGGCCGACATGCAGAACATCGCGCTGTACCTGGCGACCCAGCCGCTCAAGGAGCCTGCCACGGCCGGCCATGAGAATCTGGTTGAGCTGGGTCAAAAGATCTGGCGCGGCGGTTTGCCCGAACGCAACGTGCCCGCGTGCGCGGCGTGCCATTCTGCCAATGGCGCCGGGATTCCCGGCCAGTACCCCCGCCTGTCGGGGCAGTTCCCCGTGTACATCGAAGAGCAGCTGAAGCTTTTCCGCAGCGGCGACCGCAAGAATGACGTCATGCACGCCATTGCGGACCGCATGTCGGATGCCGACATCAAGGCGGTGTCGGATTACGCGGCTGGACTACGGTAAGCGATTGGCCGCAACGTGCGCGGCTGGTCCGCGTTGACGCAACTTGAGCGCGATGGAACCTCGTTCCGCCGCGCACTGTCTATGAGGGGGGTAGCCGATCGCGCGGCCCCCCTTTTTTCATGAATTCGACCCGAACCCACTCCCGCCCCTCTCTGCGCAGCCTGCCAGGCGATCTCTTTGAACTTCTGGGTTCGATGCGTTTTGCCGTCAGCCTGCTGATGTTCATCTGCGTGGCCAGCCTGGTGGGGACGGTGCTCCAGCAGAACCGCTCGTCCAACAATTACATCGACCAGTTCGGTCCGTTCTGGTTCGAGGTGTTCGACAAGTTTTCCATCTGGCACGTCTACAACAGCTGGTGGTTCCTGCTGATCATGGGCTTTCTGGTCGTGTCCACGTCCGTCTGCCTGATCCGCAATGCGCCCAAGATGCTGCGCGACGCGCGGTCATTCCGCGAGCACGTGCGCGAAGGCAGCCTGCGCGCGTTCCCGCACCGCGTCGAAACCGAAGCGACCACCGACGTGCCGCAGACCGCGGCCGGCCTGAAGGCCTTGCTCGGACGGCTCGGGTATGCGGTGCGCGTGCGTCAGGACCAGGACGGGGTTTTGCTGGCGGCCAAGAAGGGCAGCGCGAACCGCCTGGGCTATGTGTTCGCCCACGCGGCCATGGTCATCATCTGCATCGGCGGCCTGCTGGACAGCGAGCTGCCGGTGCGCCTGCAGGTCATGTTCGGCGGCAAGCAGCCCATCGTGGATAACATGCTGATCTCCGAGGTGCCCGAGAGCGGCCGCCTGTCGGTCAACAACCCGAGCTTTCGCGCCAGCGTGCTCGTGCCCGAGGGCGGCCAGGCCAGCACCGCCGTCGTGATGGTTGGAGACGGCGCGCTCGTGCAGCCCATGCCGTTCACGCTGAAGCTGAAGAAGTTCGTCGTCGATTACTACTCCACCGGCATGCCCAGCCGCTTCGCCAGCGAAGTCGAGGTGACGGACCCGGACACGGGCAAGACCTTCGATTCGACCATCGAGGTGAACGAGCCGCTGCGCTTCAAGGGCATGACGGTCTACCAATCCAGCTTCGACGATGGCGGCAGCACGGTCGTGCTCAAAGGCTATCCGCTGGTGGGCGCCAACGATGCCACGTTCTCCGTCGATGGCACGGTGGGCAAGACCAGCGAGCTCACCGCCCAGACCGCCAAGGGCCCGCGCAGCATGGGGATCGAGATCACGGCGATGCGGCCGATCAACGTCGAGGACCTGACGCGCGGCGATCCCAAAGGCGCGGACCAGAGCTTTGCCGAGCACGTCGCTTCGGTCGCCGGCAGCGCGGCGGGCAAGAAGAACGAAAACCTGCGCAACGTGGGGCCCAGCGTCGAATACAAGCTGATCGACGACGCCGGCCAGGCGCATGAATTCCAGAACTACATGCTGCCCGTCGAACTGGATGGCGCGGCCGTGTTCCTGGCCGGCGTGCGCAACAACGCCGCCGAGCCCTTCCGCTATCTGCGCATCCCGGCCGATGACGACAGCTCGATCGCCGAGTTCATGCGTCTGCGCGCCACCCTGGCCGACCCGGCCGCGCGCAAGGAAGCCGCGCGGCGCTTCGCCGAACGCAACAGCCCCTCCGGCGCTGACCGCCAGCCGCTGCAGACCGCGGCCGAACGTGCATTGGACACCTTCGCTTCCGGCGGGCTGCAAGCCGTTGCCGCGTTCCTGCAGGCCAATACCCCCGCCGCGGACCTGGAGCGCGCGGCCGACGTCGTGATCCGCCTGATCGGCGCCAGCATGAATGAACTGCGCGCCATCGCCCGCGAACGCGCCGGGCAGGCTCCCGTCGCGATCGAGGGCCCCGAAGGCGAGCGCGCGGCGGTGTGGTCGCGCCTGGCGGTGGCGGCGCTGTCCGACCTGACCGTCTATCCGGCGCCCGTTTTCCTGTCGCTGGCCGACTTCAAGCATGTGCAGGCGAGCGTGTTCCAGGTCAGCCGCACGCCCGGCAAGAACACCGTCTACCTGGGCAGCCTGCTGCTGGTGCTGGGCGTGTTTTCCATGTTCTACATCCGTGATCGCCGCATCTGGATCTGGGTCAAGCCGCAGGGCGGCGGCAGCAGCATCCTGGCGGCCATGACGTCACAGAAGCGTACACTTGACTTCAACCAAGAGTTCGAACGCTTCAAGCAGGCGCTGCTGCGCCAGAAAAAAGGGTCCTAAGGTTTTTTATGTCCACTACGACCACCACGCAACCCCCGTCGCCTGAATCGCTCTGGCAGGATGCCCTGTCCGAAACGGGCGACAGCCGCGCGCAACGCGGCAAGCCGGATTGGACCGATGTCGTCTTCTTTCTGTTGCTGGCGGTGGGGGCGGGATTCGCGCTGACCCGCTACGGTCACGCAATGGATTCCTACGAAAAGATCATCCTGTGCGGCACGGTGCCCGCGCTGGCCTGGCTGGGCTGGCTGTGGCGCCCGTTGCGACGCCTGATGATTGCCTGTGCGATCTCCTCGGGCCTGGCGCTGATGCTCTACGGCACCGACCTGGCCCGCGCCGAGCAGGTGTTCTTCCTGAAGTATCTCTTTTCCTCGCAGTCCGCGATTCTGTGGATGAGCGCGATGTTTGCGCTGGCGATGGTGTGCTACTGGATCGGCGTTTTCAGCCCGACGGCCGCATGGCTGGGCACGGCGCTGACCTGGGGCGCGGTGTTCGCCGGCGTCACCGGCCTGCTCGTGCGTTGGCGCGAGGGCCATCTGATGGGGCCTGACCTGGGCCATATCCCGGTCAGCAACCTGTATGAAGTCTTCGTCCTGTTTTGCCTGATCACGGCGCTTTTCTACCTTTACTACGAGCGCAAGTACGCCACGCGCGCGCTGGGCGGCTTCGTGCTGCTGGTGGTGACCTCGGCCGTCGTGTTCCTGCTGTGGTATTCGTTCACGCGCGACGCGGGGCAGATCCAGCCGCTGGTGCCCGCGCTCAAGAGCTGGTGGATGAAACTGCACGTGCCCGCCAACTTCATCGGCTACGGCACGTTCTCGCTGGCGGCGATGGTGGGCTTTGCGTATCTGATCAAGCAGCACGGGCAGACGACCTCCTGGGCCAAGCTTGCGCCGCTGTTCATCCTGGGCGTGCTGCTGTGCGCCGAGCCGATGGTGTTCCGCACCGATGGCCTGTCGGCGACGTGGATGCTGTACTTCGGCGTGGGGGCGGTGATCGTCGGCGCCATCCTGCTGGGCCGGCGCCGCATCGCCGACGCGCTGCCGTCGCTGGAAGTGCTGGACGACATCATGTATCGCGCCATCGCGATCGGCTTCGCCTTCTTCACGGTGGCCACCATCCTGGGGGCCTTGTGGGCGGCGGACGCCTGGGGCGCGTACTGGCAGTGGGATCCCAAGGAGACCTGGGCGCTGATCGTCTGGCTGAACTACGCGGCCTGGCTGCACATGCGCCTCATCAAGGGCCTGCGCGGCGCGATGGCGGCCTATTGGGCGCTGATGGGGCTGTTGATCACCGGCTTTGCCTTCCTGGGCGTGAACATGTTCCTGTCGGGCTTGCACTCGTACGGCCAGCTCTGAGCCGTCGCGACCCGCCAGATGGACGAAGGCCCCTGCATGCAGGGGCCTTTGCTTTTTGCGGCGCGCCGGTTCAAGGCAGCAGCGACTCGCCCCGTATCTGGTCCGCGAAGGTTTCGCGCTGACGCACCACGTAGTACTTATCGCCGTCGACCATGACCTCGGCCGGACGCGGGCGCGAGTTGTAGTTGCTGGCCATGGTCATGCCGTAGGCGCCGGCCGATTCCACGGCGAGCACGTCGCCCTGGCGGATGGCCAGCGCGCGCTGCCGGGCCAGCCAGTCGGCGCTTTCGCACACCGGGCCGACGATGTCGTATTCGGCGGCGTCGCCCGCCCGCGGGCGCAGGGGCTGCACGCCGTGAAAGGCGTCATAGAGCGCCGGGCGCAGCAGGTCGTTCATGGCCGCGTCGACGATGGCGAAGTTGCGGGCTTCGGAATGCTTGATGTATTGGACGGTCGTGAGCAGGACGCCGGCATTGCCCACGAGCGAGCGACCGGGCTCGAGCACGAGCTGCAGGTGGCCCTGTCCGCGCGCGTCCAGGCGCTCGAAGACGCGGTCCAGCAAGGTGCGGGGCGACGGGGGCGTCTCGTCCGCGTAGCGGATGCCCAGGCCGCCGCCCAGGTCCAGGTGCTCGATGCGGATGCCAGCCCGGTCCAGGCCTTCGATGAGGTTCAGCAGTTTTTCCAGCGCGTCGAAATAAGGGCTGATGTCGGTGAGCTGCGAGCCGATGTGGCAATCGACGCCCACGATCCGGATGCCGGGCAGCGACTGGGCGGTGCGGTAGGCATCCAGCGCGTCGCCGATGGCGATGCCGAACTTGTTTTCCTTCAGGCCCGTCGAGATGTAGGGGTGCGTGCGGGCGTCGACGTCGGGATTCACGCGCAGCGACACGGGGGCGCGCAGGCCCACGGCGTCGGCGACGTCCGACAGGCGGTGCAGTTCGTCCAGAGACTCGACGTTGAAGCACTTCACGCCGGCCTGCAGCGCGTCGCGCATTTCCCATTCCTGCTTGCCGACGCCCGAGAACACGATCCGGGAAGGATCTGCGCCCGCCACGAGCGCGCGCTTGAGTTCGCCGCCGGACACGATGTCGAACCCCGCGCCCAGCCGCGCGAATTCCGCGAGGACGGCGAGATTCGAATTGGCCTTCATGCCGTAGCAGACCAGCACGGGACGCGGCCCGATGGCGCTGGCGTAGGATTGCCACGCGGCCTTGAGGGCCGCGCGGGAGTAGACGTAAAGCGGAGTTCCCAACCGTTCGGCCAGATGGTCAAGCGGCACGTCTTCGGCGTACAACGCATTATTGCGGTACTGGAAGTACGGGTGGCCGGCCAGCGCTGGGGGCGTCGGGAACGCGGGCGTCATGGGATGGCCGGCGCGGGGGGGATCACCGGCTTCGGCTGGCTTTGCGGCGTGCGGGCCGGCGCCTGGCCTTCAGGGGGCGGAGGCATGTACAAAGGCCCCTTGTACCCGCAGGCCGCCATCATGCCGGTCGCCATCAGCGTGGCTACAATGCGAAGAGCCATGCGGCTGTATGCCAATTGGAACACTGGGAACTCCGTAATTCTTGCAGGCTCGATTATGACCGAAACCGAATTTCTTGCGTTGATCGACCAGGTGCTGGAGAGCATCGAAAGCCAGGCCGATGACTGGGCGGCTTCGCTCGACGTCGACGTCGAAACCAGCCGCAGCGGCAATGTGCTGACCCTGGTTTTCGAGGACGACACCCACGTCGTGGTGAACAGCCAGGCCGCCATGCAGGAGCTGTGGGTGGCTGCGCGCAGCGGCGGCTTTCACTACCGCTACGATGGCCAGCACTGGAACGATACCCGAGGCGGACCGCAGTTGCCGGATGCCTTGTCCCAGATCTGCTCCGCCGCGGCCGGCGTCCCCGTGACGATCAGGCTGTAAACAAAATGGCCGGCCTGTCAGGCCGGCCATTTTTTCGTCAGAAGGGAATCTTCTGCGACCAGGGCGTGTTGGTCTGCGTTCCCACGCCTGGCGCGACCTTGATCCGGGTGTCCTCGCCCGAACTGCTGGTCAGGCCATTCAGGAACTCACCCAGCGTGTCGGCCTCTGGCAGCCCAAGGCGGGCCACGGCCTGTCCGGGCGGGAATTCCGAGAAATAGAACTCGCCGCCTTCGACGAGCAGGCCCTCGGGACGCGGACGCGGCTTTTCTTCCGGCACGCCCTTCAAGACTTCCTGCATGTAGTCCACCCAGATCGGCATGGCCACGCCGCCGCCGGTCTCGCGCGAGCCCAGCGACTTGGGCTGGTCAAAGCCCAGCCAGGCGGTGGCCACGAGGCTGGGGGTGTAGCCGGAGAACCACGCATCCACGGATTCGTTGGTCGTGCCGGTCTTGCCGGCGATGTCGCTGCGCTTGAGCAGGACCCGGGCGCGCGCCGCCGTGCCGTAGGTGGCCACGCCGCGCAGGATGTCATCCATGACCCAGGCGGTGCGCGGGTCGATGGCGCGGGCGGCCGCGTCGCCGGCGACGACCGGCTTGGACTGCATGATGACCTTGCCGCTGCTGTCGGTGACGCGATCGATCAGGAAGGGCGTGACGCGGTAGCCGCCATTGGCGAACACCGAGAACGCGCCGGCCAGTTGCAGCGGCGTGACCGAGCCCGCGCCGAGCGCCAGCGGCAGCACCGCGGGCTGGCGGGCCTTGTCGAAGCCGAAGCGGGTGAGGTAGTCCTGCGCATACTGCGGGCCGATGGCCTGCAGGATGCGGATCGACACCATGTTCTTGGACTTGTACAGGCCCTGGCGCAGCGTCAGCATGGGCTCGTACTGGTTGCCGTAGTTCTTCGGGTTCCAGGCCTTGGAGCCGGTCTGCGCGGCGGTCAGTTCGAACGGCTGGTCCGAAATCTGCGTGCCCGGCGTAAGCCCGCGTTCAAGCGAGGCGGCGTAGATGAAGGGCTTGATGTTCGAGCCCGGCTGGCGCCATGCCTGCGTCACGCGGTTGAAGTTGCCCCGATAGAAATCGAACCCGCCCACCATGGCGCGGATGGCGCCGTCCTGCGGCGACAGCGACACGAAGGCCGCCTGCACCGAAGGCAGGTTGATGATTTCCCAGTTGTCGCCGAACTTGCGGATGTAGACGACCGAGCCGCGCTTGATGCGCTGCTCCGGCTTGGCCTTGTCGTTGAGCGCGCGGGCCACCACGCCCAGCACCTTCTTGTCGGTGACGGTGATGATCTCGCGCGAGCTGCGCGCCAGCTTCACTTCCGTGGGGCTGGCCGACAGCACCACGGCGGTCAGGAGGTCGCCGCTGTCGGAAAACTTGTCGAACACGCCGTCCAGGAACTCGTCCAGCGCGGCGGGGTTGTTCTCGGTGCCCGGGGGCAGGTCGAGCTGTTCTTCCGGACCGGGGTAGGGCGCGCGGCGCGTGTATTCCAGCACGCCTTCGCGCACGGCGCGGTAGGCCGCTTCCTGGTCCTTGGACTGCACGGTCGTGTAGATGTTCAGGCCGCGCGAATACACGTTGTCCTGGTACACGTTGTAGAGGAGCTGGCGCGCCAGCTCGGCCACGTATTCGCCATGGATGGAGTAGCCGCCGGCCGGCGTGCCTTCGGCGGACTTCATGACGATCGGCTGCGCCATCGCCTGCTTGTATTCCGGCTCGGTCAGGTAGCCCAGCGAGTGCATGCGGCCCAGCACGTATCGCTGGCGCAGTTCGGCGCGGGGACGGTTGGCGATGGGGTTGAAGCGCGAAGGGGCCTTGGGAATGCCGGCCAGCATGGCGGCTTCGGCCGGCGTGACTTCCGCGAGCGGCTTGCCGAAGTACGTGCGCGAGGCGGCCGCGAAACCGTAGGCGCGATGGCCCAGGTAGATCTGGTTCATGTAGAGCTCAAGGATCTGGTCCTTGGTGAGCTCGGATTCAATCTTGAAGGTCAGCAGCAGTTCATAGAACTTGCGCGAGTAGGTCTTTTCGGAGGACAGGTAGAAGTTGCGCGCGACCTGCATCGTGATCGTGCTGGCGCCCTGCGTCTTGGACATGCTGACCAGGTTGGCCAGGCCCGCGCGCACCACGCCCATCCAGTCGATGCCGCCGTGCTGGTAGAAGCGGTCGTCTTCGGCGGCCAGCACCGCGGACTTCATGACGTCCGGGATTTCGTTGAAGCGCAGCACGTTGCGGCGTTCTTCGCCGAATTCGCCGATGAGGACGCGGTCCGCCGTGTAAACACGCAGCGGGACCCGCGGCCGATAGTCCGTCATGGCGTTCAGATCGGGCAGATTGGGCCAGGCAAGCGCCAGCGCCATTCCCGCGAGCAGTACGCCGCACAGGAACAGGCCGGCGAAAAGGATGCCGGTTTTAATGAAGAACCGCAGTATCGGGGAGCCGCTGCTGGCGGGCTTGTCTTTTTTGGAGGAATTCTGGGGCTTGCTCATCGCGGCGATTTTACGGGTATCTCCGGGCCCGCCTTATCGCGGGGGATCGGTTTCTGTAACAAAATAGTTCAGTGTGGTGCGCGGGCAACTGGCGGCAAATGTGATAATGCCGGCATGAACTTTGCCGCTAACTCATGTCCGGAGGCTGCCCCGGACCCGGCGCGCGCCGACGCAGCGCCCGAAAGCCCGCCTTGCGCCGTCGAGTGCGCAGGCAAGACCGTGTCGTTGCCGCACGACCTGCCGGTATTTTTGGTCGGGATGATGGGGGCCGGCAAGACGACCATAGGCCGTAGCCTGGCGCGGGCGCTGGGGCGCGACTTTATGGATCTGGATCATGAGCTCGAGGCGCGTTGCGGCGTGCGGGTGCCGGTAATCTTCGAAATCGAGGGCGAAGCCGGTTTTCGTCGCCGAGAGTCCGCCGCCTTGGAAGAGTGTACCCAACGGCGCAACATAATTCTTGCCACCGGCGGCGGCGCCATCCTGGCCGCCGAAAACCGGCAGCTTCTGCGCGAACGCGGCATTGTGGTCTATTTAAGGGCCAGCGTGGACGAATTGTTCCGCCGGACCTGCCGCGACCGCAATCGGCCCCTGCTGGCCACCGCCGATCCCCGCGGCACCCTGCGCGACCTGATGACCCAGCGCGAACCGCTCTACAAGGAAGTGGCCGATCTGGTGGTGGAAACGGGGTCGATGCCCATCCACACCCTGGTCAAGGCGCTGCTGCCGCAATTACAAGCTTTCGAGAAGCACCTATGAACGTTGTCGACGTCGAAACCCCGGGCGGAAGCTATCCGATCCACATCGGTCCCGGCCGCCTGGACGCCCTGGATCAATGCATCCCCGCGGACGCGACCGCGATCGCGGTGGTGACCAACCCGACGGTGGCCGCGCTGTACGCCGAGCGCGCCGAAGCCGCGCTGGCGCGCACGGGCAAGCGCGTGCTGCGTATCGAACTGCCTGACGGCGAAGCCTACAAGGACTGGCAGTCGCTGAACCTGATCTTCGATGCGCTGCTGGGCAACCGGCTGGACCGCCGCTGCGTCCTGGTCGCGTTGGGCGGGGGCGTCATCGGCGATATGACGGGTTTTGCCGCGGCGGTGTACATGCGCGGCGTGCGCTTTCTGCAGGTGCCCACGACGCTGCTGGCGCAGGTGGACTCCTCGGTGGGCGGCAAGACCGCCGTGAACCATCCGCTCGGCAAGAACATGATCGGCGCGTTCTACCAGCCGATCGCGGTCGAGATCGACACCGACGTGCTGGGCACCCTGCCAGCGCGCGAAGTGTCGGCGGGCCTGGCCGAAGTCATCAAGTACGGCCTCATCCTGGACCCCGAGTTCTGGCGCTGGTGCGAGGACAACGCGCAGAAGCTGCGCGCCCTGGACCGCGAGGCCGTCGCGTATGCGATCCGCCGCTCCTGCGAGCTGAAGGCGCAGGTGGTGGGCAAGGACGAACGCGAGTCCGGCCTGCGCGCCATCCTGAATCTGGGGCACACGTTCGGCCACGCGATCGAATCGGGCCTGGGCTATGGCGCCTGGCTGCATGGCGAGGCGGTGGGCTGCGGCATGGTGCAGGCGGCCGAGCTGTCGGCGGACGTGGCCGGATTTGATCGCGGCGACGTGGAGCGCGTGCGCGCGCTGGTGCAGGCTATCGGCTGCCCGGCCGTGGCGCCCGACCTGGGCGCCGACCGCTGGCTCGATCTGATGCAGGTGGACAAGAAGACCGAAGGCGGCTCGATCCGCTACGTGCTCATGACGCGCATCGGCGAGGCCGTGACCCGGCCGGCGCCCGACGACGCGGTGCGCGCCGTGCTGGCGCGAACCACCCGGTAAACGCAGTGACGGACGGTGTTGCAGATGAATGAACTGGCTTCCTATGCTTCCCACCCGTCCCGATCGCGCGGCCGGGCCCACGCCGAGCCGCCGCCGGAAAACCGCACCGAATTCCAGCGCGACCGTGATCGCATCGTCCACTCGGGCGCGTTCCGGCGGCTGGAGTACAAGACGCAGGTCTTCGTCAACCACGAAGGCGACCTCTTTCGCACGCGTCTGACGCACAGTCTGGAAGTGGCGCAGATCGCGCGCACGCTGGCGCGCAGCATGGGGCTGTCCGAAGACCTGACCGAAGCCATTTCGCTTGCGCACGACCTGGGCCATACGCCCTTCGGCCACGCCGGCCAGGACGAACTGAACGCCTGCATGCGCGAGCTGGCGCCCGAGGCCGGGGGCTTCGAGCACAATCTGCAGAGCCTGCGCGTGGTGGATGAGCTGGAAGAGCGTTACGCGGACTTCAACGGCCTGAACCTGTGCTTCGAGACGCGCGAGGGCATACTCAAGCATTGCTCCGTCGCCCATGCCCGGATGCTGGGGGACGTGGGCGAACGGTTCCTGAACCGCACGCAGCCGTCACTGGAGGCGCAGCTGGCCAACCTGGCCGATGAAATCGCCTACAACAACCACGACGTCGACGACGGCCTGCGCTCGGGGCTCATCACGCTGGAACAGTTGAAGGACGTGTCGATCTTCGAGCGCCATCACGCCTATGTGCTGGATCGCTATCCCGGCCTGGCGCCGCGCCGCGCGGTGTCCGAGACGATACGCCGCATGATCAATACGCTGATCGTCGATCTCACGCGGACGTCGCTTGCGCGCATCCGCGATGCGGCGCCGGCCAGCGCGGACGATGTGCGGCGCTCGCCGCCGCTTGCTGGGTTCTCCGACGAGATCCGCCGCGAAGCCGACACGCTGAAGAAATTCCTGTTCGACAACCTGTACCGGCACTATCGCGTGCTGCGCATGACCCGCAAGGCCCGGCGCATCGTGCGCGATCTGTTTGCGGCGTTCCTGGACGATCCGCGGCTGCTGCCGCCCGATTACCGACGCGCCCACTTCAATGAACAGGCCCGGGCCATCGCCGACTACATCGCGGGCATGACCGACCGCTACGCCATCCGCGAACACAAGCGTCTGTTCGACATGGCGTAGCAGGCGCGCTGGCTGGCGTTCAGCGGTGCTTGCGGTAGGGCTCGTCCGCCTCGACGAAGGTGGCCTCGGCGAGCGCGTCGCGCGTCCATTCCTGCATCGCCGGCAGCGCCAGCACGGCATCCATGTATTCGCGCACCGGCCCCGACGCGGCGATGCCGTAGGTGGTAAAGCGCGAGACCACCGGCGCGAAGAAAGCATCGGCAATCGAGAACGCGCCAAACAGGAACGGGCCGCCCTGGCCGAACTGCGCACGCGTTTCCTGCCAGATGGCCTGTACCCGCGCGACGTCGGCAAGCGCCGCCTCGGGGAAATCGATGCCGGGCAGGCTGGCCTCGACATTCATGGGCATGGCCTGGCGCAGGGCGCCGAAACCGCTGTGCATCTGCGCGGCAAGCGACCGCGCCCGCGCACGGGCTTTTGCATCCTTGGGCCACAAGCCCACCTCGGGATGGCGCTCGGCGGCGTATTCGCAGATGGCCAGCGTATCCCAGACCGCGAAATCGCCGTCCAGCAGCACGGGCACCAGGCCGGCGGGCGACACCGCGCCCACGCGTTGCGAGAACTCGTCGGTGAAGAGTCCCACCTTCTGCTCCGTGAACGGGATGCCCGCCTGGCGCAACGCGATCCAGGGACGCATGGACCAGGAAGAGTAGTTCTTGTTGCCGATGATCAAGGTGTACATGCTGGTGCTTTCCAAGAAGGGAAGGTTGGTGATCAGTCGCCCGGCTTGCGGCGCAGGAGCTTGCCCAGGTACTGGCCGGTGTGGCTGGCCGTTGCGGCCGCGACCGTCTCCGGCGTGCCTTGCGCCACGACGCGGCCGCCGCCGTCGCCGCCCTCGGGACCCATGTCGACCACCCAGTCGGCCGTCTTGATGACGTCCAGGTTGTGCTCGATGATGAGCACGGTGTTGCCGGCGTCGACCAGTTGGTTGAGAACCTGCAGCAGCAGTTCGATATCGCGGAAATGCAGGCCGGTGGTGGGCTCGTCCAGGATGTACAGCGTGCGGCCGGTGCTGCGGCGCGACAGCTCCTGCGACAGCTTCACGCGCTGCGCCTCGCCGCCCGACAGCGTGGTCGCGCTCTGGCCCAGGCGGATGTACGACAGACCCACGTCGATAAGCGTGTGCAGCTTGCGCGAGATGGCCGGCACCGATTCGAAATATTCGAGCGCCTGCTCCACGGTCAGGTCCAGCACTTCGCTGATGTTGCGGCCGCGGTAGCGGATCTCGAGCGTTTCGCGGTTGTAGCGCTTGCCATGGCAGACGTCGCAGGGCACGTACATGTCGGGCAGGAAGTGCATCTCGACCTTGACCACGCCATCGCCCTGGCAGGCTTCGCAGCGACCGCCCTTGACGTTGAAGCTGAACCGGCCGGGATCGTAGCCGCGCGTGCGCGCTTCCGGCACGCCGGCGAAAAGCTCGCGGATCGGCGTGAACAGGCCCGTATAAGTGGCCGGGTTGCTGCGCGGCGTGCGGCCGATGGGGCTTTGGTCGACGCTGATGATCTTGTCGAAATGCTCCAGGCCCTGCATCGACACATAAGGCGCGGGCTCGCTTTGCGCGTGATGGAGCTGGCGCGACACGGCCACCGCCAGCGTATCGTTGATGAGCGTGGATTTGCCCGAACCGGACACGCCCGTCACGCAGACCAGGCGCCCCGCGGGCACGCGCAGCTCCACGTCCTTCAGGTTGTTGCCGCTGGCGCCGGTGAGCGTCAGCCAGGGCAGTTCGTCATCGACCGGCCGGCGCTTCGGGATGGCGATGGCGCGGGCGCCGCTCAGGTACTGGCCCGTCAGCGAATTGGGATCGCGCTGCACGGTGTCGGGGTCGCCCTGGGCGACGACCTCGCCGCCGTGTTCGCCGGCGCCGGGGCCCATGTCCACGACCCAGTCCGCCATGCGGATCATGTCTTCGTCGTGCTCGACGACGATGACGCTGTTGCCGAGGTCGCGCAGGTGCTGCAGGGTGCCGATCAGGCGGTCGTTGTCGCGCTGGTGCAGGCCGATGGAGGGCTCGTCCAGCACGTACATCACGCCGGTCAGGCCCGAGCCGATCTGGCTGGCCAGCCGGATGCGCTGCGCCTCGCCGCCGGAGATCGTGTCCGCGCTGCGGTCCAGCGACAGGTAGTTCAGGCCGACGTTGTTCAGGAAGCTCAGGCGCGCCTCGATCTCGCGCACGATGCGTTGCGCGATCTCCTGCTTGGCGCCGGTCAGGCTCAGGTTGCGGAACCAGTCCAGGCAGCTCGACAACGGCATGGCCTCGACTTCGTAGATGGCCTGGCCGTGGCGCTCGCCGCCGCGCGGGTCATGGCCGATCAGCACGTTGCGCGCTTCGGGACGCAGGCGCGAGCCGGCGCAGTCCGGGCAGGTCTTGATGTTGCGGTATTTGCCCAGTTCTTCGCGCACGGTCGCCGAGTCCGTTTCGCGCCAGCGGCGCTCCAGGTTCGGGATCACGCCTTCGAAGGTGTGGCGCTTGACCGTGCTGCGGCCTTTCTCGTTCAGGTAGAGGAACGAAATCTCTTCATCGCCGGAACCGTACAGCACCTTGTCGCGCAGCGCTTCGGGCAGGTCCTCGAAGGGCGCCTCGATGTCGAATTCGTAGTGGGCCGCAAGACTGGTCAGCAGCGAGTGCGTGAACGCGTTGCGACGGTCCCAACCGCGGATCGCGCCGGCCGCCAGGCTCAGTTCCGGAAAGGCGACGACCCGCTTGGGATCGAAGAAGCCGACCTGGCCGATGCCGTCGCAACTGGGGCAGGCGCCCATGGGATTGTTGAAGCTGAAGAGGCGCGGCTCCAGCTCGGGCAGGCTGTGGCTGCACACCGGGCAGGCATAGCGGCTGGAGAAGACCTGTTCGCGTTCGCTGTCCATGTCCAGCGCCAGCGCGCGGCCTTCGGCAAGCTGTAGCGCGGTCTCGAAGCTTTCGGCCAGGCGCTGCTTGCCTTCGGGCCGGATGCGCAGCCGGTCGATCACGACGTCGATGTCGTGCTTCTCGGTCTTCTTGAGCGGCGCCATGCCGTCGATTTCCATCATCTGGCCGTCGACGCGCAGGCGCACGTAGCCTTGCGCCTGCAGGCTGGCGCATTCGTCCTCGAAGCTGCCTTTCTTGCCGCGCGCGATGGGGGCCAGCACGGCCAGCCGCGTCTCGGGCGTCCAGCCCAGCACCGCGTCCACCATCTGGCTGACGCTCTGGGCCTGCAGCGGCAGGCCGTGGTCGGGGCAGTAGGGCGTGCCGACCCGGGCGTAAAGGAGGCGCAGGTAATCGTGGATTTCCGTGATGGTGCCGACGGTGGAGCGGGGATTGTGCCCCGCGGCCTTCTGCTCGATCGAGATGGCCGGGGACAGGCCTTCGATGAGATCCACGTCCGGTTTGTCCATCAGTTGCAGGAACTGGCGGGCGTAGGCGGAAAGGCTTTCCACGTAGCGCCGCTGGCCCTCCGCATACAGCGTGTCGAACGCCAGCGAGGATTTGCCCGACCCGGACAGGCCCGTGACGACCACCAGCTTGTGGCGCGGCAGGTCCAGGGAGACGTTCTTGAGATTGTGGGTGCGGGCACCCCGGATGCGTATGGTCACGTCGGTATTGGTTAACGTCCAGTTGCGTCGTCGATGGCGCCTTTGAGCCCGTGCGCCTTTTGGGCGGATTTCAGCGGATTCAAAGGCCAACTTGGTACTATAGCGCGCCGAATCCTCTGGCGTTCAAGGTCGTCCGCATGGTTGGACTGAGCCGAGGCCGGCGCCGCACCGCAAGAATCAGACCGTGAGCGTATGACATGAGACGCATGCGCGCCGCCCTAGTCATTGTTGAAATTTCCGCATGCCGGCAGATAAAAAACTGAAATTGACCCCTTCCGAGCGCCGCGCCAGCGTGGCCCTGGCCGGCCTGTTCGCCGCGCGGATGCTGGGACTGTTCCTGTTGCTGCCCGTGTTCGCCGTTGCCGCAAGCGGCATGCCGGGCGGCGATGATCCGGCCCGGGTCGGCCTGGCGCTGGGCATGTACGGCCTGACCCAGGCCTTCATGCAGATCCCCTTCGGCCTTGCGTCCGACCGCTGGGGGCGCCGCCCCGTCGTGCTGTTCGGCCTGCTGCTCTTCGTGGCGGGCAGCGTCGTCTGTGCGCAGGCCACGGACGTCTTCTGGATCACGATAGGCCGCGCCATCCAGGGCGCCGGCGCCATATCGGCCGCCGTCACCGCCTGGCTGGCCGACGCCACCCGCGACGAGGTGCGCACGCGCGCGATGGCCATGGTGGGCGCGTCGATCGGCCTGTCTTTTGCCGTATCGCTGGTGCTCTCGCCTGTGCTGGTGGGGTGGTGGGGGCTGTCGGGCCTGTTCTGGACCATCGCCTGCCTGGGCGTCATCTGCCTGGCCGTGGCGCGCTGGGTGGTGCCGGTGGTGCCCCGCACGCAGGCCCGCACCATGCAGGCCGCCAAGCCCCGGGAAGTCCTGACCCATCGCGACCTGCTGCGCCTGAATTTCGGTGTCTTCGTGCTGCACCTGATCCAGGTGTCGCTGTTCGTCGTGGTGCCCGCGCTGCTGGCGAAAGTGGGCGGGCTGGACGCGCGCGACCTGTGGAAGGTCTACTTGCCGGTCATCCTGGTGTCCTTCGTGCTGATGGTGCCCGTGGTGTTTGTCGCGGAAAAGCGCCGGGCGCATCGCGGCGCCTTGCGCGCGTCGGTAGCCGGCCTGGTGCTGGTATGCGCGCTGCTGCCGGCTGCCAGCCACGGTTTTTACTCACTGGCCGTGGCGCTGACGGGCTTTTTCGTGGCCTTCAACGTGCTGGAGGCCCTGCAGCCCTCGTTGGTCTCGCGCGTGGCGCCGCAGGCCTACAAGGGGCTGGCGCTGGGCTTCTACAACACCGCGCAGGCCGCGGGCCTGTTCACGGGCGGCGCCCTGGGCGGTTGGCTGGCGGCGAACTCGGGTTCCAGCGCGGTGTTCGTCGCCGCGGCGGTCCTGTCGGCGATCTGGCTGGCGGTCACCTGGGCGCTGCGGCCGCTGGCCTGATGGCTGGGGCTTTCCCGCGGTCAGGGAAAGTCGCCGATCTGGCCGCGAACGGCGTCCAACAGCGGCGAATTCGTTTGCCAGGGGTGAGCGTTTTGTCACGGATCCCGTTTGGCGCGGGGCGCGCTTTCGTCGATAATACGGATCAACACGGGCTTCACCTGGCATCGCCGGTCATCGCTATGATGACCGGCGAGTTTCATGAAGCCGTCTTCAACATCGCTTTTTATGTTGTTGCCGGCGCGCTCGCGGCAACGCACAGGCGCAGGCTGTCAACAACAGAGGGACATCGGCATGGCATCGGTTAACAAAGTCATACTCGTGGGCAATCTGGGTCGCGACCCGGAAGTCCGCTACAGCCCCGACGGGGCGGCAATCTGCAATATGTCGATCGCCACGACCTCCTCCTGGAAGGACAAGGCCAGCGGCGAGAAGCGCGAAGAAACCGAATGGCACCGCGTCGTCATGTACAACCGCCTGGCGGAAATCGCCGGCGAATACCTGAAGAAGGGCCGCTCGGTGTACATCGAAGGCCGTCTCAAGACGCGCAAGTGGCAAGACAAGGACACCGGCGCTGACCGCTACAGCACCGAAATCGTCGCCGACCAGATGCAGATGCTGGGCGGCCGCGAAGACGGCGGCGGCGGTGGTGGCGGCAGCTACGGCGGTGGCGGCTACGACGACGCGCCGCGCCAGCAGCGCGCCGCCCCGGCGCAGCGTCCTGCGCCCCAGCAGCGTCCGGCACCCGCGGCGGCCCCGGCCAGCAGCGGCGCCAATCTTGCGGATATGGACGACGACATTCCGTTCTGACCGTCTAATCGTCTCACCGTCCTGCCTTCGCGCCGCGAAGCAGGGCATGCGACCCCCGGCTTTCCTCCTGGAAATACCGGGGGTTTTCATTTGGCGGTTCGGATCGTGCCGGGGGCGGTTCGGCGCTCCCGGGTCTGTTACGGCCCCGGCCTGCCCGCCACGGCGCCCGTTGCGCCCGGCTGGAACGCCTCGACCAGAAAATCGATGAACGCGCGCGTCCTCGCCGTCTGGTTGCGGCGTTGCGGGTAGTAGACGAACAGGTCGGCCGAGGGCAGCGTGAAGTCCGGCAGCACCACCCGCAGCCTGCCGCTTTCCAGGTACTTGGCCAGATCCCATTCCGATCGGATGAGGATGCCGTGTCCATCCAGCGCCCAGCCCAGCACGATGTCGCCGTCGTTGCTGGACAGGCCGCCTTCGACTTTCACCACTTCGACGCGGCCCTTGTGCGTGAAGCGCCAGACGCCGTGCGCCTCGTCGTTCTGCCGGTGGAGGATGCAGTGGTGATGCGCTAGGTCGGCCAAGGCGGCCGGCGTGCCGTGGGTTTGAAGGTAGCGCGGCGAGGCGCACAGGAAGCGGCGGTTGGTCATGATGCGCCGGGCGGCGAGGCGTTTGTCGGGCAGCGTTCCGAAGCGGATGGCCAGGTCGAAGCCGCCTTCCACCAGGTCGACGGGCCTGTCCGTCACGTCCAGCTCGACCTGGACCTGCGGAAAGCGTTTCGCGAACTCGGACACCAGCGGCGCGATGGTCGTGCGGCCAAAGCCCAGCGTGGCATTGACGCGGATGAGGCCGCGCGGTTGGGCGCTGCTGCGGGAAACCACGTCTTCCATTTCGCGCAGGTCGGCCAGGATCCGCGTGGCGTAGGCGAGATAGGTCTCGCCTTCGTTGGTCAGGCTGATGCTGCGCGTGGTCCGGTTGACCAGCCGCACGCCCAGGCGCTTTTCCATCAGCGCCAGTCGCTTGGTGGCTGCAGGCGGCGTCAGGTCCAACTGCCGCGCCGCGGCCGACAGACTGCCCTGCCGGGCGATCAGCACGAAGAACTGCAGCTCGGAGGCCAGGTCGGCTTTCACTGAAAGTTAATAATCAAATGAATATGAGTGAATTCTAGGCCAGGCTGGCGCCTCTAACCTATCGATTCCCCCGGCCGCCCCTGACGGAGGCCAGCCCTGAGAATCGGAGACAAGCCATGAGAATCGTCGACATCCGCGAGCAGACCCTGCCCATCAGTTCGCCCATCCGCAACGCCTATATCGACTTCAGCAAGATGACGCTGAGCCTGGTGGCCGTGATCACCGACGTGATCCGCGACGGCAAGCCGGTGGTCGGCTACGGCTTCAATTCGAACGGCCGCTACGGGCAGGGCAAGCTGATGCGCGAGCGGTTCATTCCGCGCGTGCTGGAGGCAGACCCGGATTCGCTGGTCGACGCCACCGGACGCAACCTGGATCCGCACAAGGTCTGGGACGCCATGTTCAAGAACGAGAAGCCCGGCGGCCACGGCGAGCGTTCGGTCGCGATCGGCACCATCGACATGGCGGTGTGGGACGCGGTCGCGAAGATCGAAGGCAAGCCGCTGTTCCAGTTGCTGGCCGAGCGCTATGGCAATGGCCAGCCGGATCGCCGGGTGTTTGTGTACGCCGCGGGCGGGTATTACCACCCGGGGCAGGACCACGCCAAGCTCAAGGACGAGATGCGCAGCTACCTTGATCGCGGCTATACGGTGGTGAAAAAGAAGATCGGCGGCGCGTCGCTGGACGAGGACCTGCGCCGCATCGATTCGGTGCTGAGCGTGTTGCAGGATGGGCAGAAACTGGCCGTCGACGCGAATGGCCGCTTCGACCTGGACACCGCCATCGCCTACGCCAAGGCGCTGTCGCAGTACGACCTCTTCTGGTATGAAGAGGCGGGCGATCCGCTGGATTTCGAGCTGCAGGCGACGCTGCGCAATTACTACGACAAGCCGATGGCCACGGGCGAAAACCTGTTCTCGATGCAGGACGCGCGCAACCTGATCCGTTATGGCGGCATGCGCCCCGACCGCGATTACCTCCAGTTCGACTGCGCGCTCAGCTATGGCCTGGTGGAGTACCTGCGCACGCTGGCGATGCTGCGCCAGCATGGCTGGTCGGCCAGCCGGTGCGTGCCGCATGGCGGGCACCAGATGTCGCTGAACATCGCGGCGGGCCTGGGCCTGGGCGGCAACGAGAGCTATCCCGACCTGTTCCAGCCGTTCGGCGGCTTCCCGGATGGCGTCAAGGTGGAAGGCGGCTACGTGACGATGCCCGATCTGCCGGGCATCGGCTTCGAGGGCAAGGCGGATCTCTATGCCGTCATGCGGGAGCTCTCGTCGTGAGTCCGGGCCCGGGCATCACCAGCGATACCGCAAGGTCGCCATGACCGTGCGTTCCGCGCCCCAGTAGCAGCTCACGGCCGTACCCAGGCAGTTGGCGACGTAGCGTTTGTCGAACAGATTGGAGACGTTCAAGGCCACCTGCGCGCCAGCGAGCGCAGGGCTGGCGCGGCCCAGGTCGTAGCGGATGGCGGCATCGACCAGGGTGACGGCCGGAATGGCGTAGTTGTTGTTCAGGTCGCCGTAAAAGCCGCCCCGGTACGTCACGCCCGCGCCCAGGCCGACCCCCTGCAACGGACCGTCGCGCAGGGTGTAGTCGGCCCATAGCGCCGCCTGGTGGCGCGGCACGAAGTTCAGTTGATTGCCGCGTTGCGCGGCAACGTTGCTCTGGGTGATCTCGCTGTCGCTGAGCGCATAGGACAGGGTCAGGTCCAGGCCGTTGTCGAAACTGGCCTTGCCTTCCAGCTCGATGCCTTGCACCTGAACCTGGCCGGTCTGCACGACAAAGCTGGTGTTGACCGGGTCCGGCGTGCTGACGTTGTTCTGGTTGATCTGAAACGCCGACAGCGTCACGAAGCTGGCGTAGCCGTTGGGCTGGAATTTCACGCCGGCCTCATATTGTTCGCCGGTCGTGGGCTTGAGGGGCGAGCCGTCGCGCATGACGCCCGTCACGGGCTGGAACGACGTGGAGTAGCTCAGGTAGGGCGCCAGGCCGTTGTCAAAGCGATACGTGACGCCGAGACGGCCGGTGAAACGGTTGGCATCGGCATCCCGGGAGGACCAGTTCCATTGGCCGGCGCTGCCGCGCGCGCCGGTGTCGGTCGTGCCGTCGGTCCAGTCGTAGCGGCCGGCGAGCGTAAGCAGCAGCCGGTCGAGTTCGATCTGGTCTTGCGCGTAGACGCCGATCTGGCTGCGTGTCATGTTGATCTTGGTGGCCGTGGGTGGGCGCGTCACCGACGCTCCGTAGACGGGGTCGAAGACGTCGAACAGCGGATAGGCCGGGGGCATCATCAGGCCCAGGCTGCTTTCGTTGTAGCGCGATTTTTCCCGCAGATAATCCAGGCCCATCGTGAGGTCGTGGCGCGTCGGGCCGGCCGTGAATTTGGCATTCACCTGGTTGTCGATCTGGAACGCATGCGACGTCTCGGGGAAGGCCCAGGCGTAGCGGATGGCCTGCGTCTCCGACACCATGGCGCCGATCTGCACCCGGCGCGTGTTGGTGTCGACGTTGGTGTAGCGCGCGCTTTGCCGCAGGCTCCATGTGTCGTTCACGCGGTGGTCCAGCGTATAGCCGACCATGGTCTGTTCATTGGTGAAAATGTCGTAGCCAGGTTCGCCGACGAAGCGGTCGCGGGGAATGTAGCCGGCGCTGCTTTTCTCCAGTGTCCCGATGACCGGCAGCACGGGCGCGCCGCCGCCGCCGTGGCTGGTGATCTTCTGGTATTGCGCACTGATGTTCAGGCTGGTGTCGGACGATGGGCGCCAGGTGAAGCTGGGGGCGATGAATTGGCGGTCGTCGTCGACGTGCTGGTACTGCGTGTCGCTGTCGCGCAATGTGCCGGTCAGGCGGTACAGCAACTGGCCCGCCTCGTCGGCCGGGCCCGAGAAATCGAACGACCCTTGATACCGGTTGAAGCTGCCGGCCTGCAGGACCACTTCATTGAACGGTTCGGCGGTGGGGCGTTTGCTGGTCATGTTCACCAGGCCGCCCGGAGCGCTTTGGCCATACAGGCCGGACGAAGGCCCCTTCAGGATCTCTATCCGTTCCAGTCCATAGGTGTCGATGCGCGGCTGGGCATAGCCGCGTGCGCCGAAAGGCAGCAGCAGGCCGTCCAGATAGCGCGACGGGGTGAACCCGCGGATCGTCAGCCAGTCGTAGCGCACGTCGTTGTCGCCGTACTGGGCGAAAACCCCTGGCGTGTAGCGGACGGCCTGCGCGAGGGAAGTAACGCCGCGCTGGTCCATTTCCGTCCGGGTGATGACATTGATGGTCTGGGGCGTGTCGATCAACGCGGCATCCGACTTGGTGCCGGATCGGCTGCGCGTGGCGACGTAATCGCCGCCGGACGTCGCCGAGGCGTCGGTCGTGCCCTGCACCAGGACCGGGGCCAGCGTGGAGACGCCCGCCGAGGCAGAGGGAGCCGTTTGCGCGGCAACCGGCGCGGACGCGACCAGGGCTGCGAGCAATGCCAACGGGGGCGGCTTGACGGTAAAGGACACGTTGATACCTCTTGATCAATTTATAATTAACAAGAATCATTCCTGTGCGACGGCATGATTCCAGAAGAGCCGCCGCGTGTCTGACGATTTCCCGGCGCCGATTGACGGTTTTGCTGCACTTGGCGCGAAGCGCCTGTAATCCATGCCCGCCCGCGTCCCTGCGTCCTTGCCCGTCGTGCCTCTGCTCGATCCGTACACCGCGCCTGCCAAGCCCCACGAGTGGTGGCGCGGCACACTCCCGACGGTGCCTCAGACCGACGACTGGGAAAACGTCATCCAGTGCGTGCATCGCGTCGAGGAAGGCGTCAGCGTCGTGGTGCTGGATGGCTGCCCCTCGGGGGCGCTGACCCTGCCGGCGCCCGGCGCGCCGGTGTTCGGCATGCAGGTGTGGTTGGAGGGCGGCGCGATCCTGGCGCTGGACGGAGGCAAGCCGTTGAACCTGTCGGGCGGCGCGGCCTTGCTGTTCAACCACGAGCAGGCGGTGGGCTGGACCACGCATCTGTTTGCGAAGCAGCGGGTGCGAATGGTGGATATCCGCTTTACTCCAGACGCGTTGGCGCGGGCGGGCGATACGGCGCCCATCGCCCTGTTGCGGCAGCGGTTTTCCCACGATGTGAGTGTGCCGGCGCACGGTTCGCTGGTGGCCACGCTGGACGCGCCCGCCAGCCTGCTGGCGTTGGCTGGCGCAGTCTCCCGCGATGCGCCGTCGGCGCCCGAAGCACGTCGGCTCTGGTATCGCGCCAAGTCATTGGAAATGCTGGCGGCCTTCGTGCAACTGTTGTCCGTGCCCGAATTGCCGAAGAGCCTGGCCGGGCTGGAACATCGGCGGTTGCATGAAGCTTGTCTGCTGTTGCGCGAACGCTGTACGGAGCAATGGCCGCCTGGCCGCCTGGCGCGGATGGTGGGGTTGTCGGAAAAGCGCCTGCAGCAATTGATGCGGGAAACCGTGGGCCGATCGGTGCACGCTTACCTGAGC
Source organism: Achromobacter sp. NFACC18-2 (assembly GCF_900108985.1). Lineage (NCBI taxonomy): Bacteria > Pseudomonadati > Pseudomonadota > Betaproteobacteria > Burkholderiales > Alcaligenaceae > Achromobacter > Achromobacter sp. NFACC18-2. Next base: position 291,792 of record NZ_FNYM01000006.1, on the reverse strand, counting down.
GACGTGCGGCTGGCGAGAGCCGCCGAATTGCTGCGCGGCGGCATGAGCGTGACGCAGGCGGCCGGGGATCTGGGGTATTCGAGCCTCAGCCACTTCAGCAAGATCTTCAAGGCGCGGTACGGCGCTTCTCCGCGGTCTTGGTGAGGGGACGGCAAGGTCCGATCCGTGGCATTTCCGAATCAGACATAAATTGTTTCACTTTACCGGCTTGTGCTGTCTATCTAGTAGTAGGTAAGATTCATCCATCGACGCAGCGCACCCAACCAAAACCGCCCGGCGCCGAAACCAGAAATACAGTAGGACCGCTTTTTTATTTCTCTTTTCATCTACCTACAAGTAGATAGCTAACTGAAACGCACACTGCAACTTTCAACTCGGAGATTGACCATGAAGACCCTCGTATCCGCCCTGATTCTTTCCGCTTCCTTCATCGGCGCCGCCCAAGCCGGCGAACTGGACTATCCGCCCGCCCTGGACACGCACAGCACGGTCACCCGTGCCCAAGTGCAGCAGGAACTGGCTGAAGCCCGCGCCAACGGTGAACTGGTGTTCGGTGAAGAAGGCTACGCCGCCGCCCCGATCGCTCAGGCTGGCGACAAGACCCGCGCCCAGATCAAGCAAGAACTGGCCGCCGCGCGCGCCCAGGGCCTGACCGAAGGTGGCGAACTGGACTACCCGCCCGTCCAAGGCTGATTTTCTTCGACCTCGTATCTATCTATATATAGATAGCTTTAATCCGACCACGACGCATCACCCCACACTTTCTGGAGAATCCTCATGAAGACCCTCGTTTCCGCCCTGATCCTTTCCGCTTCCTTCATCGGCGCCGCCCAGGCTGGCGAGCTGGACTATCCGCCCGCCGTGAACACCCAAAGCACGGTCACCCGCGCCCAGGTGCAGCAGGAACTGGCTGAGGCCCGCGCCAACGGCGAACTGGTGTTCGGCGAAGAAGGTTATGCCGCGACCGCGTTTGCCTACGCCGGCGACAAGACCCGTGCCCAGGTCAAGCAGGAACTGGCCGCTGCCCGCGCCCAAGGCCTGACCGACGCCGGCGAACTGGACTACCCGCCCGTGCAAGGCTGAGCCAGATGGCAATCGATGCGGACCCCGGGGGCGGGCTCGATCCCGGCCGGGGTCCGCAGGCAGTGTCGGGCGCCTTGAGCGGCCCTCTCGGCCAGGCCGATAAGGGACCGTCCCAATGACGAACCGATCTATTAGTAGGTAATATGCAGCCATGGATACCCCGACTTCCAACACCACTCGCGAACTGCTTCTGGCGCACGCCGAGAAGCTGATCCGCATGCGCGGATGCAACGGCTTCAGCTATCGCGACCTGGCTGAACATGTGGGCGTCAAGACGTCCAGCATCCACTACTATTTTCCCGGCAAGGACGACCTGCTGTATGAAGCGGTCGAGGCCTACAGCACGCGCGCGCTCGGCGCGGTGCGCGCCATCGATACGTCATTGCCGGCGCAGGCGCAGCTTGATAAATATCTGTCGATGATGGAATCGGCCGCGTGCGGTTCCGGTGAACTCTGTCTGGGCGGCATGCTGGCTGCCGACGTGATGAGCCTGTCCGAACGGGTCCGCGGCGCGCTGCAGGGGTTCTTTCGCGCGCACGAAGCCTGGCTGGCCCGCGTATTGGCCGAAGGCGCCGCGCAAGGCACCTTGAAGTTTTCTGGCACGCCCGACGCTGCGGGGCGGGCCGTGTTCGCGACGATCCAGGGCTGCCTGCTGGTGTCGCGCCTGTTCCAGCAGCCGCCCGCGTTGTGCGAGGCGATCGGCGCGCTTTACGTCGAATGCGACGGCAAGGCCGGGCACGAGGCCTGAACGCCAACCGCTGCATTTCGCACGCTCCTTCACGGCCGCCTTGCCCACGCAGGCGGCCGTTGTCATTGGGCGCGCGCCGCGCGGGACGGCGTTACGCCAGCGCGCGCGCCATGTCGGTGCTGGTGCGCTCCTGCACGCCCAGGTCCCGCATGCGTTGCAGGAACGTCGCCTGCGCCTGGGCAAAGCCCGCGACGGGACTCATGCAGTCGGTCAGCAACACGATGCGCGACAGGTTGCCGCCGGGCAGGTGCTCGGCCAGGTGCTCGACCGTGGCCTTGACGCAGTGGCTGCCCGCTTCTCCCGCGACCAGGATCAGGTCGGCGCGGTCCAGCGAATCGAGCAGGCCGCGATTGAGCTGGCTGCGCGGGTCGTCGGCGTCGGGCACTTCGGCCATGAGCGCGCTGTAGTGTTCGGTCCAGGGATTGGCGCCCTTGGGCACCTTGCGCACGATGAACTGGCGCGCTTCTTCCCAGCGGCCGTAGGCGGCGCGCACGTCGGCATGCACGTTGTGCCCCCATGTGCCGATCTCGCAGTGGACCGGCCACGCCATCAGCGTGTAGCGCCCGCGGGCCTCGAGTTCGTCCAGGTACGCAAGCGTGCGCGGCAGATCGTCGTCGTGGCGCGGCACGAATTCGCCGGCGCGCAACTGGGCGGCCGTGATGGGGGTAAACGGCGCGACCGGGTCGCCATTGCCCGCGCGCCAGAAGGTCGGGTGCGCGATGTCCAGCCGATGGTGCGAATCCAGCGTGACCGTGATCGAGGTGAGCGCGTGCGCCGTCGCATCGATAAAGCGCGCCAGCCGTTGCATGTCGGCGTGCGCGCCCGCGACCGGAAGCGCGGGCCGGTGGGCAAGGCCGGTGAGCGGATCCGTGGGCAGATACGTTTCGGGCAGGTCGCAGAAATCGTTCTGCGGGTCGACGATCAGCAGGTGTATGGAGCGCGGCATGGCATGACGGGAGGGTGAAGACCGGACTATAGAACGAGATCCCCGACCTTAGAACACTTGGAACAGTTCGTCAGAACCGCAGGTCAGCACATCAGGTCAGAACATCAGGTCAGAACATCAGGTCAGAACAGCACGAGATGCTCTGCGCGGTCGGGAAGCTGGCGCAGCAGGGAGCGCCAGCGGCGCCAGATGACGGCGGCAACGCCGATTGCGCCCAGGGGAATAAGAATCCACATGCCTTGCTCCTGTCAAGATTCGCACGATCGTGCGAAATTAAGGGAAAGAAAGGCCGGCGACCTGCCGGCGCCGGCGGGGACCAGGGGCTACTCGATGATCTTGAAGCTGCGATACGTGGAAATCAGCCGCTCGTAGGCGGCCTTGACGCGCTCCGGCGCCTTGGGGTCCCGGAGGAAGCGGGCGTCATGCATCAATCCGATCATCAGGCTGTAGATCTCGAATACGAGCTGCTGCGGATCGGTGTCCGGGCGCAGATGCCCGGCCTCCAGCGCCTGGTCCACGGTGCGCACCATCGCCACGCGCCAGCGCCTCAGGTTGTGTTCCAGCACCGAGCGCAGCGGGGAGTCGACGTCGTCGTACTCGAAGGCGCCGGCGACATAGATGCAGCCCGTCAGCGTCTCGACGTTGCTGGCGCGTTCGATCCACAGCGACACCAGGGCATTGAGGCGAGGCAGGCCGCGCGGATAGGCCATGGCGGGCGTGAAGACCGCCGCGACGAAACGCCGGTCGTATTCGTCCAGGACTGCCTGTTGCAAGGCCTCAAGGGAGCCGACGCGGGAGAACACGCCGCTCTTGCTGATGCCCAGCCGCTTGGCGACCTGGCCCAGCGAAAGGCTTTCCATGCCTTGCGCGGCCGCCATGTCCAGGGCCGTGTCCACGATGGCCGCGAAGGTCAGTTCGCTTTTTTCGGTTTTCGCTGTCATGCGGGGAATTTAGCACGACCGTGCGAAAATGCCCGGGTTTTTAAATCGGGCCGCAACATCGGGCCGCAACATCGGGCCAAAGAAAAAGCCGGACAGCATCGCTGTCCGGCTTGGCAGATCCCAATACGGGAGGGAAATCAGGCGCGCGCGGCCTTGTATTCCAGGCGGTACTTGTGCAGGAGGGGCTCGGTGTAGCCGTTGGGCTGCGTCAGCCCTTCAAAGACCAGCGCGCATGCGGCCTTGAATGCCAGCGACGTATCGAAGTTGCCCGCCATCGGCTGGTAGAGCGGGTCGCCCGCGTTCTGGCCGTCTACCACCTTGGCCATGCGCTGGAAGGTTTCCATGACCTGGTCGCGGTGGGTGATGCCGTGGCGCAGCCAGTTGGCGATGTGCTGGCTGGAAATCCGCAGCGTGGCGCGGTCTTCCATCAGTCCCACGTTGTGGATGTCGGGCACCTTGGAGCAGCCCACGCCCTGGTCGATCCAGCGCACCACGTAGCCCAGGATGCCTTGCGCGTTGTTGTCCAGCTCTTGCTGGATGTCGGCGGCCGACCACTTGGAGGGATCGCCGACCGGGACCGAGAGCAGGCCCTCCAGGAGTTCGTCGCGCACGCTGTCCAGCCGGGTGCGTTCAAGTTCCTGCTGGACCGCCTGCACGTCGATCTGGTGGTAATGCAGCGCGTGCAGCGTGGCGGCCGTGGGCGACGGCACCCAGGCGGTGTTGGCGCCGGCTTTGGGATGCGCGATCTTCTGCTCGAGCATCGCCGCCATCAGGTCGGGCATGGCCCACATGCCCTTGCCGATCTGGGCGCGGCCGCGCAGGCCCGAGTCCAGGCCCACCAGCACGTTGTTGCGTTCGTAGGCGGCGATCCAGGCGCTGGACTTCATGTCGCCCTTGCGCAGCATGGGGCCGGCTTCCATGCCCGAGTGCATTTCATCGCCGGTGCGGTCCAGAAAGCCCGTGTTGATGAAGGCCACGCGCGACGCCGCGGCCTGGATGCAGGCCTTGAGGTTGACGCTGGTGCGGCGCTCTTCGTCCATGATGCCCATTTTCAGGGTGTGGCGCGGCACCTTGATCAGGTCCTCGACGCGGTCGAAGAGTTCGTTGGCGAACGCGGCCTCGGCGGGGCCGTGCATCTTGGGCTTCACGATGTACACGGAACCCGTGCGCGAATTGAGCTTGTTGTGGCGGTCATGCAGCGCGGCCAGGCTGGTGACGACGGCGTCCAGGATGCCTTCGGGAATCTCCTGGCCGTCGCGGTCCAGCACGGCCGGGTTGGTCATCAGGTGTCCCACGTTGCGCACGAACATGAGCGAGCGGCCATGCAGCTTCAGGGGCGAGCCGTCCGGACGGGTGTAGCGGCGGTCGGCATTGAGCTTGCGGGTGAAGGTCTTGCCGCCCTTGGTGACTTCTTCGGTGAGGTCGCCCTTCATCAGGCCGAGCCAGTTGCGGTAGATCTGCACCTTGTCGTCGGCATCGACGGCGGCGACGGAGTCTTCGCAGTCCATAATGGTGGTGAGCGCGGCTTCGACCACCACGTCCTTCACGCCCGCCGCGTCCGTGCTGCCGATGGGGCTGGCCGGGTCGATCTGGATTTCGAAGTGCAGGCCGTTGTTCTTGAGGAGGATTGCGGTGGGGGCGGAGGCGTCGCCCTGGTAGCCGACGAACTGCGCGCCGGACTTCAGGCCGGTGGCGCCGCTGGCGAGCGCCACGCGCAATTGGCCGTCTTCGACGGTGTAGCCGCGGGCATCGGCGTGCGAGCCCTGCGCCAGCGGCGCGGCGGTGTCCAGGAAGCTGCGCGCGCGGGCGATGACGGCTGCGCCGCGTTCGGGGTTGTAGCCCTTGCCGGTGTCGCCGGGCGTGGCCGGAATGGCATCGGTGCCGTAGAGGGCGTCATACAGGCTGCCCCAGCGCGCATTGGCGGCGTTCAGCGCGTAGCGCGGATTGGACATCGGCACGACGAGCTGCGGGCCCGCTTGTTGCGAGATCTCGGTATCGACGTTGTCGGTGGTGGCGCGGACGGACTCGGGCTGCGGCAGCAGGTAGCCGATGCCCTCCAGGAACTTGCGATAGGCGGCGGCGTCCGTGATGGGACCGGGATGGGCGCGGTGCCAGGCGTCGAGCTCGGCCTGCAGCCGGTCGCGTTCGGCGAGCAGGGCGCGGTTCTTCGGCGCCAGATCGTGCACCAGGGCGGCGAAGCCTTGCCAGAAGCCGTCGGCATCCAGGCCGGTGCCGGGCAGGGCTTCCTGTTCGATGAATTGACTGAGATCGGCCGCCACTTGCAGGCCGTGGTGCTGGGTGCGTTGAGTCATGCGGGTCTCTGGCGATGAATAGGGATGGACAGCGCGGCGCGCCGGTCCAGGCGTGCTGACATCATCGTTCGCGTGCGCGTCGATGTCCATACGAAAACCCGCTGGTCATACCAGTTTATTCGCCCGCTGCCGGGCAAAGGTCCGCTTTTTATGGTTTGATATCAGCCACTTACAGAGGCATGACCATGTCCCGCGAGCGCGGGCCCCGCATGGTCATACCACTGGTCCGGAGATCGCATGCACGCGGAAACTGAAGAAAGGCCCCGCCAGGTGGCGGATGAAGTGGCTGAACGCATCGAGCGCCTGATTCTGGACGGCGTGCTCAAGGCCGGCCAGGCCCTGCCGTCCGAACGGCGCCTGACAGAAAAGCTGGGTGTTTCGCGCACGGCGCTGCGCGAGGGCCTGAAGCTGCTGCGCGCGCGCGAGATCATCCATACGGCGCAGGGCAAGGGTTCGTTCGTCGCGCGCATCTCGAAGGTCGACGCGGGGCCGTTGATGCACCTGTTCAATTCGCAGCCGCGAACCCTGTACGACCTGCTGGAAGTGCGGTCGCTGCTCGAGGCCGAATCGGCGCGGCTGGCGGCCATCCGCGGCACGGAAGCGGACTTCATCATGATCCGGCGCCGCTATGACGAGATGGTGTCGGCGCAGGGCGCGGCCACCGACACCGCCACGCACGCGCATCTGGACCATGCCTTCCACCTGGCCATCTGCGAAGCCTCGCACAATCCGGTTCTGGTGCACACGCTGCAATCGCTGACGGACCTGCTGCTGGGCTCGGTGTTTGCGTGCGTGAACAACCTGTACCACCGCGAACCCGAAAAGCGGCAGATCGACCGCCAGCACACGCGGCTGTTCAACGCGGTGATCGGACGCCAGCCCGAGCAGGCGCGCAAGGCCGCGGCCGATCACGTGGACAGCGTGCGCCAGAGCCTGTCCGATATCGAACAGGAAGAGCAGCGCCTGGTGCGCGCGACGCTGCGCCTGGAAGGCTGGACGTAGCATCGCGCGGCGCGCAGCGCCTGGACGCGGTCAGCGGTCGGCGACCGCGCAACCGGCCAGCGCCAGCGGCTTGCCCGCGTAGATGCGGCCAAAGCGGTTGCTCAACAGCGCGTCCAGGCCGATGGCTTCCTGGCCCACGAACCCCTGCTGCGGCAGCACGCCCATGGCCACCAGATCCAGCGCCGCGCAGATGCCCGCGGCGGTCGAGAGCTGGATGGCGCTGAGGCGATGGCCATCGACTTCCGCGCCGAACACGCGGATCGGGTAGGACTCTTCTTCCAGGCGGCCGCGGCGATAGCCGGAGGCCGACGCCTGGATGACGATCACGTCCTGTTCGGTGGTGGGAATGGCCGACTCGAAGATGTCCTTGAGGAGGTCGCGACGGTCGCGCAGCCGCAGGTCATTGAGGAGCAGCTTCATGATGCTGCAGTGGCCGGGATAGCGCACCGACTTGTAATCCACATTGCGCGCGCGGCCCAGCAGCGTCGCGGGCAGGGTGCCCAGGCCGCCGGAGGTGTTGAAGGCCTCGTATTCCACGCCGTCCAGCGCGAAGGTTTCGTAGCCTTCCAGGGCGGGGACGCTGGTGAGTTGACCGTCGACGATGGCTTCGCACGGGTTGCAGTATTCGTTGATCAGCCCTTCGGTGCTCCACGTCAGGTTGTAGCGCAGGCTGTTGGAGGGATAACGCGGCAGGGCGCCCACGCGCATGCGCAGGTCCAGCAGGGTGTCGAAACGGCGCGCCAGCGCGTTGCCGACGATGCCGATGAAGCCCGGCGCCAGGCCGCATTGAGGCATGAGCACCGTGCTGACGCCTTTGGCCAGCGCCTGGATGGCATGGGTGCTGGCCACGTCCTCGGTCAGGTCGAAATAATGCACGCCGGCCTTCGCGCATAGGCCCGCCACCGCAATGGCGCGGTGAAACGGCAGCGCATTGACCACGGCGTAGGCGCCTTCGATGCACCGCGCCACGCTGGCGTCGTCGCCGATCTGGCGCGTTTCGCATCCCAGCTCGGCCAGCACCGCGAGGCGCCCGGCGTCCTGGTCGGCGACCAGGACGGTGTAATCGCCGCTGCGTTCCAGCATCAGGGCGATGGCAAAGCCGATCTTGCCGGCGCCCAGCAGGACGATGGATTTGGTGTGCGTGGACATGGTGCTGCTCCTGCAATGTGGGGGAGGGAAGTGGCCTCATCCTATGCGGGAGCGCTGTCGATTTGTAGCTGCAAAAGTGTCGTAATGGCCTAAGTTGCAGGCGTTATGACCAAATCGAACGTCGAAACGTCAATGACAAAGCCCTCCGGCTTGTGGCCGGAGGGCTTTGAGAGGCAAATCGCGCCCGAGCGGGCGATGCGATCAGCTGCCCATTTGGGGCGGGTAGTCCATGTTGCCGAAGGTCACCAGGCCTTCCGCCTTGGCCTGGGCCAGTTGCGATTCGACCTGGGCGCGAGTCAGCGACGTGGCGGTTGCCGACGCGGCGACGGGCGGGTAGTCCAGGTTGCCGAAGGTGACTTGGCCAGCGTTCTTGGCCTGGGCCAGGTCAGCTTGGACTTGTTGCGAGGACAGGCTGGACTTCTGCACGATCGGGGCGGGGTAGCCTTCTTCGCCGAAGGTGTATTGGCCCGAGGCCTTGGCTTGTTGCAGTTCGGCCTGGACCTGGGCGCGGGTGGGGCCCTGGTCGGCTTCGGCGGCTTGGGCGCCAGCGGCCAGAACGGACATGGACAACATCAATGCGGTAGCAAGGGTTTTCATGGCAGACCTCCGATGTCTTGTGAGCTTGGGATCCGAGCCGCTGGCCTAATTGCCTGGGGCTCGCTTGCTGTGTCCCGATGAGAGGCATTCTGTGCCTAAACAACCCTGGGATAAACCCTTATTCTCAGAAAACATCTTTCCAAAATCATGGCTAATCGATTTGAATTAACCATGTTGGCACCATGGATGGCGATATTTCCACCGGGTGACAGGTCATGTTCCTGGCCGACGCGGGCCGGCCAGGCGGCGGCGCGTATCGCGCCTTTTCAGCGGTTCAGCTCGGCCAGTGCGGCGTCGTAGTCGGCCTGCGCCTCTTGCAGCTTGCGCTGCGCCTTGTCGATCTTGTCCTGCTTGCCCTTGGCGCGCGCTTCCTTCAGTTCCTCCTGCCGCTCGGCGACGTCGGCTTGCTTTTCGCGCACCTCGGCTTCGCGCTGCGATTGCAGGCGGCTGTCGGTGCAGTTGGCCTTGGCTTCGGCCAGCGCCTTGCGCAGGCCCGCCTCGCGGCGCGAATTGTTCTGCGCCTGGGCGGCGGCGATGTCGTTTTCGATGTGGCAGAACTTGGCCGCGCAACCGCGCAGCGCGGCGCAGTCGGAGGCGGCCTGTGCGGGCAGCGCGCCAAGAAGGGCGCACGCGGCGGCGGCGGCAGTCAGGGATTTGATCGTTGCGGGCATGCGGTGTCTCCGTGACGGTGGGGCGGAAGCACCATCATCCCCCGAGCGCGGCAGGCCCGCAAATGCGCGTCAGCGGATCAGCGCGCCCGCCAGCGCGGCCACGACCAGCAGGGCGCCCAGCCACAGATTGGCGCGAAACAGCATGAAATTGCGGTCCGGGCGCTGGATGTCGAAGACCTTCAGTTGCCAGGCGAGGTGCGCGGCCACGGCCGCCATCCCCACCTGATAGGCCCACGACAAGCCCATGGCATGACCGCCCCAGGCCCACAGCAGCACGGTGCCCAGATAGAACCCGCCGATCCACAGCTTGCCCTGGTCGCCAAACCGCATGGCGGTCGAGTGCAGGCCCAGGCTGCGGTCGTCGCGCACGTCCACGTAGGCGTAGATGCTGTCGTACCCCACCTGCCACAGCACCGCGCCCAGCCACATGGCGATGGCGGCCAGCGGGACGTGGTTCTGCGTGTCGGACCAGGCCATCAGCATGCCCCAGTTGAAGCAGATGCCCAGCACCACCTGTGGCCAGTACGTGACGCGCTTGCACAGGGGATAGATGAAGACGAACGGCAGCACGGCGACGGCCAGCCAGCGGCTCATGTCGTTCAGGAAGAAGAGCAGCGACCCGCAGACCAGCAACTGGCCGAGCAGGAACCAGACGGCGTTCTTCATCGTCAACTGGCCGCTCGTCAACGGACGGAAGCGCGTGCGTTCCACATGCTTGTCGAAGTTGCGGTCGCACATGTCGTTGACGGTGCAGCCAATGCCGCGCATCAGCAGCGCGCCCAGCGAGAACACGATGAGCCGCTTGAGGTCGGGCAGCCCGCCCGCCGCCTGCACCAGCGCGGCGATGGCCGGCAGCAGGGTCAGCCAGGTGCCGATGGGCCGGTCCAGCCGGCACAGGCGGGCATAGGGCCGCCACGACTTGGGCAGCCAGCGTTCGACCCAGTCGGTGAAGACGATGTCGCTGAGATCGGTAGGGGATTGTTGCGAAGCGCTCACTGTCACGGTCAGGAATCGGTCGGGAAAGCCGACAGCATAAAACAACGGCCGGGCATTGCGCCCGGCCGGTATGTGGTCAGGCGCCGCCGAAGCGGGCCTGCCTGGGCGGGAGCCTTACTCGGCCTTCAACAGCTTGCCGAGGATGGCGATGCCGGTGCGGATCTTGTCTTCCGGCACGGTGGCAAAGCTCAGGCGCAGCGTGTTGCGCTTGCCTTCGCCGCTGTAGAACGGCGCGCCGGGCACGAACGCGACGTTCTGGGCGATGGCCTTTTCCAGCAGCTTGGTGCTGTCGATGTGCTCGGGCAAGGTCAGCCAGATGAACATGCCGCCTTCGGGCTTGGTCCAGGTGACGGTGGACGGGAATTCCTGCTGGATGGCGTCCAGCATGCATTTGCCCTGGGCGCGATAGATCTCGCGCACGTTGGGCAGGTGCTCGGCCAGGAAGCCGTCCTTGACGATCTCGTACACGGCCATCTGGGTCAGCGTGGGCGTGTGCAGGTCGGTGGCCTGCTTGGCTTGCACCAGCTTGTTGATGAGGGCGCGGCCGGCGGCGATATAGCCCAGGCGCAGGCCGGGGGCCAGCACCTTGGAGAACGTGCCCAGGCGCACGACGTTGGCGCCGTATTCCTTGGCCAGCGTGATCAGGCCGGGCTGCGGCTCGCCGGCGTAGCGCAGTTCGCCGTAGGGATCGTCCTCGACGATGGTCAGGCCCAGTTCGGCGGCGCGCTTGACCAGCGCGATGCGGCGCTCGAGGTTGAGGGTGCGGCCGGTGGGGTTCTGGAAATTGGGCAGGGCGTACAGGAAGCGGGCGCCGTCGGCCAGTTCGGGGGTGATGGCTTCGGGGATCAGGCCGCCTTCGTCGGTGGGCACCGGCACGAACTTGGGCTGGTACAGGCTGAACGATTGCAGCGCCCCCAGGTAGCTGGGGTCTTCGACCAGCACCTTGCTGTCCTTGTCGATCAGCACCTTGCCCAGCAGGTCCAGCGCCTGCTGCGAGCCGGACACGATCAGGACCTGGTCGGGGGCGACGTCGGCGCCGGCGGCGGTCAGGTCATCGGCGACCCACTTGCGCAGCGGCGCGTAGCCTTCGGTCGGGCCGTATTGCAGGGCCGCGCGGCCGTTGGTGGACAGGACCTTGTCGAATGCTGCTCGTACCACCTCTACCGGAAAGCCGCCCGGCGCAGGCAGGCCGCCCGCGAACGAAATGACTTCAGGACGCTCGGTTACCTTGAGGATCTCGCGGATGGCGGAGCTGGTGAGTTGCAGGGCGCGTTCCGAAAAGGAAAACGCAGGTTCGATAGGCTTGTCCATGGAGTGCTTCTTGATCAAGAAGGGTGGGTCGGTTGATGCGTTTGACAACAAAGTATTGTCCCACACGGTAACAGCCCGGCCCCTTTAACGGGTGGAACCCCTAAAATCACCTGCATCGATAACCGCCTGTACAGTTACATTTCCATGTTCGAAGCCGCTCCCATCGTCGCCGATTCCAAGGCTGCCCTGTACGCCGAACTCGCCGTCCAGGCGCGCGCCCTGCTGCAAGGCGAGCCCGACCGCATCGCCAATGCCGCCAACCTGAGCGCGCTGGCCTTCCAGGCCTTGCCCGACCTGAATTGGGTGGGCTTTTATTTCTTCGACGGCCAGGAGCTGGTGCTGGGCCCCTTTCAGGGCAAGCCCGCCTGCGTGCGCATCCCGCTGAATCGCGGGGTGTGCGGCGCGGCCGCCAGCCAGCGCCAGACGCAGCTCGTGCCGGACGTGCATGCCTTCCCCGGCCACATCGCCTGCGACGCGGCCTCGCGCTCCGAAATCGTGGTGCCGCTGGTGCACCGGGGCGAGCTGATCGGCGTCTGGGACGTGGACAGCCCCGTGCCGGGCCGCTTCGATGAAGACGACCGCAAGGGCATGCAGGCCCTGTGCGAGGTGTTCCTGGCCACGCTGGCCTGATCTTCAGGCCGGGCCGGTCGCCTGCCCGGATCCGCCACCTCGTTGACACCGCCGCGCGCGCCCGGTAGATTTCCGCAACCGTCGCCTCATCGCGCTTCGCCATTTCATGATTCCTCAGGCCCACCAGACTGCTGCACGTATCCGCGCCCTTGGCGTGGTGCTGGCTGCCGCCGGCCTGAAATCCAAAAAACAGCCGCTCATCTGACCGGAGCATGCTGTTCCGTCAGATGGGCGACGGAACAGCGGCCTCCTGGCGGCGCGTTTGCGCCTCCGCGCGCACCCCCTGACATCCCGAGCACTTCTGTACGGTCCCACCACGGTCCTACCGAAGGAGTGTTCTCATGCAATCACATCAATCTCTGTTCCAGGGCGTCTGGGTGCCGCTGGTCACGCCGTTTTCGGGCGGCGCGGTCGACGGCGGGGCCCTGCGCCGCCTCGTGCGGCACTACGTGGCCGCGGGCGTGGACGGGCTGGTCGTGTGCGGCAGCACCGGCGAGGCCGCATCCCTGGACGACGCCGAGCAGCTTGCCGTGCTGGACGCGGTGCTGGCCGAAGCGGGCAGCCTGCCCATCGTCATGGGCCTGGCAGGCAATCACCAGGGACACGTGCTGCAGCGGCTGTCGGCGTTCGGCACCCGGCCGCTGGCCGGCATCCTGGCGCCCGCGCCGTACTACGTGCGCGCCGGCCAGGAAGGCGCGGCCGCGTACTTCCGCTGCCTGGCCGACGCCTCGCGCTCTCCGCTGGTGCTCTACGACATTCCCTACCGCACCGGCACCACGCTGGACACGTCGACCCTGCTGGCGCTGGCCGCGCATCCCAACATCGCCGCAATCAAGGACTGCGGCGGCTCCCTGGAAAAGACGGTGGCGCTGATCGCCGACGGCCGGATGAACGTGCTGGCCGGCGAGGACCTGCAATCGCTTTCTGTGCTGTGCCTGGGCGGAACCGGCATGATCGCCGCCGCCGCGCACCTGCGCCCCGACCTCTTCGTGGCGATGCACCGCGCGGTGCGGGACCAGCGGCTGGACGAGGCCAGGGCGCTGTTCCACGCGCTGGCGCCGGTGATCCAGCGGGTGTTCGCCGAGCCCAACCCGGGACCGCTGAAGGCCCAACTGGCGCGCCAGGGGCTGCTGTCGAACGAGCTTCGTCTGCCGATGCTGCCGGCCAGCGCGGCGCTCGGAGAGCGGCTGGACGCGGCCGTCACGGCGCTCGATCGCCAGTTTCCCGTGGCGGCAGCGACCCTGCGCGCGGCGTGAGCGCTTTGTGGCGTCCGGATTCAATTGGTAATAATTGACTCGCCCGGACGCTGACGGATTGCTTATCATGCGGCCATTCTTCAGGGTGAAACAAAACCTACATGGGTCAAGCTTTCGAAGCCTTGTCCGCCTGGCAGGTGATGCTGGCGGGGCTGCTGTTCTTTGGCGGCATCTACCTGGCCTTTGGCGCGGCCACCTGGCTGTTGACCCGGCATGTCCTGCCGGCGCTCGGCCTGGGCCGCCCGCTCGACCCGCGTCCGCTGGCGCCGGGCCAGTTGCGGCGCGAGTTCGCGCAGTCCGGCTTGTCGATCCTGCTGTTCGGCACCGGCATGATCTTTCCGTGGGGCCTGCTGCAACTGGGTTGGGCGCGCCTGGACCCGGACGCGAGCGGGCTGCAGATCGTGCTGGAAATCCTGGCGCTGGTGGCCTGGAACGACGTGCATTTCTGGATCAACCACCGCCTGCTGCACACGCGGCTGCTGCGCCGTTTTCACCTGCCGCACCACCGCTCCGTCGTCACCACGCCGTTTTCGACCTACAGCTTTCATCCCATCGAGGCGCTGATGCTGGGCAACGTGATCCTGCTGCCCATGGTGGTGCACGACTTCAGCTTCTGGTCGCTGGCGTCGGTGCCGATCTTCAGCCTGTTCTTCAATTGCATCGGGCACGCCAATTACGACTTCTTCCCCAAGGTGTCGTACGCGCATTGGTTCGCCGCCAGCCGGCGGCATCATCTGCACCACGCCTGCTACAACGGCAATTACGGCTTCCAATTCACCTTCATGGACCGCCTGTTCCGCACGCGGCTGGGCGCGCAGGCGGCGGAGCGCCAGCTTGACGCCTACCGGCAGCGCGAGCCGGGCGCCGGCCAGCGGGGCAACGCATAGTGGCGGCAGTCCTGGGTCGGCGCCGCGGACTGCCGGCGCTGCGCAACCGGCGCGATTGGCAGAGCCTGGCCTATCTGGCCGCGCTGCCCGCGCTGGCGGCGTGGCAATGGGTCTACGGGTTCTGGTGGCCGCTGTATGGGTTGATGCTGTTCCTGACGCTGGGCATCGGCGTCATCCATCACAACCACACGCACATCCGGATGTGGCGCGGACGGCGCGCGAACCGGATCACAGACTTCTGGATCACGCTGCTGCAGGGGCATCCCACCTTCGTGTTCTATCCGGCACACGTGGCCAATCATCACCGCTACAAGCATGGGGTGCGCGACGTGGCGCGCACCTACCGTTTCGGCGGCGACACGAATCACTTGTGGGGCTATGTCATCCACCCCGTCCAGGCGGTGTGGGTGCTGTATCCGCTGTTCTTCGCGTGGCTGGGGCGGCTGCGCCGCCACTGGCCCGGCGCGTGGCGGTACTGCATGGCGCAGTACGGCGCGTGGCTGGGCCTGTGGGCCGGATTGATCGCGCTGAACCCGGTCAAGGCGCTGGTGTTCGTGATCGTGCCGCAGCTCCATGGCCTGCATTGGCTGCTGGCCACAAATTACCTGCAGCATGCGCACGCGGACGGCGGGCCCCGGCACGTGGCCGGCCTGAACTACGCGCGCAACTTCGAGGGCCTGGTCAACCCGCTGCTTTTCAATATCGGCCTGCATACCGCGCATCACGAGCATCCGCGGGCGCACTGGTCCGAACTGACCCGCCTGCACCGCGACCACTATCGCGGCCGCGTGCGAAGCGAACTGAATGAACGCGGCCTGACTCCCTACATGTTCCGTGTCTTCATCCTGGGCGCCTTCGTTCCGCGGTTTCGCAGCCGTTCCTGCATGGCGCCCGAGCACGTCCGCTAGCGCCGCATTGCCACCTTTCACCAGAGATCCGCCATGCCTATTGCGTTTCATCGTGTCTACCTGGAGAGCGCCGGCTATTTCATGCCGGGCGAGCCCGTGTCCAACGAAGCGATGGACAGTTACATCGCGCCGCTGAACCGCATGTCCAGCCGGATCAAGAGCCGCATCCTGGCCGAGAACGGCATCAAGCAGCGTTACTACGCCATCGATCCCGACGGCGCGACCGTGTTCTCCAACGCGCAGCTCGCGGCCAACGCCATCCGCGACTGCCTGCGGCGCCACGACAGCGATCTGTCGGCCGTGTCCATGCTCACGAGCGGATCGTCGGGCGGCGATGCGCTGATGCCGGGTTTTTCGAACATGATCCAGGGCGAGCTGGCCGCGCCGCCCATGGAAACGCTGTCGGTGCATGGCATCTGCGCCGCGGGCGTGTCCGCCATCCAGGCCGCCGCGCAGGGCGTGGAGCTGGGGGCGCATGCCAGCGCCCTGGCCGTGGCGAGCGAACTGCCGTCGCGCCTGTTCAAGCGCTCGCGCTTCGCCGCGCGCGGCTATGACGCGGATTTCGACGCGCACTTCCTGCGCTGGATGCTGTCGGACGGGGCCGGCGCGGTGCTGCTGGGCAACAGCGGCCGGCCGCTGGCCGGCGCGTCGCAGGGCGTGCGCCTGCGCTTGAAATGGGTGCACCAGCGCTCGTTCTCGGGCGACTACCCCGTGTGCATGCAGCTCGGGCTGTCGGCGGACCGGAGCAAGGGGCACCTGGACTACCCGTCCTGGAACGAGGCCGAGGCGGACGGCGCGCTGTCGCTGCGCCAGGACATCCGCCTGCTGCCGCATCTGTTCGATATCGGCATCCATGAATACGCCAAGCTGGTGCGCGACGGCTGGGTGGATCCGGACCAGGTCGACCACTTCCTGTGCCATTACTCATCCGAGAAATTCATCCCCGTGGTGGAAGACCTGATGGAAAAGGCGGGCCTTGCGATCCCGCGCGAGCGCTGGTTCAGCAACCTGGCCTGGCGCGGCAACACTGGCGCCGCGTCCATCCTGATCATGCTGGCCGAGTTCCTGGAGACGCGCGAGGTCAAGCCGGGCGAGCAGATCTTCTGCTACATCCCGGAATCCGGGCGCTTCATGGCGGCCTACATGCTGCTGGAAGCCGAGGCGGTCCACGCCAGCCCCGGCGTCGCCGCCGGTGCTGCCGCCGCCGCCGCGCGCCAGGACGCGGCGAGCTTGGACGCCGAAGCGATCGCGCCGCCGCACGATCCCGACATGGCCCCGCAAGGCCTGGGGCAACTGCTGACCGAGCTGGCGTCCATCTGGCACGACTACCGCTCGCGCGTGTGGCGCACGCCGGTGGTCAGGCGCCTGCGCGAGCGCCGGTTCCAGACCGCGGACTACCTGACCTGGATGGAGAACTGGATCCCGCAGGTGCGCGAAGGCAGCAAGTGGATGCGGGAGGGCGCCGCCTCGCTGTCCGAGCAGTACGCGCCCCTGGCCGCGCTGATCGACACGCACGCGGGCGAAGAGCAGAACGATTTCCAGATCCTGTTCCAGGACTACCGCACGGCGGGCGGCACGGTGGACAACATCGACGCCCTGCGCCGCAATCCCGGCGGCGAGGCGCTCAACGCCTATCTGCACGGGCTGGCGGCCACGCGCGATCCGATCGGGCTGCTGGGCGCGATCTACATCATCGAGGGCACGGGACAGCGCATCGTGCCGGCGTTGCTGCCGCTGCTCAAGGCAAGCCTGAAGCTGCCGCCCGACGCCTTCCGCTTCCTGGAATACCACGGCCACAACGACGAGCACCACCTGGCCCGGTGGCTGACCGCCGTGGAGCTGGCGCTCGATTGCGACGAGGAAGGGCGCGCCGCGCAGCGCATCGTCGACACTGCGCGCCGCACGGCGGCGCTCTACCTGATGCAGTTTCATCATGTGATGGAGGCGGACGCGGCATGAACAAGGAGCCCGAATTCCTTGCCCGGGAACACGATCCCTCGGACCCGAGCCCCTGGCTCGCGCTGTACCTGGACCGCAGCACGCCGCTGCCGGACAAGGTCAAGAAGGCCTGGCTGACGGACTCGAGCTGCGCGTCGCGCCAGTATCTGCTGCCGTTCCTGCGGCCGATCGCGCGCGCCTTCATCATCCTGATCCAGGTCGTCAAGACCTTCCTGCCGCGCCGCTGGTCGCATTCGAAGCTGCTGCATCGCATCCTGGCCTGGGGCCTGAAGCGGTTCGTGTCGCCCGAGGCCAACTGGCTGATCCTGCGGCATTTCCACCTGGGCGCGCAGGCGCTGGCCTTCATCGCCGCCAACTCGCCGGTGCCGATCACCACGACGCCGCTCGAGCCGATGGAGATCGACGATCTGAAGGACGATCTCTTCGTCAAGCACGACCTGAATCTCTTTAACTTCGTCATCCGCCTGAACCAGGCGCTGCGCGATGCGGGCGTGGAGATGCATGCGCCCCAGAAGGTGGACTTCTCCATGCTCCGCGACCCGCCGATCCGGCTGGAGGACATGCCGCGGGGCAAGCTGAACTTCCTGGACCTGCAAAGCGCCATCGAGCTTTTCACGCCGCTGTACCAGCTGATGCTGACCGACAACGACTTCTGGCGCGCGGCCAATTCGTTGCAGCTGGACGAGACCATCGGCATCTATGCGGCCAAGCTGCTGGGGGCGCCGCAGCACCTGATCCTGGTCAACAACAACCATCCGCTGGTGCCGCTGTCGACCCTGCGCGCGGGCTACCGGCTGGTGCTGCACGGGCTGTCCACCGAGATGCTGCACAGCCTGCTGATGGAGATGAAAGCGGCGCAGGCGGGCGCCGAACCGCCGGCCCCGATCGCGTAGAAAAGACGGCAGGGATCAGTGTTGACCCGGCGTTACATCGTCCGGCCGGTGGGCTATATTGCGACGCTTGTCCGACAAGCCTGCCGGAACGTGTATCTGTTGCGCGGCGCGCCGTCGCGCGGCGGATCCGCCCGACGGCGCGCCGCGTGAACCCGTTACAGGAATTCCCCTACATGCCCCAGCCGCTAGAGGTCATCGCCACCATTTTGTTCGCCGTGGCGGTCCTCCATACTTTCTCGGTTCCCTTCTTCGCGCGGCTCGCGCATCGTGGCGGACCGCATGCGGGCTTCTGGCATCTGTTTTCCGAAGTCGAGGCCGTCTTCGGCGTCTGGGCCTTCGCGCTGATCGTGACGATGGCGTCGCTGGGCGGACCCGCCAGCGCCATCGCGTACATGGACACCCGCAACTTCACGGAGCCGTTGTTCGTCTTCGTCATCATGGTCGTGGCCGCCAGCCGGCCGATTCTGGAGCTGGTGGGCCTGCTGGTCCGCGTCGTGGCCCGGGCCCTGCCCCTGCCGCGCGAACTGTCCACCTTCTTCGTGGTGATGGCGATGGTGCCGCTGGGCGGCTCGTTCATCACCGAGCCCGCCGCCATGACCCTGGCGGCCATCCTGTTGCGCGATGCCTACTTCCGCACCAGCGGCCGGGCCGGCTTCAAGTACCTGACCCTGGGCGTGCTGTTCGTGAACGTGTCCATCGGCGGGGTGCTGACTTCATACGCCGCGCCGCCCGTGCTGATGGTCGCGGGCACGTTCGGGTGGGATGCCGCCTTCATGATGCAGCATTTCGGGTGGCGCGCCGCGGTCGCGGTGTGCCTGAACGCCGGCCTGCTGACGTTCATCTGCCGCAAGGCGCTGATGGAGCACTCGGTGGGCACCGGCGGCGGCGTGGACGCGCCGCAGGGCGCGGGCAAGCGTGCGCCGGTGCCGGCCATCGTGATCCTGGTGCACCTGGTCTTTCTGGTCGCCGTGGTGCTGACGGCGCATCATCCCGCCATTTTCCTGGGCCTGCTCATGATGTTCATCGGCTTCTCGGAGGCCTACAAGCGGCACCAGGACCGCCTGATGATCAAAGAGGGCCTGATGGTGGGCTTTTTCCTGGCGGGGCTGGTGGTGCTGGGCGGCCTGCAGAAATGGTGGCTGCAGGACCTGTTGGGCGGGCTGGAACCGTTCCTGCTGTTCTGGGGGGCCACCGCGCTTACCGCCATCACCGACAATGCGGCCCTGACGTATCTGGGGTCGCTCGTGGAAGGCACCAACGAGACGTGGCGCTACATGCTGGTGGCCGGCGCCGTGACCGGCGGCGGCCTGACGGTGATCGCCAACGCCCCGAATCCCGCGGGCTTCGCCATCCTAAAGAACCATTTCCCCGACGGCAGCATTTCCTCCGGGCGCCTCTTCCTGTGCGCCCTGGCGCCCACCCTGGTGGCCGCCGCGATGTTCCTGCTGCCCGTGTAGGGCAGGGGCCGCCGGGCCCCCGGGGCCGCGCCGGGGGCGGCGGCTTCCGGCCGGCAGGCCGGGCAGGCCTGCGATGCTTTAAGAAAAACCGCTAAAATTCAACACTTTCCCGTATTTTTCCGGCCTAGCCCTGCCGCCGAACCCTGCGCCCGCGCAGGGCGGACCGGCGGAATTTGATATGCCCGGCTTGCGCCTGGGAGCCCTCGATGCCCATCTACGCCTATAAGTGCAGCGCCTGCGGCCATGCCAAAGACGTCTTGCAGAAGATTTCCGATGCGCCGCTTTCGGATTGCCCCGAATGCGGCCAAAGCACATTCTCCAAGCAGGTGACCGCGGCTGGATTCCAGCTCAAGGGCTCCGGCTGGTATGTCACGGATTTCCGTGGCAATGGCAGCGGCAGCGGCCAGGGCGCCGCGCCGGCCGGTGCGCCGGCGGCGTCCGCCGAAAGCGCCGCGCCCGCCGCGGCGCCGGCTGCAACGCCCGCCCCGGCGGCGCCCGCTGCCGGCGGCACCACCGCCTAGAGCCCGCGCGATGCGGATGCGCGTCTTCAAGAAGTACTTCATCACCGGCCTGCTGATCTGGGTTCCCCTGGTCATCACGGTGTGGGTACTGGGACTGCTGGTCGCCACCCTGGAAGGGTTCGTGCCCGGTTTTCTGTCGTCCGAATCGCTTTTCGGCGTCGACATTCCCGGTTTCCGCTTCGTCCTGGTCATCGTGGTGGTGCTTCTGACGGGCGTGTTCGCAGCCAACCTGATCGGCCGCACCATGGTGGACCAGTGGGAAAACCTGCTGGGCCGCATCCCGCTGGTGCGCTCCATCTACAACTCGGTCAAGCAGGTCAGCGATACCGTGCTTGCCCCCAACGGACAGGCGTTTCGCCGCGCGGTGCTGGTGCAGTACCCGCGCGCGGGGGCCTGGACCATCGCCTTCGTCACCGGCTCGCCCAGCGGGGAAGTGGCCGCCAGCCTGCCTGGCGACCACATCAGCGTGTACGTGCCGACGACGCCGAACCCCACGTCCGGCTTTTTCCTGATGGTGCCTCGCGAAGAGGCGATCGACCTTCAGATGAGCGTGGACGCGGCATTGAAGTACATCGTTTCCATGGGCGTGGTCGCCCCGGGCCCGGCGGCGACGCCCGCGGTCCGGCCGGCTGCGCTCTCTCCGGCGCCGGGCGTGCACGACGCACCCCGCGCAGATTCGTAACCCTTACGCTCAAACCAAGCACACAACGGAGTCATCCCGCATGCGTACCTGCTACACCGGCCAGGTTTGCCGTGACCATCTCGGCCAGACCGTCACCCTGTACGGCTGGGTGAACCGCCGCCGCGACCACGGCGGGGTCATCTTCATCGACCTGCGCGACCGCGCGGGCCTGGCCCAGATCGTGTTCGATCCGGACAACGCCGCCTTCGCCACCGCCGAGCGCCTGCGCAACGAATTCTGCATCCGCGTCACGGGCCTGGTGCGCGAGCGTCCGGCCGGCACAGCCAACGCCGAACTGGCCTCGGGCGAGGTCGAAGTGCTCTGCAAGGAAGTCGAAATCCTGAACGCGTCGGTCACGCCGCCGTTCCAGCTCGATGACGACAACCTGTCCGAGACCACCCGCCTGACGCACCGCGTGCTGGACCTGCGCCGCCCGCAGATGCAGCGCAACCTGATGCTGCGCTATCGCGTGTCCATCGAGACCCGCAAGTTCCTGGACGAGCTGGGCTTCATCGACATCGAAACCCCCATGCTGGCCAAGAGCACGCCCGAAGGCGCGCGCGATTACCTGGTGCCCTCGCGTGTGAACGCCGGCCACTTCTTCGCGCTGCCGCAGTCGCCGCAGCTCTTCAAGCAGATGCTGATGGTTTCGGGCTTTGACCGTTACTACCAGATCACCAAGTGCTTCCGCGACGAAGACCTGCGCGCCGACCGCCAGCCTGAATTCACCCAGATCGACTGCGAAACCTCGTTCCTGAACGAATTCGAAATCCGCGAGATCTTCGAGAACCTGATCCGCCACGTCTTCAAGGTGGTTCAGGGCGTCGACCTGCCGTCGCCGTTCCCCATCATGCCCTGGACCGAGGCGATGCGCCGCTACGGCTCGGACAAGCCGGACCTGCGCGTGCAGCTCGAATTCACCGACATCACCGACGTGATGCGCGACGTGGACTTCAAGGTGTTCGCCGCCGCCGCCACGGCGCCCGGCAGCCGCGTGGTCGCCCTGCGCGTGCCGGGCGGGGCCGAGATGTCGCGCAGCGAGATCGACGCCTACACCCAGTTCGTCGGCATCTACGGCGCCAAGGGCCTGGCCTACATCAAGGTCAACGACGTGGCCAAGGGCCGCGACGGCCTGCAATCGCCCATCGTCAAGAACCTGCATGACGCCGCGCTGGCCGAGCTGGTCAAGCGCACGGGCGCCCAGGACGGCGACATCATCTTCTTTGGCGCGGACCGCGAGAAGGTCGTCAACGACGCCATCGGCGCGCTGCGCGTGAAGATCGGCCACAGCGAATTCGGCAAGAAGACGGGTCTGTTCACGGCCGGCTGGAAGCCGCTGTGGGTGGTCGACTTCCCGATGTTCGAGTACGACGAGGAAGACGGCCGCTACACCGCCGCCCACCACCCGTTCACCAGCCCCAAGGACGGCCACGAAGACTTCCTGGAATCCGATCCCAGCAAGGCGTTCGCCAAGGCCTACGACATGGTGCTGAACGGTTGGGAAATTGGCGGCGGCTCGGTCCGTATCCATCGCGAAGAAGTGCAGAGCAAGGTGTTCCGCGCGCTGAAGATCGGCGCCGAGGAAGCCCGCGAGAAGTTCGGCTACCTGCTGGACGCGCTGCAATACGGCGCGCCTCCGCACGGCGGCATCGCCTTCGGCCTGGACCGCATCGTCACGATGATGACCGGCGCCGAATCGATCCGCGACGTGATCGCCTTCCCGAAGACGCAACGCGCCCAGGACCTCCTGACGCAAGCGCCGTCGGAAGTCGACGAGAAGCAACTGCGCGAGCTGCACATCCGCCTGCGCAACGTCGAGAAGTAGACCCCCCCGAAGCGCCTGCGGCGCCTCCCCCCAGGGGGCCCGCTGGCGGACCGGCGGAGCCGGATCCGCGGCGGTGCGCTTGCGGTGCGCTCGCGCACCGGCACCGCAAAGGTGGGAACGGCCGGCTGAAATGGAGTAATCTGGCTGACGCCGCCCGACGTGGCGGCGCCTGGCCAGAGGACCTTCCGGGACCCGGCCGGCGGTTCCCCAGATTTGAAAGGCGCCATTGCTTCCATGTCGCTCATCCGAGTCGTCAGCTACAACATACACAAGGGCCGTTCGGCACTGGGCCGGCGCGACTCCCTGAATGAACTTCGCCTGGGCCTGTACGGCCTGCGCCCCGACCTGGTCTTCCTGCAGGAGGTCCAGGGCCGCAACGAGCAGAAGTCGCTGCTCGATGCCCAGCACGAATCCCTGGCCGCCGCATTGCGGCTGGATGTGGCTTACGGCCGCAATGCGGTCCGCCACGCCACTGACCACGGCAACGCGTTGCTGTCGCGCTATCCCATCATCGAGCATGAGAACCTGGACATCTCCGACCACCGGCTGGAGCAGCGCGGGCTGCTGCATGCCCGTATCGACGTCGGGGATCGCGCGGTGCATTGCTTCGTGGTGCACCTGGGACTGTTCGCCGGCAGCCGCAGCCGCCAGATCCTGGCGCTGACCGAGCGCATCAAGCGCATGGTGCCCGACGGCGAGCCCATCCTGATCGCCGGGGACTTCAACGACTGGAACGACCGCCTGGCGCCCCTGTTCGTGCAGCAGCTGGGGCTCTACGAGGTGTTTTCGCACGCTCCGCGCAGCCATGGCGGCGACCTGCCGCGCCTGCGCGACTCGGTCAAGCGGCTGAGCAACGCCCTGCGCGGGCTGCCCAACAGCGGCGTCTCCGTCATGGAGCGCACCAACCAGCTCGGCATGGAAGGCAGTGCGCCCCTGCTGCAGCCGCCGCCGCGCACGTTCCCGGCCGTGTTTCCGTGGTTCCGCCTGGACCGCATCTACCAGCGCGGCTTTGCCGTGCGCAGTGCGCGCGTGCTGCGCGGCCGCGAATGGGCCAAGCTGTCCGACCACTCTCCCTTGCTGGCGGAGCTTGAACTGCCGTGAAGGATGAGCAGGACAAGCTGGAATGGGCGCAGGGCAACGATATCCGTTTGCTGCAGAACGGCGCCGACTTTTTTCCTGCCCTGTGCGCGGCGATCGACGCCGCCAAGGTCAGCGTGCACCTGGAAACCTACATCTTCATGGTCGACCGGACCGGCGCGAAAGTGCTGGAATGCCTGGCGTCGGCGGCGCGCCGCGGGGTCAAGGTGCGCGTGGTCCTGGACGGATTCGGCAGTGCCCTGCACGCCGAGCGGGTGCGCATCGCGCTGACCAACGCCGGCGCGCAGTGCCGCATCTTCCGGCCTGAACCGCGCTGGTTCGCGCGCTTCGTGCCGTCGCGCAGCCGCCTGCGACGGCTGCACCGCAAGGTCACGGTCGTCGACGGCCGCCTCGCTTTCATCGGCGGCATCAATATCGTCGATGACTATGACGACCTGGATCCCACGGACGGCCTTACCGGCCCGCGGTTCGACTTCGCCGTGCACGTGCAAGGCCCGCTGGTTGCGCAGGCCGCCTATGCGCAGGAACTGCTGTGGGTGCGCCTGAACTGGGCGCGGCTGCGGCGCCACCCGCGCGACTGGAACCGCATGCAGCTGCTCAAGCCGCGCGACGTGCCGGTGGAGCCGGGCGGCGTGCTGCGCGCGGCCCTGGTGCTGCGCGACAATCTGCGCTTTCGCCGGACGTTCGAGCGCGCGTACCTGTTAGGCATCTCGCGCGCGCGCCGCGACATCCTGATCGCGAACGCGTACTTCTTTCCCGGCGTGCGCTTTCGCCGCGCGCTGGCCAAGGCCGCGGCCCGCGGCGTGCGCGTGCGGCTGCTGCTGCAGGGCAAGGTCGAATACCGGATGCAGTACCACGCCACGCGCTCGCTGTATGACAAGCTGCTGCGCGACGGCATCGAAATCTATGAGTACATGCCGAGCTACCTGCACGCCAAGGTGGCGGTGATCGACAACGTGGCCACCGTCGGCTCGTCCAACCTGGATCCCTTCAGCCTGCTGCTCGCGCGCGAGGCCAACGTCGTGGTCGACAGCCAGCCGTTTGCCTGGGACCTGCAGGAACGCCTGGAAACCGCCATCCGCGAGGGCGGCCGCTTCATCCGGCCGCTGGACTACCAGCGCCGGGGCTTCCTGCGGCGCTGGATCGACGCGATGTCCTACACGCTGCTGCGGATCGGCGTGGCGTTCACGGGCACGTCGGACAAATACTGAGCGCGCGCGTTCAGCGGCGCGGTTTGAGCAGACCCAGCGCCAGCGCGGTTCCCACCAGGATGATGGCGGCGCCGATCGCGATGGACGGCGTGACGGCCTCGTCCAGCAGCGTCGCGCCCCACACCACGCCGAAGATCGGCACCAGAAAGGTCACGCTCACCGCCGCGGTGGGGCCGACATTCGCGATCAGGCGAAAGAAGATGATGTAGGCCGCGCCGGTGCAGACGACCGCCAGCAGAATCGTGGCGATCCAGGCCGTGGCCGATGCCGGTGTGTCGGGCCAGGCCGGAATGGCGAACGGCAGCAGCACCAGCGACGCGGCGACCATGCTGCCGGTGGCGCTGGCCAGCGCGTCCACGCCGGACAGGAATCGTTTGGTCCAGTTGGCCGCGATGCCGTAGAAGACCGGCGCCGAAATGGCGGCCAGCACGGCCGGCCCGGTGCCGCCGGCGCCGAAGTCCAGCTTGTTCCACACCAGCACCACGATGCCGACCAGGCCGATCAGCAGCCCCAGCGACCGCATCCAGGGCAGCTTGTCCTTGAGCCACAACCATCCCACCACCGCGCCCCAGACGGGCGTCACCGCATTGGCCACCGACAGGAACCCGGCGC
The DNA here is from genome assembly GCF_900108985.1 of Achromobacter sp. NFACC18-2. NCBI lineage: Bacteria > Pseudomonadati > Pseudomonadota > Betaproteobacteria > Burkholderiales > Alcaligenaceae > Achromobacter > Achromobacter sp. NFACC18-2. The sequence continues at coordinate 266,097 of NZ_FNYM01000006.1, read as the reverse complement.
CGAGCGACTGGGCGGCGTAGGCATACAGCAGGAACGGCACCGCGGCATTGAGCGTGCCCACCACCAGCAGCGCCTTCCAGTGGCGTGCGATCACGCGCAACTTGCCGCGCCACAGCGCGGCCGGCAGCAGGAACAGCGCGGCCAGGCCCACCCGCAGCTCGATCAGCGCGATGGGGCCGAACTCGGGCACCGCCACGCGCATGAACAGGAAAGAACCGCCCCAGACAGCGGCCAGGAGCAGCAGGTCCATCAGATTGCGTTGACGCATGAGTTGTCTCGGAGGAGCGCCTTATTTCCGGTTCGTGACCAGATTCTTCATCTTGACCCGGTGCGCCAGCAGCGCGCAGGTCAGGGACAGGACGACGCACAGGACCAGGCCGGTGCGCACGCCGTTCAGCACCGTGCTATGGGAAATCAGGATGCCGACCACGGCGGTGCCCAGGGCGCTGCCGATGGCGCGCGTGGTCTGCACCAGCGCCGAGGCGACGCCGACGTCGCGCCGTTCGCTCAGCATCTGCATGAAGAGCGTCAGGTTGGGCAGCAGAAAGCCCAGCGCGCAGCCGTTGACGAAGAACGCGCTCAGGATCCACCAGGCCGACGTGCCCGGCGAGATCAGCAGCACCATCAGCGAGCCGGCCGCGAGCAGCCCGCCGCCGAACACCATCAGCCGCTGCGGCTCGGTCTGCTTGGGAAACATGCGGCCGTTGATGATGCTGCCCACCGAGATGGCCGCGACCAGCGGCGTCAGCAGCAGGCCTGCCTGGCTGGGCGTGTAGCCCAGCACCTGTTGCAGCAGCAGCGGGCTGTAGAAGATCAGGATGAACATGACCGCGCCCACCATCATGGCCGCCAGGTTCAACAGGCGCGGCTCGCGCCCGGACAGGACGCGCAGCGGGAAGATCGGCGACTGCACCCGTCGTTCCGTCGGGATCAGGATGGCGATGGCGGCCGCGCCGACCAGCGCCAGCGTCAGGCCCAGCACCGGCTGCGCGTGATCGCCGCTGGCAAAGGCCAGTTCCAGCGCGGCGAGCGGCGCGCCCACCGCCAGCACCAGCAGGATGGCGCCCACCCAGTCGATCTTGCGGTTGCCGTCGTGGATGGGGCGGATGCGCGGGAAGTAGCGCGCCAGCAGGAAAAACGCGCCCGCGGCCGCGATCGGCGAAATGAAGAACGCCGCGCGCCAGCCCAGCGCCTGCGTGGCCGCGCCGCCCAGCACCGGACCGATGCCGCTGGCCATCGCGAAGGCTGCCGACACCAGCGCCATCCATCTCACCCGCTGCTTGGCGTCGGGAAAGAGGTCGGCCGGCGCCGCAAACGCGGTGGCGATCATCATGCCCCCGCCGATCCCCTGCAGGGTGCGGAACACGATCAGTTGCGTCATGGACTGCGCCAGCCCACAGGCAATGGAGCCGAGCGCGATGATGAGGACCGACACCAGCATGAGGGGCTTGCGCCCGAACATGTCGCCCAGCCGGCCGAAGATGAGGATGGATGCGGCGGTGGCGAGCAGGTAGCCGGTGCCGACCCACGCATAGAGCGCCATGCCGTTGAGCGCTTCGGCCACGCGCGGCAGCGTGGTGCTGATGATGGTGGAATCGAACGCCGCCAGCACCACGGTCGCCGATACGCCGGCCATCGCCATCAGCAGGTCCCGCCGTGAACGTGCGGGATCGGCGGCGGGCTGGGGCGGTGAGGGCGGCGGCGTCATGCCGCCAAGGATATCACCGGCACCCTAGGGTTATCACTTGTAAAACGTGTGGTATCCCCAGAAAACCGCGATCACCAGCACCACCAGCATCCACGACCAGCGCGAATTCGCCAGGCCGCGCGGCTCGGGTTCGGGGGGAGGAGGGGGAGGGGCCATGCGCGGCTGCGCCGCCATGTGGTCGATGAAGGCGGTGAAGAACTTGTCGATGATTTTTTCGGCGGCCTTCAGCAGCACGCTTTCCCCGCACTCGGCCAGCTTGCCGCCCGCCATGCCGGCCACCGTGTAGGCCACGCGCGTGCCTTCGTCCTTGGTGGACAGGTTGACCTGGGCGGTGCCGATCGCCAGGCAGGCGGCGCGGCCCTTGCCTTCGAACACCAGGGTGCAGCTATCGGGGGCGTTGACGTCCGACAGCAGGATCTCGCCCTCGTAGTCGGTGTCGATTCCGGCGATCTTGGCGCGCAGCGTGACGGCATATTCGGTCGGGCTGCGCATCGCGACTTCCACGCAGCCCGGAATGCACTTCTGCAGCACTCGCGGGTCGGTCAACGCATCCCAGGTCTGGTGCTGCGTCGAAGGAATCCATTGGGCATCGGCAATGCGCATGGCTGTCTCCTTGTAGGAAGCGTTATGCGTACATTCTCTGCCCAAAAAGCGGGTTTGGCTATCGGGGGGCCGGCGCCAGGCCGGATCAGCGTCCCTGCCTGTCGCCCGCCAGCAGCGAGATCCAGTGCCGGGTGGACTGGTCGTGCGATGGGGCTTGCGGTTCGCCATGCAGTTCGCGCAGGATGCCGCTGGCCATCTTCTTGCCGGCCTCCACGCCCCATTGGTCGAACGGATTGATGCCCCAGATCAGGCCCTGCACGAAGACCTTGTGCTCGTAGAGCGCCAGCAGGGCGCCCAGCGCCTCGGGCGTCAGGCGCGGCAGCACGATCAGCGTCGACGGCCGGCCGCCCTGATGGTGGCGATGGCGGGCCAGCCATTGCGCGTTGGCCTGCGGCATTCCCTGAGCCAGCAGCGCGGCCTCGTCCGTATCGATGGAGGTGCCGCGCAGCAGGGTCTGGCGCTGGGCCAGGCAATTGGCCAGCAGCATGGCGTGTTCCTCGACCCACTGGTGATCGGCTTCGCGGCACATGATGAAATCCACCGCGGCGCCGTCGGTGCCCTGGTGCAGCCATTGGAAAAACGTATGCTGCCCGTCCGTGCCCGGCATGCCCCAGACCGAAGGCCCGGTCGGCACGCCCACGGGCCTGCCGGCGATATCCACCGACTTGCCCAGCGATTCCATGTCGAGCTGCTGCAGATAGGGCGCCAGGAACTGCAGGCGGGCGTCATAGGCGGCGATGCTGAGCGAGCCATAACCCAGCACACTGCGGTTGGCGACCCCGGCCAGCGCGAGCTGCGCGGGCGCGTTATCGGCGATGGGGGCCTGCGCAAAGTGGTCGTCCATGGCGGCCGCCCCGGCGCGGATGCCTTCGATCACGTCCAGCCCGACCGCCAGCGCCACGGGCAGACCGACCGCCGACCAGAGCGAGTAGCGCCCGCCCACCCAGTCCCAGAACCGGAAGATCTGGCTGTCGGGAATCCCGAGCTGGGCGGCGGCGGCCGGCCGGGCCGTGATGGCGACGACCTGCCGGTAGGGGGCTGCGATGCCCGCGTCCGCCAGCCATTGCACCGCGCGGCGCAGGTTGGCAAGGGTCTCGGCCGTGGTGAAGGACTTGGACGTCACCACCACCAGCGTTTCGTGGGGGTCGATGTCCTGGACCGCATCCTCGATGGCGTGTCCGTCGATGTTGGCGACGAACTTCAAGGTCCGGCGGCAACCATAGCCGCCACAGGCGTCCGTCGCCAGGCGCACGCCCCAGTCGCTGCCGCCGATCCCGATGTGGATGATGGACTTCCACTGTCCCCGCGCGTCGGCGTCCAGCACGAAGTCGCGCACCCGCTGGTGTTCGCGGGCCACCTCCTCGATGGGGGCGGGCGCGCGCAGCATGGTGTGCCAGGCGGCGCGGTCCTCGGTCATGTTCACGGGTTCGCCCGCCATCAGCGCCTTGCGCGCGGCGTCAAAGCCGCGGGCCTCCAGCAGCGCCTCGCCCGCCCGGCGGGCTGCGGGGGAATCCACGTGCGCGCTCAGGTCGATCGTCAGGCCGGCTGCCTGCACGAGGTGCAGCGCGTCGGGGCGAAACGACGCTTCCAGCACGGCTTCGGAATATGCCTTCCATTCGGACAGGTGCAACAGGCTTGCGTGTTCAGCGGGTTTGAAAGGATGCATATATTCGAGAATACGTCTTGATACTGGAATGGGCTTCGCACTATGCGCCTGGGGGCGCCGACGCAAGCTACAACTCCATTGCGCAGGCCGGATTTTAGCTGGCTCCGGAAAGCTGATGCGGCGCCATTTATTAATGCGGTCTTCGTTTCTAATCCTATGAAAAGCTGTCGATTTTCTGCAGTGTGGCCCGCGCTCATCTAGCGCTACAATCGCGCCTACTTCAACAGGCGCCACCTTTCATGCTGTACGTCCTTGTAGCGTTTCTGGTTTCGCTCATCTCAACCTTGCTGATCGTCCGCTACCGCTCTTGGCATGATGGCCTGACGGCCGATCATGATTTGGACGGTGTGCAAAAGTATCACTCCGCCCCGGTTCCCCGCATCGGGGGGTTGTCACTGCTCGTGTCCAGCGGTGTGACGTGTGCATTGGTTGCCATACGCGAACCCGACGTATTGCCCAGCATGGTGCTGCTGTTGGCTGCGGGCATGCCTGCATTCCTTGGTGGGTTTGCCGAGGATCTGACCAAACAGGTGCGCGTGCTGGTTCGGCTGGGCCTGGCAATGCTGTCCGGGGTGGCTGCATTTTATTTTCTTGGCGCCGCCGTCACCCGTGTCGACATAATCGGTTTGGACTGGTTGCTGCAGTTTGGAATAGTTTCGTTGGTGTTTACAACGGTAGCCATCGGCGGCGCCGCCAATGCGATAAATATCATCGATGGATATAACGGCTTGGCTGCCGTGGTTTCCGCAATGATATTGGCCGGTTTTGCCTATGTTTCCTTTTATTTGGGCGATCGTTTTCTATTGATCGTGGCGTTGAGTACGTTGGGCGCGGTTATAGGTTTCCTGGTCTGGAATTACCCGCACGGCCATATATTCCTTGGCGACGGCGGGGCGTATTTCCTGGGTTTCATCATCGGAGAACTGTCCGTGCTGATGCTGGCAAGGCACCCCTATGTGTCGGCCTGGTTTCCGCTTCTCCTGTGCATCTATCCGGTGTTCGAAACGCTGTTCTCCATCTATCGCAAAAAGTGGCTGCGTGGCCGCTCGCCTGGCGCGCCGGATGGGGTGCACCTGCATATGCTGATTTACAAGCGCCTGGTCCGCTGGGCCATCGGCTCGCGCGAAATGCGGCATCAGACGCAGCGCAATTCGATGACGTCGCCTTACCTGTGGCTGCTGTCGTCGCTGGCGGTCATTCCGGCGGTGCTGTTCTGGCAGGAGCCCTGGCTGCTGATGCTGTTTACGGGCATATTCTCGACCACCTATGTCGTGCTGTATCGCAAGCTGGTTTTGTTCCGCATGCCGAAATGGATGATCGTGAAGAAAAAGAAGCGGCAATAATCCCCCCGCCGCCGGGCCTCGGGGGCTGCCGCCAAGGCGGGCCGAAACCGGGCGCCGGTTTGCGCAGCAATCGCCATTGTTGATGTACAGTTCGGGCTGCGTTGAACGGTGTCCGCCCACATCGGGTCGAGGGCGGCTCCAAGCACCAATCCTTGCCCATGCCCACACGAATTCTCATTGTTCGCACGTCCTCTTTGGGCGACCTCGTCCACATGCTGCCGGCGATCACGGATATCGCCCGGCATGTGCCAGACGCACAGATCGACTGGGTCGTCGAAGAGGCGTTTGCCGAGATCCCCTCGTGGCATCCCGCCGTCAATGAAATCATCAAGGTCGCGCACCGCCGCTGGCGCAAGTCCTGGTGGTCCGCGCAGGTACGGGCCGAGCGCCGCGCGCTGCGCGAGCGCCTGCGCGCCGTGCGCTACGACGTCGTCCTGGACATGCAGGCCCTGCTGAAATCGGCGTGGCTGGTGCGCCAGACGCAGGGCGTCAAGCACGGCCTGGACTGGCGGTCGGCGCGCGAACCCCTGGCCTCGCTGTTCTACAACGTGCGCCATCGCGTCGAGTTCTGGCAGCCCGCCGTGATCCGCCAGCGCAAGCTGGCCGGGCTGACCTTCGGCTACCAGCACGCCGGCCTGCCGGATTTCGGATTGCAGGCGTTCGCCCGCCAGGCCACGCAGGCGCCCGAACCGGTCCTGGAAGTGGGCAGCGGCGGCCTGAACACCACCGAACTGCCCCGGCTGCACCACCTGGACACCGACCGCGGCTACGCGGTGATCATGCCGTCGGCCAGCCGCGACGACAAACTGTGGCCCGAAGAGGACTGGCGCGCGGTGTTCCGCCGCCTGCGCGAGGCCGGCTGCATGTTGAAGCTGCTTGCCGGCAATGACCAGGAGGCCGAGCGCGCCCGCCTGCTGGTGGCCGGCATGGACGGCGCCGAGGTCATGCCCCGCATGGATTTGTCCGCGGTGGCCAAGCTGCTGGCCGGCGCGCGCCTCATGGTGGGACTGGACAGCGGCCTGACGCACCTTTCCGCCGCGCTGGGCCGCCCGACCATCGGCATCTACCGCGCCTCCACGCCCGTGCGCACCCCTCTGGTCGGGTCCAACTACACCGCCAGCCTGGGCGACCGCGGCGCCTCGCCGTCGCGCGAGGCCGTCATGGCCTCGGTCGAGCAGGCGCTGGCCGCGCAGTGACATGAACCGCGGCGTCTATACGCTCGCGCTCCGGGCCCTCGCGCCCCTGATCTGGCTGTGGATGGCCCATCGCGCCCGGCGCGCGGGCGGCCGCTGGGAAATCTTTTCCCCCGAGCGTTTCGGGCGTTCGGAATCTCCTTCTTCATTGACCGACCCAGTCTGGGTGCATGCCGTCAGTCTGGGCGAGACCCGGGCCGCGCAACCGCTGCTCAATGCGATGCTGGAGCGCGGTCTGCCTATATTGCTGACCCATGTGACGGCGACCGGCCGCGCCGAGGGTGAACGGCTGTTCGGTGACGCCATAGCCCGGGGCCAGCTTCGCCAGGCCTGGCTGCCCTACGATTTTCCCGGCGCGACCCGCCGCTTCATGGCGGCGCATCGGCCGCGCTGCGGGCTGTTGATGGAACGCGAGATCTGGCCCAACCTGCTGGCCGCTGCGCGCGACGCAAATGTGCCCATGGCCCTGGTGAGCGCCCGCTATTCCGAATCGTCGCTGCGGCAGGCGCGCCGGATGGGCGGCGTGATGCGCGAAGCGCTGGCGCGGCTGGACATGGTGCTGGCGCAGACGGCGGAAGATGCTGGCCGGCTGGCCCAGGCGGGCGCGCCCGCGGCCGTGGTGACCGGCAATCTCAAGTTCGACCTGGTCCTGCCGCACGCGCAGGTGGAGGAAGGAAGGGCATGGCGCGCGCAGCTTGGCCGGTGCATCGTCGCCGTGGCCAGCACGCGCGAGGGCGAGGACAGTCTGTTCATCGAAGCGATCAAGCGTCACGCCGCCGCGCCGGGAGCACCACTATTCCTGTTGATCCCACGCCATCCCCAGCGCTTTGACGAAGCCGCTCGGATGCTGTCGGACTCCGGGCTTGGTTTCGCCCGCCGCTCGGCGGGCACGGTGCCACGCCCCGAAGCTGCCGTGCTGCTGGGTGACACGCTGGGTGAAATGGCCTTCTATTACGCGGCTTCCGACGTGGCGATCGTGGCGGGCAGCTTTGCGCCGCTGGGCGGCCAGAACCTCATCGAGGCTTGCGCCGCAGGCGTGCCCGTCATCGTCGGACCGCACACGTTCAACTTCAAGCAGGCGGCCGAGGATGCCATCGAAGCGGGCGCTGTCTCGCGCGCCGCCGATCCCGGTCAAGCGGTCGACATGGCGATGGCCTTTCTGCAGGATGAGCCGCGGCGGCAGCAGACCAGCCGGGCCGCGCGGACGTGGTTCGACCAGCACGCGGGGGCGACGGCGCGGACGATGGCTGCCCTGGAACCCTGGCTGGACCGGGGCCGCTAAGGCGACTTGCGCGGAACCAACGTGACCGCGCCAGAATTCAATTCCTGGCTGAAGCGCCGCGGGTCCCGGCCTTCGTCTTCGGGCCTGGCGCCGAGCCAGCCCTGTCCCAGCGCATAGACGCCCAGGTTCGCAAGCAGAATCAGGATCAATAGCACGCGCATGCCGGGCCTGCGTCAGGGATGAGGGGTCAGCGTGGCGCGCGCGACGGCGGCCAGCCCGTCGAGCACGGGGTGGTCCAGGTAGACCGGCACCGGCGCCGCGCCGAACGCGCCGCCCGCGTCGGCGAGCAACCGTTCGATCTCCTGGTGGACCTCGGGCCATCCGCCGCCGGCCGCGTAGATCTGCGGGGTCTGGCCGTAGCGCTGGCGGCCCGCCAGCCATTGGCGCACCACGGCGCCGGCCTGGGCGGCGGCGATGCCGGAGGCGATGGCCTCGTGCGTGTCCGTGGGGTAGGGCACGACCTGGCCGTTGGCGATGGGCAGGTTGGCCGTGCCATGGGCCAGCGAGGTGCGCATCATGGCCGGGCCCGGCAGGATCAGGCCGCCCGCGAAGACGTTGTCGGGTCCGACGGTGTCGATGGTGGTCGCGGTGCCGAAGCTGGCCAGCACGAAGGGCGGGTGGGTGCCCGGCAGGCGCGACAGCACGCCCAGCAGCGAGGCCCAGCGGTCCGCGCCCAACTGGGTGGGGTTGCGATAGCTGTTGACCAGGCCCAGCGTCGTGGCCTGCGATGGCGACCACGTCACCGCGCAGCCGCGTTTTTGCAGGATGGCCGCGATGGCATCGCCGCGCGCCGCGCCGGCCACGTTCACGCCCAGCGCGCGCCGCGGCGCTTGAGGCAAGCCCGCCACCCAGCTGTCCAGCGCGTCCAGGTCCAGGCCGTCGAACGCGACGACCGCGGGTTCGCGCGGCATGTCCGGATTGCTGGCGTCCAGCCAACCCACTTTGAGGCGGCTGTTGCCGGAGTCGATGAGAATAATCATGCTTGGCGTCGAATCGAAATTTCACCGACCGAGATCGGTGTGGCGCCTTCGGGCGTCTGCACCAGCAGGCGGCCTTGCTCGTCCACGCCACAGGCGGTTCCGCTGAGAAGAATAGCGTCCTTGTCCAGCACGTTCACCTTGCGGCCCGCCAGCGCGTCGACCTGGTCGAAACGCTGCCGGAAGGCGCCGAAGCCTTCGCGCTCGAGCGTGCGCACCGCGTCGTGCCACGCCGTGGCGCTGGCGCAGACCAGGTCGGCGGCGGCCGCGGCGTGCGCGGACGCGGCCTGCACCTGGGTCCAATCGGCGACCTCGCGGCCCAGCGCGCGCGACAGTTCGGGGGCATCGACGAGATTGACGCCCATGCCGATCACCACGGTGTAGCCGGCGTCGCGGCCGCCGGGGTTGCGGGTGGTCTCGACCAGGATGCCCGCCAGCTTGGCGTCGTGCCATTGCACGTCGTTGGGCCATTTCATGCACAGCGCGCGCGCATCGCGGCCGGCAACGGCGCGCAGGGCTTCGCACGCGGCCACGCCGGCCAGCGGCGACAGCGCCGCCAGTTGCATGGCGGGCAGGTGCACGTCGAACGCGCACGAGAACATGAGCGTGGAGCCCGAGCGGTTCTGCCAGGGACGGCCGGCGCGGCCGCGGCCGGTTTCCTGCAGGTGCGTGCCCAGCAGCCATGGCTTGCCCGGGCCGGCCCCCGACCGCGTGCGGGCAAGCAGGTCGGCGTTGGTCGATCCGGTGCTGGCGGTCCAGGCGATGTCCTGGAAGGCGGGCAGGCGGTCGCCCAGCGTCCGGGCGAGGATTTCCGGGGCGGGCAGGTCGATGGGGCGGACTTGGTCGAGCATGGCGGCGATTGTAGGGCACGCGGGCCGCGCTCGCGGCCGCGCAGCCCCTGCGTATATGATTGACGACACATTTTGCATCGATAACCGGACGACATGCCGCATTCCGCCTTGCTTGCGACCGCCGCCGCGCCTTTTCGCCACGAGGGCGGGGTTTGCCACGTCGGCGGCGACTGGAGCGTGCTGGCGCTGGCCGAGCCGGGCGAGGTCGAACGCCGGCGCGCGGCGCTGGGCCGGGCGGCCCAGGCCGGCGCGCGCTGGGACATGCACGGCATCGACCGGCTGGATACGATCGGCGCGCTGATCATCTGGCAGGCCTGGGGCGAGAAACTGCCCGAGCGCGTGCGCTGGGGCGCCGGACAGCAGGACGTCTTCAACGCCCTGGCGATGAACAAGGGCGAGGCGCTGACCGCGGCGCCCAGGCCCGAGACCTGGGCGTGGGTGCGCGCCATGGGCGGCGGAATCCTGCGGGCGGCCGAAAACGGCAAGGCCCTGCTCATCATGCTGGGCCAGTTGGTGCTGGACGTGGGCGCGATGCTGCGCCGGCCGCGGCTGGGGCCGTGGCGCGAGATCTCGGCGCAGGTGTACCGCACCGGCGCGCAGGCGCTGGGCATCACCGCGCTGGTGGGCTTTCTGATCGGCGTGGTGCTGTCCTACCTGTCTGCGCAGCAACTCCAAATGTTTGGCGCGGACCGCTTCATCGTGCGCCTGCTGGGCGTATCCATCGTGCGCGAACTGGGCCCGGTGCTGGCGGCCATCCTGGTGGCGGGCCGCTCCGGTTCGGCCATCACGGCGCAGATCGGCGTCATGCGGGTCACGCAGGAGCTGGACGCCATGCTGGTCATGGGCATCTCGCACGGGCAGCGCCTGATCCTGCCGCGCGTGGTGGCGCTGGCGGTCACCATGCCCCTGCTGGTGCTGTGGACCAGCGCCATGGCGCTGCTGGGCGGCATGCTGGCCGCGCAGGCGCAGCTTGGCGTGTCCGCGCAGTGGTTCCTGCAGTCGCTGCCCGACGCCATCACCCTGACCAATTACTGGATCGGCATGCTCAAGGGCGTGACCTTCGGCATCCTGATCGCGCTCATCGCCTGCCACTTCGGCCTGCGCATCCAGCCCAACACCGAGAGCCTGGGCCGCGGCACCACCACCTCGGTGGTCACCTCGATCACCGGCGTCATCCTGCTCGACGCGGTGTACGCGGTCATCTTCAGCACGGTGGGCATCTGATGAACAACGCCACCCAGAATCGGCTGTTCACCGAAGAAGGCGTCACCGTCGAGCCGGTCATCACCGTGCGGGGCCTGCGCACCGCCTTCGGCGACCACGTCGTGCATGACAACCTGGACCTGACCGTGTTCCCCGGAGAAATCCTGGTGCTGGTTGGCGGCTCGGGCACGGGCAAGACGGTGCTGCTGCGCCAGATCATCGGGCTGGACGTGCCGGCGGCGGGCACCGTGAAGGTGCTGGGCCACACGCTGTCCGAACTGACGCCCGGCGAACGCCGCCGGCTGTCATACCGGTGGGGCATGCTGTTCCAGGCCGGCGCGCTTTTCTCCGCGCTGTCGGTATTCGACAATGTGGCCTTGCCCCTGCGGGAACTGCGCACGGTGCCCGAGGACCTGGTGCGCGACGTCGTCATGTGCCGGCTGGCCATGGTGGGCCTGTCGTCGCGCGACGCCGACAAGCGCCCGTCCGACCTGTCCGGCGGCATGGTCAAGCGCGTGGCGCTCGCGCGCGCGCTGTCGCTGGACCCGGAATTGCTGTTCCTGGACGAGCCCACGGCCGGGCTCGATCCGCTGCGATCCGACGAGTTCGTGGACCTGGTGCGCAGCCTGCACCGGCAGCTCGGCTTTACCGTCGTCATGGTGACGCACGACCTGGACACGCTGCTGGCGCTGGCCACGCGCGTCGCGGTGCTGGCGGAAAAGCGGGTGATCATTTGCGACACGGTGCCTGAAGTGCTGAAGTTCGATCACCCGTTCATTCATACGTTCTTCCTGGGCGAGCGCGGCCTGCGCGCGCTGGGGGACTTGGCACCGAAGGGAATGCAACATGGAAAACCGTAGTCATGCGCTCATGGCCGGCATCTTCACGCTGGTCCTGCTGGCCGCAGCGGTATTGACGGCCATCCTGATCGGCCGCGACCGGACGCAGTTGCAGCCATACGAGATCATCTCGGCCACGGCCGTCAGCGGCCTGAATCCGCAATCGGCCGTGCGCTACCAGGGGGTGCCCGTGGGCCGGGTGCAGTCGCTCGCGCTCAATCCCAACAAGCCGGGCCAGGTGCGCATCCGCATCGGCGTGGCTCCCAATACGCCCATCACCGAATCGACGTGGGCCGAACTGGGCGTGCAGGGGGTGACCGGCATGGCCAACGTGGATCTGCGCGACGACGGCTCCTCGCTCAAGCGCCTGACCTCCACCGCCGAGAATCCGGCCGCCATTCCGCTGCGGCCCGGCTTCCTGGACCGCGTGGAGCAGCGCGGCGACAAGCTGATTTCCAACGTCGAGGTCGCCACCGAGCAATTGAAGCGCGTGCTCAGCGAACAGAACGTGCAGGCGCTCACCGCCAGCCTGCAGAACGCCACCGATATCTCGCAATCCCTGAAAGAGGCCAGCCGCACCCTGACGCCGACGCTGGCCAAGCTCGGGCCGCTCATGGAGTCGCTGGACCGCACCTCGCGCCAGGCCGACCGCGCCGCCCGCGAAATCGGCGACCTGGCCCAGCAGGCCCGCCAGTCGCTGGCGCGCCTGAATGCGCCGGACGGCCCGCTGGCTGTGGCCACGCGCAGCCTCAACGACATCGCCCTGGCCGCCGCGCGCCTGGATGGCGAGACCCTGCCGGCGATCACCGGCATGGCGACGGACGTCGGCGCGGCCGCGCGCGGCGCCACCAATACCCTGCGCCGTGTGGACAGCACGCCGCAATCGTTCCTGTTCGGTCCCGCGCCCATGGCGCCGGGACCCGGCGAACCCGGCTTTGCCGGATTCGGGAGATAGCCGAAATGAAGATGCGCAGCGCCCTCCTTATCCTGACCCTGACCCTGGCGGGCTGCGGTATCGGCCGCGTCGACGCGCCGCCCAAGGTGTTCGACCTGGGGCTGGACGCCAGGCCCGTGCCCGCCTTGCCGGCGCGCGACCCGATTGCGCTGACGTTCCAGTCCGCGCCCGGCCTGTCGGACACCGGCATGATCTGGCGCGTGGGCGACAGCGCCGCGCCGCGGTCCTACGCGACGTATCGCTGGGCCGCGTCGCCCGCCGACCTGGTGCGCCAGCGCATCGTTGACCGCCTGTCGCGCCAGGGCCCGGTGCTCAACGATCGCGTCACCTTGCAGACGCCGCAGTTGCAGCTATCGCTGGCGCAGTTCGAACAGGTCTTCACCGAAGACGGGCAGTCCAGCCAGGGGCGCATCCTGTTGCAGGCCGTGCTGCTGAACGGCCGCGCCGTGGTGGACCAGAAGCGCATCCTGGTGACGGCGCCCGCGCCCACGCAGGACGCCGAAGGCGGCGTCGCGGCCCTGCGCGAGGCCACCGACCAGGCCAGCGACCAGCTCGCGCAATGGCTCGGCGCCACGCTGGCAGCGCCGGCGCAGGCGGCCCGCACGAGATGAGCGGTTAACATCGTTCCTTTTTCCGCACGCTGAGTCACGCCATGTCCGCACGCACTGAAACCCACGCTTTCGTCGGCGCCGCCGGCCGCATCGACTGCGCCATCGACTGGCCCGCCGGATCGCCGCGCGGATGGGCGCTGGTGCTGCATCCGCATCCGTTGCAGGGCGGCGCGCGCGAGAACAAGGTGGTCACGACGCTGTCGCGCGCGTGCGTGCAGCACGGGCTGGTGGCGGTGCGGCCCAACTTCCGTGGCGTGGGCCAGTCCGAAGGCGAGTTCGACAAATCCGTGGGCGAAACCCAGGACATGCTGGCCGTCGTGGCGCAGATGCGCGAACGCCATCCCGAACTGGCGCAGGCGCCTTGGGTGCTCGCGGGCTTTTCGTTCGGCACGGCCGTCGCGGCGCAGACTTACGCCGCGTTGGCCGAGCAGGGCGAGCCCGTCCTGCCGTCGGCCCTGATGCTGATGGGCCCCGCCGTCAACCGCTTTCAGTCGCACGAAGTGCAAGTCCCCGACGACACGCTCATGGTGCACGGCGAAGAGGACGAGGTGGTGCCGCTGTCCGAGGCCATGGACTGGGCGCGTCCGCGCTCGATCCCTGTCGTGGTGGTGCCGGGCGCCTCGCACTTCTTTCACGGAAAGCTGCTCGTGCTGCGCCAATTGGTGCAGGCTCGCCTGAAGGTCGCGCTGGACTGAACGGTCCGCGCGGCACGCCGCAGGTTGCATCAGGTTGCATGTTTTAGGCGCGCGGGGAACCCCGCGTGGCCGGGATGGGTCTGATCGACTGCCTATAATTGTCAGCCACTTGCCCCGCGCCGGCGGGCGTCATTCCTGGACCCACGTTGCCGATGAAGAAATTGCCTCACTCCGCTCAATCCCCCGTTGTCTTTACCCGCCGCCTCGTTTCAGGCGCCGTGTTGTCGGCGATGCTGGCGGCCTCCATGCCGGCTTGGGCGCAGCAGGCGCCCGCCACTCCCGCCGCCGCGCCGGCCGCGACGGCCCCGGCCCCCACGCCTGCGGGCGCGATCCCTGTCGGCGACGTGTCGGCCGTCCCGGCGCCCACGATCGCGGCCAAGGCCTGGATCGTCGTCGATGTGAACAGCGGCCAGACGCTGGCTGCTTCCAATCCCGACATGAAGGTCGAGCCGGCTTCGCTCACCAAGATCATGACGGCGTATGTGGTCTTCAACGCGCTGGAAGAAAAGCGCCTGACGCTTGAACAGACGGTCCCGGTGTCCGAACACGCCTGGCGCACCGGCGGTTCGCGCATGTTCATCGAGCCGCGCAAGCCGGTCACCGTGGATGAACTGAACCAGGGCATGATCGTGCAGTCCGGCAACGATGCGTCCGTGGCGCTGGCCGAGGCCGTGGGCGGCAGCGAGTCCGCCTTCGCCGCCTTGATGAACCAGGAGGCCGAGCGCCTGGGCATGAAGAACACGCACTTCATGAACGCCACCGGCCTGCCCGACCCGCAGCACATGACGTCCGTGCGCGACCTCGCCACGATGTCCGCCCACCTGATCACCGATCACCCGGACTACTTCCACTACTACAAGCAGAAAAGCTACACGTACAACAAGATCACGCAGCCCAACCGCAACCGCCTGCTGTGGGCCGATCCCTCGGTCGACGGCATGAAGACCGGCCACACCGAATCGGCCGGCTACTGCCTCGTGTCGACGGCCGTGCGCGGCGACCGCCGCATCCTCGTGGTCGTGGTGGGCACCGACAGCGAAGCCACGCGCGCAGAAGAAAGCCTGAAGCTCCTGAACTGGAGCTTCCAGAACTTCGACACGGTCAAGCTGTTCGACAAGAGCCAGCCCGGCATCGACGCCCGCGTCTGGGAAGGCACCGCCGAAAACGTCAAGCTCGGCCCGCCCAACCCCGTTTCCATCGCCGTGCCGCGCGGCAAGGCCGGCGAACTCAAGCCGGTCGCGCAGCGCACCGATCCGCTGATTGCGCCGCTGGCCAAGGGCCAGCAGGTCGGCACGCTGCAATTCACGCTGGACGGCAAGGTGCTGCGCACCGAACCGCTGGTGGTGCAGGACGCCGTCGAGCGCGCCGGCTTCTTCGGCCGCATGGTCGACACCGTCAAGCGCTGGTTCCAGTAAATCGGACACCGCGGCCCCTGCCGCGGGTGTAAGCTAGCAGCGGGCGTTTCGTGCGCGAAACGCCCGTTTTGCATTCTTCGGGGGCGGGTCGGGCGGCTCGTCCCTGTTCCATTTCAAATTCAGGAGTGCCTCATGATTCCGGGCGTGCCGGGCGAAAGCCAGGTGTATCTCAACGGTGAATTCCTGCGCGTGGACGAGGCCAAGGTCTCCGTCCTGGACCGCGGCTTCATTTTCGGCGACGGCATCTACGAAGTCGTCCCCGTGTACCAAGGCAATGCATTCCGCATGGCCGAACACCTCGACCGTCTCGACCGCAGCCTGGCCGCCTTGCGCATCGCGCAGCCGTTCGACCGCAGCGGGTGGATCGACCTGATCCAGCAATTGCTGGACCGTTCCAACCTGGAAACCTGCATCGTGTACCTGCAGGTGACGCGCGGCGTGGCCAAGCGCGACCACCAGTTCCCGTCGCCCGCCGTGCCCCCGACGGTGTTCGGCATGATCTCGGCCTGGGCGCCGCCGGCGGCCGCGCAGCGCGCCCAGGGCCTGTCCGCGATCAGCATCCCCGACGAGCGCTGGCTGCACTGCGAAATCAAGTCCGTCTCGCTGCTGGGCAATGTGCTGGCCAAGCAGCAGGCGGTGGACGCCCACGTCGACGAAGTCCTGCAGTTCCGCGACGGCTACCTGACCGAAGGTTCCTCCACCAACATCTGGGTCGTCTCGGGCGGCAAGCTGCTGGCCCCGCCCAAGAACAACCTGATCCTCGAGGGCATCCGCTACGGGCTGATGGGCGAACTGGCCGCCGAGGCCGGCATCCCGTTCGAAGCGCGCCGCATCTCGCAGCAAGAAGTGGAGCAGGCCGACGAACTGATGCTGTCGTCCGCCACCAAGGAAGTGCTGGCCATCGTCTCGCTGGACGGCAAACCCGTGGGAACCGGCAAGCCCGGCCCTGTTTTTGAGCAATTGCGTGCGGGTTATGATGCCCGCATCGCCGCGCTGTAGTCCCGGCGCGGGGCGGCCCCGGGGCCGCCCGCCCGGCGCCCGCCGGCCCTTGCCGGCGCGCCGCTTGCCCCCATATAAGAACATTCAGGGGCAACTCTTTTTAGGCACATCATGCATATTCCGCCCGAAGATTCTTTGATCGAATATCCCAGCGACTTTCCCATCAAGGTCATGGGCAAGCATCATCCCGAATTCGCGCAAACGCTGACCGAGGTCGTGCTGCAGTTCGATCCGGGATTCGACGCCGCGACCGTGGAAATGCGCCCCAGCAAGGGGGGCAACTACCTGGGACTGACCTTCACCGTGCGCGCGACCTCCCGCGAGCAGCTCGACGCCCTGTATCGGGCGCTGCATGGCCACCCCATGGTGTCCATCGTCCTGTAAGGCAAGATCGCCGTGATCAAGTGGCTCGCGCGGCCGGTGGACTACCTGCCGGTCTGGCAGGACATGCAGGCCTACACCAGCCAGCGCGACGCCGACACGCCGGATGAAATCTGGCTGTGCGAGCACACGCCGGTCTATACGCTGGGCCAGGCCGGCCTGCCCCAGCATGTGCTCAACCCCGGCAACATCCCCATCGTCCATTGCGACCGAGGCGGCCAGGTGACCTACCACGGCCCAGGCCAGGTCATGGCCTATGCGCTGTTCGACCTGCGCCGCGCCGACATGTACGTCAAGGAATACGTCGCCTTGCTGGAATCCGCCGTCATCGACACGCTGGCTCGGTTCGGCGTGAGCGGCGCCTGTCGCAAGCCGGGCGCGCCCGGCGTCTACGTGCCCGACCCCGCCGGCGGCGAACTCGCCAAGATCGCGGCCCTGGGCATCAAGATCCGCAATGGCAGGGCTTATCACGGCGTGTCGCTGAACGTCGAGATGGATCTTGCGCCATTCCTCGGCATCAACCCCTGCGGCTACGAAGGGCTGCGCACCGTCGACATGGCGGCCTGTGGCGCGCGCTGCTCGCCCACCGAGGCGGGCGACGCGCTGGCCCAGAACCTGGCGCAGGCATGGCGTCGTCGAAGGAACCCGAATTGAAGACCTACACCGCGGCCGAGGTCGCCGCCACCACGCCCGAACAGCTCGCGCGCCTGCGCGAATCCGGCCCGCCCGAGGAATACGCCGCGTGGATCCACACCGCGGCCGAATTGGGCCTGACCGAGGCCCAGACGATCTACGGGCAGATGCTGCTGGACGGCGTGGGCGTCGAACGCCAGCCCGCGGAGGGACTGGCGTGGTTCAAGCGCGCCGCCCATGCCGATCACCCCATGGCCATCAACATGGTGGGACGCTGCTACGAAAACGGATGGGGCGTGCCGGCCGACGACACCGTCGCGGCGTACTGGTTTCGCCGGGCCGCCGATGCCGGGCTCGACTGGGGCCTGTACAACTATGCCCACATGCTGCGCAGCGGGCGCGGCGGCGTCACGCAGAACCCCGCCGCGGCGCTGGCCCTGTACCAGCAGGCCGCGCAGGCGGGCCACGTGAAGTCCATCGGCGTGGTCGGCCGCTACTACGAGGCGGGCGACGAGATCCCGCAGGACATGGCGCGCGCGTTCGACTGCTACCAGCGCTGCGCCGAAGGCGGCGACTTCCGGGGCATGTTCCACCTGGGCCGCCTGCTGCTCCTGCAAGGCAAAAAGGAAGAAGCCGTCCAATGGCTCGTCCGCGTGCCCGAAACCGCCACGCCGGCCTTCCTGAAGGAAGCCAACGGCATGCTGCAGGACTGCGGCTTTCCGGCGCTGTATGAGGCCGGCGCGTAGCGCGGCTCAGGTGCTCAGCCGCGCCTCGAACACCACTTCCAGCATGTCGCGCTGGCCGGGCCCACGTTCGCCGTCCAGCCGGTCCAGCAGCAACTGACCCGCACGCCGGCCCAGGTCGGCGGCGTCCACGCCCAGCGTCGTCAGCCCCTGCACCCATTGCACGGCGCTGCCGTCGTCCGTGAATCCCAGCACCGCCAGGTCCTGCGGCACATGCAGGTCGCGATTGTGGGCCTCCGACACGGCGGCGGCGGCCAGCAGGTCGGACGTGCAGAACACGGCATCGAAGATCGTATTGGTGGCCAGCAGGCGCAAAAAGGCCATGCGGCCGTCGTTCATGTGCTGGACCTCGGGCTGCACGATGTCCGCGACCAGCTCCAGCCCCAGCGCGGCGGCGCCGTGGATGAAGCCCTCGCGCCGGGCGCGTTCCCACGGATTGTCGGCGCTGACGCAGGCGACCCTGGGGTGGCGCTTGTCGGCCAGGTGCCGGGCGGCCAGGCGGCCGGCCTCGGCGTTGTCGATCGCCACGGCACTGTCCAGCGTCTGCGGGGACGCGCTCCAGGTCTCGACGACCGGAATCTCCATCGCGGTGAGCGCGGCGCGCAGCGCGGCGTCCTCCAGCGGCCCGATGACCAGGGCCGCGGCGGGGCGCAAGGCCTCCAGCAGGGGCAGCGTCCCGGCGTCCTGCCAGGGCGCCGCCGCCAGGAAATAGCCGGCGGGAGCGAGCCGTTCGCCGCAGGCCTGGAGGGCGCGGGCGGTCGGGCCGGCATCCAGACGGGCGGCAATCACGGCGACGGGGGCAGGCGAGGGCAGGGCGGGCATGGAAAAGTCGGGAAATACGCCAGGCCAGACGATAACCCAGGCCCGCGGGCTGCCGGGGGGGCAATCGGGCGGACGATCGGGCGGCGGATCGGGCCGCGAAGGGTAAAATGCCCTTTTTCTCCCAGACCCGGCCGTCCTGCGCGCCGGTCATGAAGGTGTCCCATGTCTACGCTCGCCGAGTCTCCTGTGCCCTCGAACGAATCCGCCGCCGCGCCCGCGGACGCGGTCTACGATCCGACGCAAAAGCAGAAATCGCAGGCCAAGACGGCGCGCATCCCCATCAAGATCATTCCGGCCGAACGCCTGAAGAAGCCCGAATGGATCCGCGTGAAGGCCGCCGCGCCCGGTTCGCGCTTCTACGACATCAAGCGCATCCTGCGCGAGCACAACCTGCACACGGTCTGCGAAGAGGCGTCCTGCCCGAACATCGGCGAATGCTTCGGCAAGGGCACGGCCACCTTCATGATCATGGGCGACAAGTGCACGCGCCGCTGCCCGTTCTGTGACGTGGGCCACGGCCGGCCCGACCCCCTGGACACCAAAGAACCCGAGAACCTGGCGCGCACCATCGCCGCCATGAAGCTGTCGTACGTGGTGATCACCTCGGTCGACCGCGACGACCTGCGCGATGGCGGCGCCGGCCACTTCGTGGATTGCATCACCCATATCCGCGAGCTGTCGCCCACCACCCGCATCGAGGTGCTGGTGCCCGACTTCCGCGGCCGCCTGGACCGCGCGCTGACCATCCTGAACGCCGGCCCCCCCGACGTCATGAACCACAACCTGGAAACCGTGCCGCGTTTGTACAAGCAGGCGCGTCCGGGTTCGGACTACATGCACTCATTGAAGCTGCTGGCCGAGTTCAAGAAGCTGCATCCGGAAGTGCCCACCAAGTCCGGCCTCATGCTGGGCCTGGGCGAGACCGACGAAGAAATCCTGCAGGTGATGCGCGACATGCGCGAGCACAACGTCGACATGATCACCATCGGCCAGTACCTGCAGCCGTCGGAGCATCACTTGCCGGTGCTGCGCTACGTGCACCCGGACACGTTCGCAATGTTCGAACGCGAGGCGTATGCCATGGGGTTCTCGCATGCGGCGGTGGGCGCGATGGTGCGGTCTTCGTACCATGCGGATGAACAGGCGCATGCGGCTGGGGTGAATTGATCAACCCCTCAATCCAAGCCTCGGTGAATCGTCCCTCCTAGATGATGCCGAACAGCGGCATATCGCTGCAGCCGGGCGGCCGAAAACCCTGTGTCAAGCGCCGGCGGCATCGCTGTTGACTCCGCGTCCGCGCGGACTGGGGCGCTGCCCGCAGCGAGTTTTGTGGCCGCCAGACGCCCACATTCAATGCTTTTCATCTCCGGCCATTTGGACCTACCAGGTCTGCCAAGTTCGGCCCCATCGCTCACCCTGCCAGCGCACTCTTCAAAGGCATGAGCATCTCCTGAACCGACTTGGCGGCCATCGGTTCCTTCAAAAGTTCATCAAGTAACTGCTCAGCAAGGGGCGGGTGGCGCTTGCTTGCTGGGCGGCTTGACGGCCGTCAGGTTGCGTGCCATGGCCCGTCTTCTGAAAATCCGTACTCCGGTTGCACATAAACCTCCAGATTTCTGCGTCAGACGAAGTGTCTGGGTATTGCCGAATACGTCGACCCGGGCCGAGACACATGGGTGAGCGGTATTTCCTATTCAGCGGTCTTTTCATGGTGGACGGAGTCCTTTACTGCGCCATCCATGACATTTGCGGTAGCAAATTTGGCCTGTTTTGATATTGCCTTGGGTAATACATTCGTCCAACATCGAGCTTGGTGCCCGATATGGCGGAACGCCATCAGGTTTTTCGCCAGGTTTAAAAGCCTTTAATTTTTAGAGCGCTTCAAGGCAGGTCTGAGCGTTCTATGGGGAATTGAATGGCCTATTTTCCGATTTTCATTTCGGTTGTGTTTGTCGTGCGCAACCAATCTAAGTTTATTGAAAAAATTCTGACAGACGCTGAATCCTGCGTCGCCCCTCTGGTTAGTGATTATGAAATCATCGTCGTTGATAATGCTTCCAGCGATGACAGCGTATGCGTTCTTAAAGAACTGACAAGCGAGCGGGGCCTCCCGAATCTGCAGATATACGCTTTGACCAAGGAGGTGGATGCGGACACTGCCTCTTGGGCGGGGCTGGAAAATGCGCTGGGTGACTTCGTCGTCGTCATCGATCCCCTGACTGACAGCGTTGAATTTTTGCGTGAAATGCTTGAAAAGGCAGTGAATGGCGCAGACGTCGTGTTCGCCAATAATCAACGTAGATCGCCCCAATCGTTAGCCTATCGGTCGTCATACGCCGTGTTCAATGGACTCTACAAGCGCTTCAATGGAATTCACTTGGCCAACGAGGCGCCACAATATCGCGTGCTGAGTAAGAGAGTCGTCAACTTCATCCTTCAGCATTCTCAGCCTGCGACGACCTATCGCCATCTGCCCGCAACGGGCGGATTCGCGCGCGTGAATCTGATTTACAGCGCAGAGCCCAAAATCGTGCACACGAAACGGTTAGGCGAAAGTGTGGACCGCGGCATGCGGTTGATGGTATCCAGTACGCGAGCGCCGATGCGCATCGTCACGTCCTTATCCTTGTTCGGCGCTGTTGCCAACCTCTTGTATTCATTCTATGTCGTCGTGGTCGGGCTCCTCAAGACGAATATCGCGCCTGGTTGGGTCAGTCTTTCCTTGCAGCAATCTGGGATGTTCTTCCTGATTTCTCTCGTCCTCCTCGTACTTGGCGAATACATCCTGCATATGGTCAGCCTTTCGAATGAGGGGCCTCTTTATCATGTTGGGCAGGAGTTCACCAGCGCTCGCATGACCCGGCGTGAAAAACTGAACGTCGAAGAAGTGGCGATGGTGGCGGAAAACGTTCTGGACGATGGATCCGCGCGGATCAGTAAATGCAAAACATAGATAGTCACTATGATGCCGTGATCATCGGAGGCGGATTTTACGGCGCCGCAATAGCGATCTACCTCGCCAAGCGTCGAGGTTTCAAGCGCGTCCTGCTCGCGGAACGCGAATCTGCAATCCTTCAACGTGCGTCATACAACAATCAAGCGCGCGTTCACAACGGCTATCATTATCCTCGCAGCTTTACGACCGCATATCGAAGCCGTGTCAATCTGCCAAGATTCGTCCTTGACTGGCCTGATGCGGTAACGCAAGATTTCACAAAGCTCTATGCCATTGCGCGCCGCAATTCAAAAGTCACCGCCAGACAGTTCGATCGCTTTTGTCGCGAGATTGGTGCGAGCATTCAGCCGGCAGAACCTTCGCTCCGAGCCTTGTTTGAGCCGGGCTTGATCGAGGATGTGTTCCTGGTAAAAGAATATGCGTTTGATGCGACCAAGTTAGCCAATTGGGCAGCAAGGGAGCTGCAGGATTGTGGAGTACGAATCCGCCTCCAAACCTGCGCGACCGCGATTTCCAAAGGACCAAACCAGTCATTGCAGGTGGCCTTGACCCATGCGGACGCGTCTGAAGAATTGCTCAACAGCCAGTATGTCTTCAACTGTACCTATAGCGCCTTGAATCAGTTCGGCGGCGACTTTCCTGGCACGCGGACCCGCCTGAAGCAGGAGATCACCGAAATGGCGCTGGTGGAGGCTCCTGCTCCGCTTTCCGGCCTGGGCATCACAGTCATGGACGGACCATTCTTCTCATTGATGCCATTCCCTGCTCGGGGGCTGCACACCCTTTCGCATGTGCGTTATACGCCTCACATGCACTGGAACGATGAACGGGGTGTCAATCCGTACCAGAGGTTGGGTGAGTATGAACGCGCTTCGCGAGTCGATCGCATGGTTCGGGACGTGGGCCGCTATATGCCGGCGATACTTGACGCCAGGTATGTCGAGTCGATGTTCGAGATAAAGACTGTATTGATGAAGAACGAGGGTGACGATGGCAGACCGATTCTATTTGAAAAGCATTTGAAATTGCCGGGGTGCTTTTCTGTGCTGGGCGGCAAGATCGACAACATTTATGACGTTCTTGAGAAATTGGATGCGGAAGATCTCGCATTCTCGACGGGAGCGAAGCGCGGTGCATCCGGAGCAATGACATGAACAACGCGTTGATTGGCTATTCAGGATTCGTGGGATCCACACTTCTTAAGCAAGCATCTTTTGCATCGCTTTATCGTTCCAACAACATCGGCGATATAGAGATGAAATCGTTCGACATGGTTGCGTGCGCCGGCGCGCCAGCGCAGAAGTGGATCGCAAACCGCGACCCCGAGGCAGATCTAAAACAAATAGAAGAACTGATTGCGCGCCTTGAAACTGTTCGGTGCAAGACCTTTGTTCTAATAAGTACCGTGGACGTATTCAAAGAGCCCGTGGCTGTAAATGAAGAGACTCCGGTGGATGAGTCAGGGCTTCACCCCTACGGATTCCATCGTCGGTTGCTCGAAAAGTATGTCGAATCTCAGTTCTCAAGCCATCTTATAGTGCGCCTCCCCGGGCTTGTAGGTCCAGGATTGCGGAAAAACGTCATTTACGACCTACTAAACTCGAACAATTTGCACTTGATCGAGAGTCGGGGGGTGTTCCAGTTCTACCCAATGGTAAACCTCTGGTACGACATTCAAATCGCGCTACAGGCCGGCTTAAAGCTCATTCATCTCACTGCCGCACCAATCAGCGTGGCTGAAGCCTCAAAACAGGGCTTCGGAAAGACGTTCGATAACCAGTTGCCCGGCGTGCCGGCCAGCTACGATATGAGAACCATCCACGCTCAGGCCTTCGAGGGGGATGGTCCTTATCAATACTCTGCTTGTGACACCATTCAGGCGATCAGGTCCTATGCGCAATCCGAGCCATTAGCGGACAGAGCCGCTTCGGGCGTGCAATCATGAGGCTCGCCATCTCCAATATTGCGTGGGAGACCACGGAAGATGAGGCGATCGCGGGTTTGCTTCACCGCTTCGGTATCGATGCCATCGATGTCGCTCCAGGCAAGTACTTCGCCCAGCCTCAAACGGCGGCTGATGATGACATCGCTCGCGTGAGAGCGTGGTGGGCCGACCGCGGCATCGAACTCACGGGCATGCAAGCGCTGCTGTTTGGTACCACGGGTTTGAATGTGTTTGGCACCCCAGGATCCCAGGAGGCGATGCTCCGTCACCTTGCAGCGGTATGCCGGATCGGAGCGGGCCTGGGGGCAGGGCGAATCGTCTTTGGTTCGCCCAAGAACAGGGACCGTTCAGGGCTGAACGACCAAGAAGCCATGGAAGTCGCGATGTCCTTTTTCAGCCGGCTAGGGGATATTGCTGATTACCACGGAGTGGTCATCTGCTTGGAGCCCAATCCGACGTGTTATGGCGCCAACTTTATGACCTCTTGCGCTGAAACGCTGCAAGTCGTGCAGCAGTTGGGCCACAAAGCTATTGGGATGCAGTTCGACACAGGAGCGCTCGCCGTCAATGGGGAGGACGCTTTGGCAGTTCTTCAGAAGTGCTCGGCCCATGTGTGCCACGTTCACGCGAGCGAGCCAGGGTTGGTACCACTGGGGGACGGTGGGGTCGACCATGCCAAGATGGCTGCTGCGTTGAATAAATATCTGCCCGATCACCTCGTCTCCATCGAAATGCTGGCAACCAAGAACGAAGCGCACCTAACGTCGATTGAGCGCGCTCTGGATGTGGCGATACAGCACTACCGAGTCAAGAGTATTGGGGTTCAAGGATGAAGTGGATCGTCTTGATTCTTGGCATCGCAGCGAACGCGTCCGCTAGCGTGTTGATTAAGATAGCCATGCTGCCACCCCGAAAATTTCCGTCCTTAAGCGCGCCGATGGCTGCGTTGCAGAATTGGCCTTTTTGGCTGGGACTCGGTCTTTATGGCGTGGCTTTCCTGCTCTACGCCGCGGCGTTGGCCCGCTTGCCACTCAACGTGGCCCATCCCGTGCTGACCGCCGGAGCGATCGCTACGGTAGCCCTATGCTCGGCAGCGATATTCCGAGAGGCGTTCCCATGGACGACCGCGGTTGGTATTGCATTGGTGATCGCCGGTGTTGCACTTATAACGGCCCGGGTGGGCTAAGGCAGCGGAAGCGCAATGAAATCCAATATTTCCCCAGCCGTCCGCGCGGGCTGGCAAGTTCCGACCTACGAAACGCAGTTATGGCGCGGACGCCGACATTCCTGGTGCGTTGCAATTCCCGTTATTAACGAAGGAGGCCGAATCAATAGCCTGCTGTCCAAGATGGCGGATCAAAGGATTGACGATTTTGCAGATATCATCATCGTCGACGGTGGAAGCACTGATGGATCGCTGCAAATCGACTCGCTGCAACGGCAGGGTGTTCGTGGGCTTTTGGTCAAAACCGGGCCGGGGCAGCTGAGCTCACAACTCCGCTGTGTGTATGCATTTGCGCTCGATCAGGGTTACGAAGGCATCATCAGCATCGATGGAAACGACAAGGATGATCCGGAGGCCATTCCTCGTTTCATCGAGGCGCTTGAGCAAGAAGTTGATTTCGTCCAGGCCTCGCGATTTATACCGGGAGGCAGAGCGGAAAATACGCCAAAATCACGCGATTTCGCGATTCGCCATATCCATGCTCCACTGCTGAGTCTGTTCTCTGGCTTTAAGTGGACCGATACCACACAGGGGTTTCGCGCCTACAGCAGGCGAATGCTCCTCGATCCCAGAGTCGCGCCATTTCGTGATGTCTTCACGACGTATGAATTGCTGGCGTATTTGTCGCATCGCGTTCCGAAACTTGGATATCGCTGCCTGGAGATCCCGACAATCCGGCGTTATCCAAAAGGAGAGGTGCCCACAAAAATAACAAGTTTTAAAGGCAACCTAAAGGTCCTGACAATTCTATTGCGCGCATGCCTGAATTTGTACGCCCCGCGATGATGTGAGGGGAAGCAGAGTGGTTACTGCAGAAGACAAACTTCTTGATAGCCTAATTTTACCGTCAGCGCATATTCAATGCGGATAACAAGCATGTTCAACCAAACAAAGGGCGTGCCGATGGGTTCTGGCAAGCAAGCACCCGCCTTGTTATTTGCCGCCGTGCTGGTCCTTTCGGCCAGTTTCTTTCTGCCCGGTATCGTCATGTCGGACACGATGACGAGATGGGCGGGCGTGTACACGGTAGTGGGCCAACTTGATATTTGGTGGGGTCTCGAGCTATGGCTCGCCCCAACGATGACCTGGTTCATGTTGCCATTCGCCGCAACGGGTCTCGGTCCGCCATACTTCCTCCTCGCGCAGATTGCCTACCTGATGTTCGGCGGATTCGCCTGGATCCATTTTTCGTCCGGCCAGCGGCCTTGGTGGGTCGCCATGGTGTTCATGATTCCAGTGGTCTTCGTCTTCGCGAGTTTCATCGTTCCGGACGTATGGACGCTAGCTGCGATTTTGGTTGTCGTGGGTTGCTTCCATTCCTTCGAGCGGCATCGACGGGTAATCCCTGCCGTTGTATTTTTATTCTCTTGCGTTGTTCTATTCGGATTTCGACAAAATTCTCTGGTTCTTGTGCCCTTCGTTTGGTTTTTTATTGTGCGGCTGAAGGGGCCGACGAAGGGAGTGAAGGCGGCATTCATCGCGATTACGATCGGAGCCCTGGCAATCATTAAATTCGTTCCGCCCATAGTAGGCTTCGAGGGACCGGACAGCTCCGCGTCTGCGCCCGCGTGGGAATTGGTTGGGGCGATCAGATTGGCTAAGGAAAGTGGCATGCCGATGGATCCGACATTGACACTCGATGGCATCGCGGATACGGATATCGCGGCACGTCGGCATTCGTTCGTAACGATCGACACCTTGATCTGGGGAGACGATGCGGCTGTATCAACCACCGCCATAATGCAACACTCCGCCGAGATTAAGTCGCGTTGGTTGCAGATGGTTATTAACCACCCCATCCTTTATGCAAAAACAAAAATCAGGATTTACGAATGCATGATCGGGTTATGCCCCGGCTATCTTCCTGTCCGCATAGCCTGCGTCACACCGTGGCCGCTGCTCAATGGCCACGTCCAAACTTGCGCATCCACAACTTTCGGTCCCAGGGCGCTTGAGACTCTGAATCGAGCGCAAGAGGTCTTCGGAATACTATTGCTTCCCGTCCTGTGGATCCCGATTTCTGCGGTAGTGATGTTTTTGAGCTGGGGCAGATACGGTCGCTACGATAAGATATTGATCACCCTGGCGGCGGCTTATCTAGGAAGCTTCTTTGTGCTTAATCAAGCCGCGACTTTTAGGTATCTTTTTCCGACGTACGTTGTATTTGCAGCGTACCAGATTCGCTTTTTACTTAGCCTGCCAAAAAGTTGGGGTATTCTGAAGCATGCCCGGCAAGGCGATGTCCACAATTAGCGAATGCCAAGCCCACTTGCCTATGTGTGAGATTCCGATTCCGGTCTGCCAAAAGCTACCCTCTGGAAAGACGGCGAGGAAGTGCGGCAATACGCGAAGAACGACCGGTCGCTGCAAATCTAAATCGCGTGAGGATTGTCCGCCAGCCAACGTGCGAACCGGGAGATGCCTTCAATAAAAGGCACTTGGGGTGCCCAACCGAGCGAGCGGTACGCAGCTGAAATGTCCAATACATTGGAAGGGACGTCAAACGCGCGAGGCGGCAGATACTTTCGATCAGCAACGCGGCCGGTCACCGACTCTATAGACTCCAGAAGTTCGTTTACGGACACTCCGATACCCGAGCCAATATTAAGTACCCGCTCTGGCGTAGCTCCCGGATCAATGCTCCGGATTAATGCGCGTGTAACGTCGGAAATGTGGAGATAATCGCGGACAGAAGATCCGTCCCCCCAGACTTCGACGCATTCGCCCCTGATGATCTTGCCAAGGAATATTGCAACTACACCCTGGTTGCCGCGCGTCAGTTGCCGCTCGCCATAAGGATTGGCCAAGCGCAACACCTGGTATTCCAGACCATGCAAGGTGCGGAACATTTCCAGGTACTTTTCAACGGCTAGTTTGGTAATTCCATACGAGCAGATGGGATCAGTAGGGTGGTTTTCCGGGATTGGCGTAAATCGAGGATTCCCGTACACCGTGCCGCCGGAAGAGGTAAAAACGATTTTCTTGACGCCTTTATCGACGGCAGCGTTCAGCAGGCGAACGGTGCCAATAAGATTGCTCTCGATGTCATAGCAAGGATCTCCATTCGACGACTTCGGCAGGGTTGTGGAAATCAGGTGGTAGCAGATGTCGCAGCCATCCAACGCCGACCTCACGTCGTCCAGATTCTCAAAATTTCCATCGAAGTACTCGAGCCCCTCGCGAGGTTCATGATGGCCGGTATGCAGGCGTCCAAAACTACGAACGCGGTGTCCCGCCGCGAGCAGGCCATCTACGAGATGAGAGCCCACAAAGCCGCGTCCACCGAGCACGAGGCAACGAAGAGGCGTCGTATTGTCAGTCATCGCTTGAACCATTTGTCGGCCTTAAAAGAAAGAACCAGCCGGATGATTCTCGCCATGAAAGGCCTTGAGGCCAAAGCCTTCAGACGCATCAAGTCGCCGGCACTGAACTCCGTCGCAACCGCAGTGCTTTCTGCAGCAGTAATCGCGCCATCGCCGATATATCCGATGGCTGGGTAGGTCATGGTGGGGTTGTTCCAAAGGTAGCCGGGGCCGTTGGCATTCATCAGCATAAAAAGTTCGTCACCAAACCGCTTATAAATCGCCGGGTTCTTCTTGGCCATCTGCTCATACATATAAAGAACAGTGCTCCGCCGGAACTGTCGCGCCATGGAGTTGTGGCGCACTCGATAGTTTACGAGCGGTTTTGGAATGGATACGCCCTTGTAGCCGAGGCTGGCCATCCGAAGCCATGCCTCAAAGTCCTCCATTCCGAACATCATCTCTTGATCATTAATGCCGGCTTCCAGGAAATCTTTTTTGCGCACAACCTGGAACGCTGCGAGCATATTGGCCGCCAGAAAGTAAGGAAACTCAGTGTCGAAATTGAGCCAGTATCCCTCGCTTTCACCCACATAATTCAGCCATGAGTACACAAAGGATACGTTGTGGAACCTATTCAGGATATGCGCGCATTGAGAGTAATAGGTCGGCATGACGCAGTCATCTGCGTCCAAGAATGCGATGTACTCGCCCGTCGCGGCGCGAGCGCCAACATTGCGGGCGTTGGCTAGACCGCCATTCTCGATGTCCAGAATGCGGATATGTGGACTTGTCTGGCGTAGTTTAGCCAACAGCTCAATGGCGTCAGAGTCGGTACTGCCGTCATTCACTATGACGATCTCGATATCCTGATAATCGCTGGCTGCGACACTGGCCAGCGTCTCGGGGAGGTATGCAGCCAGGTTGTAGAAGGGTACGACAACAGAAATCCGTCCTGAAACGCTAATCGGGTCCTCGGATTCGACAGGTGCAGGTCGATCGACCTTGACGTCCTCGTGCGCGAATGGATACCTCGGGGCATTGGACTCGGAGCTCGCGATCGTGCGAGCCAAATGCTGTGTCCGCTGCTGGATGAAGTTGGACACCGAGCACAGTTCCCGGATTCTCGTCCTGCCATTGGCCCCAACCGTCTCCAACTGTGCTGGCGAGCAAGCCAGCGCTTGCTGAATGGTTTCTTGAAAGCTATTGGGCTGATCCCAATCAAACACCCATCCGCAAGACGAGCCGGGCCCCACCATCTCCGCTTGACCGCCGGACTTCGAGACAACGACTGGCATTCCCAGTTCCATGGCCTGCATGCAGACGTAGGGATAGTTTTCGTATATCGACGGCACGACGACGACGCGCGCTGAAGCGAAAATCCCGGGCAACTGGTCCGTCGGAACCGGCTCCGACAACGTGAGCAGTCCATCATCGATGAAAGACAAATATCTACTCTGGATATAAGTTTTCATGCTGATCTGCTTGGGGGACCAATGCGTATCGCCTCCCACCATGCGTAGACGTATCTTGTGCCCAGCCTCCCAGAGCGTTTTGAATGCGCTGAGAAGCTGAACTACTCCTTTTCGATACTCCAATCTTCCAAGGTAAACGCAGTCGAATTCCGGCGTGCCGGTCGAGGCGTTGCGGGGTTCAGACTTCGTCTGAAAGTGGGGATACGGGATGACCTCGATTGGCTTGTCAGTATGCTGCTGTATCTTGTCTTTCAGGAACTCCGAAGGACTAAGCACGGCGTCAGCCGCTCTCAGGCAAAATTTTTCACATTGCCCCAACCAATAATTGGGAAAGAGATAAGAAGGCTCCTGGTTGACCTGGGCGAGTTCAAAAACTGGCGTATGGGAATAGATGACAATCCTGGTGGAAGCCAACTCACGCGCGCCCGCCAGCTTTTGTTTCAGCAGGAAATACGCCATCGCGCCGTAGTCCTGGACCTCGATCATGTCAGGGGTGATTCCCGATGCCCTGATCCGACTGATGATTTCCTCGGCGATGCAGTATGACATCAAATGCCAGTATCCAAGTGCAGCCTGTAATTTAGGCTCCGCCACCACTGGCACGCGAACAAGGTCAAACCGGTCTTGGAGTGATTCCTTGCTGACGTCGGCCTGCCCAGGATTCGCCCGCGTAAACACCGTGACCGAATGCCCGGACTCTGCCCAGGCCAAGCCGGCCTCTCGGCAGTAAGTACTAATTCCGCCCCCGTACATGGGCGGAAATTCGGACGTTACGATCCAGACGTTTAGACTCTTCATTTATGATCAATCCGATTATTTTGAAATTTCAGTACGCGAGCGGCCAACATCTCGTAGGCATCAAACGAATTCAAGTGGCTGGTGCACAAGTCGTGCCTTGATGCAGCCGCATCTGAATCGAATTCTCGGCTTAGCGACCTCTTAATTGTTTCATCAGCGCTGAGCGGTTTTCCTCAAGATCAGCAATATACTGACGCAACTCGGCAATCTGAGTCATCTGCTCATTGCGGCTTTGCTCTAGCGCTACCACATACTTCTTTGTTTCGGTCAACTGTACGGCCTGCGATGCCAAAGCACCACTGTAAGTATTATCTTTGGACCGCCCGAGCAACTGGTCCTCGAGCCTGAGAGCAAGTGAAGTCAAGCGCTCAATCTCGGAGAGGTAGTCGTTTACCGCATTTGTAAAGAAGGCCGCAGGCGAGTTTTTCAGCTTGTCCGCGTACTTATCTGCCGCCAATATTCGTCCACAGAATAGCATTGCGGTCGACGTCTCGCGCAGAACAAACGGAGCCGGGGTCAAGTTGGCCGCAGAAAAGTACTGTGCCATGGCACTCTGCACTTCAACGGCTGTTTGCCGCCAGATTCGTCTGGCAGCAGTGAGGTCCCCATCCACCGCTTCCAAAAGGCCGAGCAAATATCCAGCCTGTGCAGGCTTGGTGAGCAATGTAACGCTGAAGCTTGCGACGTTCGCATCGAGCACCCATTGAAGCTGTCTTTTTGCCGCTTCACGGTGGCCGAAACTTAACGAGAGTAGCGCTTGAACGTATGCAAGAGAAACCTTCCAGCGCAGGACGCTCGGGTTGTTTGCGGAATCAACAGCCGTAATATATCGATCAATTGACTCGCTAAGCGCATCCTCAAGGACTG
Source organism: Achromobacter sp. NFACC18-2 (assembly GCF_900108985.1). Classification (NCBI taxonomy): domain Bacteria; kingdom Pseudomonadati; phylum Pseudomonadota; class Betaproteobacteria; order Burkholderiales; family Alcaligenaceae; genus Achromobacter; species Achromobacter sp. NFACC18-2. The sequence goes on along the minus strand of NZ_FNYM01000006.1, from coordinate 234,610 downwards.
CCTGTCGATTGAGGGCGAGATAGGCGAGTACACAAAGTGCGGCTCCCGCATCCGGACCGTCCGGAGCACATCCGTCGAGCGTCTGCCGGGCCCACTTTTCCCGAAGCAGTGCATTCGAAGTTCGAGACCCCATCGCCACCAGGCTTCGGATTAACCATGGATTAGCGTAATCTCGAGAGAACGCCAATGCGTTGCCCGTTGAGAGGCACTCTTCGCTGCTGTAGCTCTTGTCAATATAAGGGACATCGCCGCCAGATATCGGAGACTTGGCGGCAACCGCCAAAAGCCACTCAAACTCGACGTCCTCGTTGCGACCGAGAGGAATTTCTCGAAGCTGACGGGGGCGCTTTTCCCACTCGCATTTTCCGTTTGCGAGTTTCACCCTATCGGCAGTCTGGCCGAACAGGTGTTCCACGTCAAAATAGCCTTCCATCTGGGAGGTGAATTTAGGAAGGTCGTAAACGTGGAAATGATATGGATTAGGGTCCTCGCCCGTCTCGTCGCTCCAGTCATTAGGAACGCTTGAAATAATTCTTCCGCCAGGACTCAGAATTCGGTGGAATTCCTTCAGGAGGTCGACGGGGCGTTCCACATGTTCCAACGTCTCAAAGCAGACGACAACATCGACGCTATTGTCCGGAATGTCGTGCAGACATTCGGGAAGAAAGCCTTCAGAAAACGCAATGGATTGGTCTTGACCGTAACATGTATTTGCGTACGCGATGGCCGAGGCGCTACCGTCGATCCCCCGGAATGATGACCCGGCGGTCAGACCTTTCAGAGTATATGTGCCATATCCAAGGCCACACGCGGCATCCAGCACGACATCGCCGGGCCTGACATACTTTGAGGCGAAGTGGTAACGTCCGACGTGCGCATCTGAACGAGTCCCAGTATCTCGGAACATATCCATATGCAGGCTGCGCTCTTCATCCAAGGAAGAAAGAGGATACGCAGCCTCAGCGGCTTCCGGCATGCGCTCGAGCAATATGCAGATCGAAGCGCCGTCGTCATTCAAGCCCTCATAGTCATTCACTGCGTAGTACGCCGGATGCTTCCTGAAGCCGACCTGGAAACACATGCGCTCCCACCATGCGCGATTTTGAACGGTCAAGCGAGCTGGACCCTGTTCAACGTGGGTAGTCGCCACTTGGAGCCAGACATAACGCTGAGCCACGCGGCGGATCTCGGACAGTGCTTGCGCGATGTGGTCGGTGTGCAAGTATTCCAGGTAGTCGACGACGAGGACAGTACCAAATTCGTTGTCTTGAAACGGCAATGGCGCAACCGGGCCGGATTGGGCTGCGTCTGCGATTCCGTCGGCGCCGTCAGCTGCAGCCGCTGGGGTCTGGTTCAGGCCAACAGCCTCTACGCCCTGCTTCAGTAATTCCGCCACGTGAGCTGAACTGGTTTTGCCGAGGCTCAAAACCTTCGACATTCCGCATGTACGAATCACACGATCGATGCCCCCAAGTGCTGTGGGCTTGCTGTGTGACACTTCCGCTAGGGGTGCCTTTTTATTTACCATGATGCATTCATCCTCAAATCCGCCACCCCACCAAAAAAGTTCTCGTCACGATTCATCAAAATCTGGAAAAAAGCGGCTTCATCGATCCAATGCAACATGCGTTGTCCCATGTAGTCCGGGGTTTCTTCATGGGTTACCGTTGCCTGAATTTCGTATAAATTCATGCCCAGCGGTGAATCACACGAGAGCTCGACCGTGAAAGCCTCGCCAGCAGAAAATTTCTGATCCCAGAATAGCGGTGCAGAGGAGGCAGATGCCCTGGATCGCATGTCCTGGTTTAGCGTGCCCCACGAGTAAATCTTGATGCCTTCCTTGTTTCTGATTCTCACACCGACGTTCAAGTTGGTAATGGGACTCGAAACTTCGCACGAAATCCGTATGCGAAGCGTGTCGCCCGGGAAGAATACGGTTGATTCCTGCCCGTCGCCGTTCAAGGTTTCCACCTTTACGATTGTGACTTCTCCATCGCCAAAGGTGAGCTTGTCGGAGCGCACTGAAGGGGCCGGCGCTCCTGCGCCTTCATCTTGGGGTTGATCCGAAGCGGCTCCCGGCGCCGCTGGCGCTATCGCAGCCTGGGCCTTGGCTGCAAGTTGCTTCGTGGCTGCGGTGAAGTACGACGATTCTTCGTCGTGAAGTTGGCGTCGGTACTCCAGGACCACGTCGGAGGATTTCCCCCACGTGACGGTCCGCCCCTGCTTAAGGAGGAGCGCGCGGCTGGTAAGTGTCCGGACGCTTTCCTGATCATGAGAGACGAAAAGCAATGTCGTTCCATCGGCTACCAGCTTTTCGATACGCCGGAAACAACGCTTCTGGAATAGCGCATCGCCAACAGCCAGCGCTTCGTCGACCACCAGGATATCGGGTTCAACCTGTACCTGGACGGCAAAGGCCAACCGAATCAGCATGCCGCTTGAATAAGTTTTTACCGGCTGATCGAGAAAATCGCCGATATCCGCGAACGATGCGATGGCGTCGAATCTTTCGTCGATCTGTTCGCTATTCAATCCGAGCAGGGCGCCGTTCATATAGACGTTTTCTCGGCCAGTGAATTCAGGATTGAATCCTGAACCCAGTTCGAGCAACGCCGCAATACGGCCCGTGGTTTGAACGCTGCCCGCTGATGGCGACAGCGTGCCGCAAATCATCTGCAGCAGGGTGGACTTGCCGGACCCGTTGCGCCCCAGAATCCCGACACTTTCGCCCTTCTTTACTTCGAAGGAAACGTCACGCAGCGCCCAAAACTCCTTGAAGTAGTGGCTAGGCGGCTTTCCCATCGCGCGTTGGACGTGAGGAATGAAAAACTGCTTCAATCTATCCCGGGGTGAGGAGTAGATTTGATAGCATTTGCTAAGATTCTCTACCGTAATTGCAGTATTAGAGGACATCAGCAAATCCCTTCCGCATTTTTTGAAACCAGGCAAATCCCAACCATGCAATCAGGGCGGCTATAAGTGTATAGACACCGTATTGCAGCCACTCGGGAGTCTTTCCCCAGATCAGGGCGTTCCGCACCGCTTCAACGACGGGAGTCATCGGGTTCATTACCATGAACTCCTGATACTGGGCAGGTAAGGCAGAGATCGGGTAGAAAATCGGCGATAAAAACATCAAGGCCATGGTCAGAATGCTAATCACCTGGCCCACATCTCGCAGAAAGACGCCTAGTGATGCCAAAATCCAGGTAATTCCCAAGGTGAAGAGCAAGAGGGGAAACACTATTATGGGCAAGAGCAATGCGGTCGCTGGTGGAATCCCTAGAAAGATAAGATAAAAAAGCAACCAGACGCTCATGCTGATCAGAAAGTGAAAAAGAGCAGCCCCAAGGGCGACGACTGGCAGGATTTCCAGGGGGAAAATCACCTTCTTGACGTAGTTCGCATTCGCCAAGATCAGACTGGGCGCCCTGTTGAGCACTTCGGCAAAGAGGTTGAATACCATCAGGCCCGCGAACAAAATTATCGCGAACTGCGTTTTCGATTCACTTCCGCCCGGCCACCTCGACTTGAATACCACGCTGAACATGAACGTGTATACGAGCAGCATGAAAACCGGATTGAAGAATGACCAAACGATTCCGAGAAAAGAACCCTTGTATCGGCCAAGGACGTCGCGCTTGACCAGTGTCTTGATCAGGCTGCGGTTTTGCCAAAGACTTTTGGCCAGTGCAACCGGGCTGCCGCTGTTACGTTGCATGTTTACTCGCGAAATCGTTGTTTGAACCGTACCCCGCAGGGTTCAGATGCTGCCAGCGCCAGTGGTCCACGCACATATCCTCCAGATTCCTCTCGGCGCGCCACTGCAAAATAGACTCGGCTTGCTTGGTACTGGCGTAGCAAGCTGCAACGTCGCCCGGTCGTCGAGGGAAAAATTCGTGCGGAATCGCTTTGCCACTGGCTAGCTCGAACGCACGCAGTACCTCTAGGACGCTATATCCTCTGCCTGTGCCCAAATTGAGCTCGATGCATTGCGATGGCGTCGGGGTCGCTATCGCTTTTACGTGTCCAATGGCCAGGTCGACGACGTGTATGTAGTCTCGCACGCCCGTGCCGTCCGCTGTGGGATAGTCGTTGCCCCAAATATTCAGCCTGTCACGGAGCCCAATCGCAACCTGGGCAATATATGGCATCAGATTATTCGGCGTATCTTTCGGATCTTCGCCGATCAGTCCGCTTTCGTGGGCGCCAACGGGATTGAAGTACCGCAAGATGGTGATATTCCAATCCGGATAGGCTCGGAAGTGGTCGCGCAGCATATCTTCAGCGACCAGTTTGGTACGACCATAAGGATTCGTTGCCGACAGCGGATGCGCCTCGTCGATGGGCAGCAATTGCGGTTCGCCATAGACAGTCGCCGATGAACTGAAAACCAGTTTCTTTAAGCCGACCGCCAGCATCGCCCTCAACAATGTGAGGGTGCCTACGACATTGTTGTGGTAGTACGCCAAGGGATTGGTGACCGACTCACCAACGGCCTTCAGTCCGGCAAAGTGGATCACAGATTCGCATTGAGAATGCTGCAGGGCTCGCGTCAATGCGTTGGCGTCTGTAACGTCGCCTTCTATGAATTCGATACTCGTGTTCGTAATGCGCTCTACTCGCTCGAGCCCCAAGCGGCTGCTGTTTGAGAGGTTGTCATATACGAATACTTTATGGCCTGCCTGCAGCAATTCCAGGCACGTATGCGTGCCGATGTAGCCTGCGCCGCCAGTCACAAAAATCGAACTCATTCGAATAATTCCGATGAATTAAAGGGAGTCCCCTGGTCGTCGGATTTCGACAGTATTGGATGACTGTCAATCGGCCATTGGATATCCAGTGCTTCGTCATTCCACGCGATGCAGCGTTCATGCTGAGGCGCGTAATAGTCCGTGGTCTTATATAAAACCTCTGCTGTGTCCGACATGACCAGAAATCCATGTGCGAAGCCCTGCGGGATCCAAAGCTGGCGCTTGTTGTCGGCAGACAAAATCTCCCCAACCCATTTTCCAAATGTCGGCGACGATCTGCGGATGTCCACCGCAACATCGAATACTTCCCCGGATATCACCCGCAGAAGCTTTCCTTGTGCGTTCTCAATCTGATAGTGCAGGCCTCGCAGCACGTTCCTCACTGACAAGGACTGGTTGTCCTGAACGAATTCGACCTTTTGGCCGATAGCGGCCTCGAAATTACGATGATTGAAACTCTCAAAGAAATATCCGCGCTCATCCTGGAAGATCCTGGGTTCAATGACCTTAACTTCTGGAATTTCTAGAGAGAAGGCTCTCATCAGTATATCCTTTCAAGGAGGAGGCGCTTCAGGTATTGGCCGTAGCCTGTTTTTTGGAGGGGCGTGGCCAATTCGTCTAGTTGCTCGCCAGTAATCCACCCCTGCCGATAAGCAATCTCTTCTGGACACGCCACTTTCAGGCCCTGGCGGTTTTCCAGGGTTGAGATGAACTGGCTCGCTTCCAGCAGTGATTCGTGCGTCCCGGTATCCAGCCAGGCATACCCCCGGCCCATGATTTCGACGGAGAGGTTGCCTTGTTCAAGATAGGCGAGATTGACATCAGTGATTTCCAGTTCGCCGCGCGGTGATGGTTTTATCTGCTTGGCGATATCCACGACTTGCCGATCATAGAAATAAAGGCCGGTCACGGCATAGTTGGATTTGGGTGCCGAGGGTTTTTCTTCGATGGAAAGAACTTTGCCGTTGGAGTCGAATTCCGCCACTCCGTAACGCTCGGGATCGTGCACATGGTATGCAAATACGCTCGCGCCAGCGGAGCGCTCATTAGCGCTGGCGAGCAGGCTTGCAAAGTCGTGGCCATAATAAATATTGTCGCCAAGCACGAGCGCAGAGGGCGAGTTATTCAGGAACGATTCACCGATGATGAACGCCTGCGCCAAGCCATCCGGAGAGGGTTGCACTGCATATTGCAGGTTGAGTCCCCACTGTTCCCCAGAGCCCAACAGCTGTTGAAATCGCGGGATGTCTTGCGGCGTTGAGATGATCAGAATGTCCTGAATTCCCGTCAGCATCAGGGTGCTGAGGGGATAATAGATCATCGGTTTGTCGTAGACAGGCAGTAATTGTTTGCTGATCGCAAGCGTGGCCGGATGCAGGCGTGTGCCGGACCCTCCGGCCAGAATGATGCCTTTACGTTTCATAGGGGATACTCCATCGATGTCGTCATTTGATCCACGGTGCGGTTCGCATGGACAGTCCAATCGGGGAACTGGAGCAGCAACGCATCGCTCAGCGCGGATGTGCCCAGGCGCGAATTCTTGGGACGGCGCGCGGGCAAGGGGTAAGCTTCCGTGGGGATGGGCCGGATCAACTCAGGCGTAGCTCTGATCCTCGCACCGTTCGCGGCAGCACGGGCGACGATATGGCATGCGAAGCCATGCCATGTAGTTTGCCCCGCAGCGGTCAGATGATAAATTCCAGTGTTGCAGAGCCCTTGGCGATGACCCGTAATGGCAAGCGCGGTTACGTCGGCGATCAGTTCCGCAGAGGTCGGTGCGCCATACTGGTCGTCGACGATGTTCAATTCATCACGTTCCTTGGCCAGGCGCAATATCGTCTTAAGGAAATTGCTTCCGTGCGCGGAGAACACCCAGCTCGTTCGAAGGAGCAGGAATCGGCAGCCGCTGGCCACGATAGCCTCTTCCCCTTCGCGTTTGGTGCGCCCGTAAACGCTCAGCGGGTTAGTGGTATCCGCTGGTTCGTAGGGCGAAGCTTTGGCGCCGTCAAAAACATAGTCCGTTGAATAATGCACTAGCAGCGCATCGCGTGCTCTTGCATACTGTGCGATCACTGACACGGACTCCGCGTTGATGGCGTGCGCCATCTCCGAATTGGCTTCTGCCTTGTCGACAGCGGTGTAAGCGGCGGCGTTGACGATCACGTCCGGCGAGTGTGCTTCCAATACTTCGAGCAAGGTCGTCGGCCTAGCGAGGTCGGCCTCTGCGCGACCCAACGCGATCAACTCGCCCAGCGGAAGCAGCGTGCGCTGCAGTTCGATGCCGACTTGTCCGGTCTTACCCAACAAAAGAATCTTCATAAGGATCCTAGATTCGATTGAGAATCGCCGCGATCAATAGTCCGAGGTTGCCAAGCGGAGTCTGTCGATATATTCCAGAACGCCAGATTCCAAACACGCGGGGGATCAGGCTGCGCTTGCGTGCCGAGGTGAACCGTTCGAACGTAGACAGGTTGTCGCGCGACAAGCTGGCGATAATGGGCTCCAGCGCGACAACATGCTGATCTGTCCATGTCTTCAAATGGCCTCGGAACAGCTTACCGATCCTCTCAATCCGCGCGCGTACACCAGTGTTGGCGCCGATCAAGTTCTCCGCGTGTTGTCGATAAAGTAACGACGGGGTGGGGTCGTAAAAAACTTTGCCGCCGCAGCCGCTAACCACGATATAGACCCACCAATCGTGAGCGGCAATCTTCACGTCAGGACCGGCCGCTTTTAACAACTCGCGCGCCGCGTGGTTGAAGACCATAGTATTGCCGCCGGCCACGTTCTGGACCAAGGCGTTTCTGAAGGATGGCGGACGCGTGAACAGTGGCGAGTACCCGAGCTTTCCGCCTCCCTCATCGACCAGTTCCGTCCTCGTGCAATATAACGCTGGAACGTCCGAGGGGACTGTGTTTAGCCATTGGACAGCCCGCTCAAGCTTGTCAGCGTGCCAGAGGTCGTCTTGGTCCGACATCGCATAATAATCAGCAACGATTTCTTCGCGGCAAACGAGGGACATGAAATTCGCCGCAAACCCTTTGCGTGGCCCTGCTCGGACCAACAATCGATCTGGCCCCCAAGTCTGTTGGTAGGACTTGAGGACGTCATGAGTAGTGTCCCGGGAACCGTCGTCCGATGCCCAGACAGTCCATGCCGTGTGCGTTTGTGCGCCGAAAGATTCCAGCTGCTCCGCAAGGTACGGGCCGCCTTGATATGTGCAGAGGAGGATAGCGACGTTATGGCTCATCGTGCCATCCATGAGAGATCTGGTTGAAGAGAAGCGCCCTCGCCCGCTGCGTTGCGAGCGGGTACGGGAATTGAATTGGCGAAACACTCATGTCAATATTGGCTTCACTCCTTGTGAAGGGCGAGCCCGTCGAGCTCTCAGCCGTTGTACTGGGTGTTGACCCAGTCGCGATAGGTGCCGCTGGTGATATTGCCGACCCAATCCTGGTTGGCCAGGTACCATTCCACGGTCTTGCGGATCCCAGAATCGAAGGTCTCCGCCGGCTTCCAGCCCAGTTCGCGTTCCAGTTTGCCGGCGTCGATCGCGTAGCGGCGGTCGTGGCCGGGGCGGTCCTTCACGAAGGTGATCTGCTGCTTGTAGGACTGGCCGTCAGCGCGCGGGCTGAGCTCGTCGAGCAGCTCGCACAGCGTATTCACGACGTCCAGGTTGGCCTTTTCGTTCCAGCCGCCCACGTTGTAGGTTTCGCCCAGCACGCCCTTGTCCAGCACGCGGCGGATGGCGCTGCAATGGTCCTTCACGTAGAGCCAATCGCGGATCTGCTGGCCGTCGCCGTAGATGGGCAGCGGCTTGCCGGCCAGGGCATTGTGGATGACCAGCGGGATGAGCTTTTCGGGGAAGTGGTACGGCCCGTAGTTGTTCGAGCAGTTGGTCGTGAGCACCGGCAGGCCGTACGTGTGGTGGTACGCGCGGACCAGGTGGTCGCTGGCGGCCTTGCTGGCGGAATAGGGGCTGTTGGGCTCGTAGGGGTTCGTTTCGCGGAAGGCCGGGTCGTCCTTGGCGAGCGAACCGTAGACTTCGTCGGTCGAGACGTGCAGGAAGCGGAAGTCCTGCTTTTCCTGCGCGGGCAATTCGGACCAGTAGGCGCGCACGGCTTCCAGCAGGTGGAAGGTGCCGACGATGTTGGTCTGGATGAATTCGCCGGGGCCGTGGATGGAGCGGTCCACGTGCGATTCGGCGGCGAAGTTCAGCACGGCGCGCGGTTTGTGCTTGGCGAGCAGCTCGGCGACGAGCTTGGTGTCGCCGATGTCGCCCACCACCAATTGGTGATTGGGATTGCCGGCCAGGGATGCCAGGTTTTCGGGGTTGCCCGCGTAGGTGAGCTTGTCGAGCGTGATGACGGGCTCGCTGCTTTCGCCGAACCAGTCCAGGACAAAATTCGAACCGATGAAGCCGGCGCCGCCGGTGACAATAATACTCATTCTTTATTGGATCCTTGAGCCGTGAGCGCGTTGCGCAAACCCGCTCGTTAACCCGCAATTATGCCGGAACTGGGCCTCGGCGAGCTTATAAATGAAACAGAGTGTCGGTAGCAATATTTTGAATCCCGACCTGCTTGCGGCCCCCCGGCTTGCAATTCCTCTCAGGGGTTACGTGGCCTTACGGGCGTTCGGGCTGGTCCAGAACGTGTCCCCGATATCGAGCGTCTTGTTCAGATGGCGCGCCAGCACGAACATCAGGTCCGACAGCCGGTTCAGGTACTGGCGCACGGGCGCACGCACGGCCTCTTCGCGCGCCAGGGCCACCACCGCGCGCTCGGCGCGCCGGGCCACCGTGCGCGCCATGTGCGCCACCGCCGCGGGGCGCGAGCCGCCGGGCAGGATGAATTCGCGCAGGGGCGGCAGCGCGGCGTTGTAGTGCGCCAGGCGCGCATCCAGGCGGGCGACCTGCTCGTCCGTGATGGCGGCATGGCCGGGAATGCACAGCTCCGCGCCCATGTCGAACAGGTCGTGCTGGATGGCGAGCAGGTCCGCCGCCACGTCGCCGGGCAGGGTCTCGGTCAGCAGCAGGCCGATGACGCTGTTCAGTTCGTCCACGTCGCCCAGGGCGGCGATGCGCGGCGCGTCCTTGGGCAGGCGCGATCCGTCCCCGAGTCCGGTGGTGCCGTCGTCGCCGGTGCGGGTGGCGATGACGGATAAGCGGTTGGCCATGGATGTCCCGATCTGGTGAGTCAATGAAGTAAGAGCCAGGGACCTGGAGCCAGGAGGCTTGCGTCCGGTGGTAAGCGCCTGCGGCCGGCGCGGCGCGGTCGGCAAACAACCGTCAGGATTGTTGCGCTCTGGCCCAGGAACTGTTGCATTCGCGCAGTATCCTAGCACTGTAGAAAGTGGAAGGGGCCTGGCCTGATTCCGGCTTACCCCACAGATGGAGGTTACATATGGGTTTTAACCGCAAGTACGCAGCGCCCGTGGCTATTGCCACGGCGATGGCCGTGGTGACGCTGGCGGCGCCGTTGGCGTTCGCGCAGCAGGCGGACGCCACCGGCGAGGTGCGGCGCGTGGATGCCGCCGCGGGCAAGGTCACAATCAAGCACGATGCCATCAAGGCGCTGGACCTGCCGGCCATGTCGCTGGTCTATCAGGCCGATCCGGCGCTGCTGGCCAATATCAAGGCGGGGGACAAGGTCCGTTTCACCGCCACCCGCAAGGACGGCAAGTATGTGGTGACGGCAATTACGAATTGACGCCGGACCCGGAAGAAAAAGCCCTGCCGCAAGCGATTGCGGCAGGGCTTTTTTGCGTCTGGGGCGGGACCGGAGCCCCGGGCCGTCAGAGCACGTAGCGGGCCAGGTCCTGGCTGCTGGCCGCTTCGGCCAACTGCGCATTGACGTAGGCGGCGTCGATCTTCACATGCTTGTCCTGGCTGGAGGTGGCGTCGAAGGACAGTTCATCCAGCAGCTTTTCCATCACCGTGTACAGGCGGCGGGCGCCGATGTTTTCGGTGGTCTCGTTGACCTCGAAGGCCAGTTCGGCCAGGCGGCGCACGCCTTCGTCGGTGAATTCCAGGGCGACGTCTTCGGTGGCCATCAGCGCCGTGTACTGCTTGGTCAGCGAGGCGTCCGTGTCGGACAGGATGCGCACGAAGTCTTCGGCGGTGAGCGATTCGAGTTCGACGCGGATGGGGAAGCGGCCTTGCAGTTCCGGGATCAGGTCGGACGGACGCGACAGGTGGAAGGCGCCCGACGCGATGAAGAGGATGTGGTCGGTGCGGACCATGCCGTAGCGCGTGTTGACGGTGGTGCCTTCGACCAGCGGCAGCAGGTCGCGCTGCACGCCCTGGCGGGACACATCCGCGCCGCCGGATTCCTGGCGCGCGGCGATCTTGTCGATTTCGTCCAGGAAGACGATGCCGTTCTGCTCGACGTTGGTGATCGCCACGGCGCGCAGGTCTTCTTCGTTGACGCGCTTGGCGGCTTCTTCGTCGACGATCAGCTTGAAGGCTTCGCGGACCTTCATTTTCTTGGGCTTTTTCTTGTCGCGGGCCAGGCCGGCGAACATGCCGCGCAGCTGTTCGGCCATTTCTTCCATGCCGGGCGGCGTCATGACGTCCATCTGGGGCGCGGCCTGGGCGACTTCGATCTCGATTTCAAGATCGTCGATCTTGCCTTCGCGCAGGCGCTTCCTGAAGGTCTGGCGCGCGCTGTTGTCTTCGCCGCGCAGCGGTTCGCCGGAGGCGCCGCGGGGGGGCGGGACCAGGGCGTCCAGGATGCGGTCCTCGGCGGCGTCCTCGGCCTGGGTGCGCACGCGGCGCATTTCCAGCTCGCGCGTCTGCTTGATGGAGTATTCCGTCAGGTCGCGGATGATGGTGTCCACGTCGCGGCCCACGTAGCCGACTTCGGTGAACTTGGTGGCTTCGATCTTGATGAACGGGGCGTTGGCCAGCTTGGCCAGGCGGCGCGCGATTTCGGTCTTGCCGACGCCGGTCGGGCCGATCATCAGGATGTTCTTGGGGTGGATTTCGTGGCGCAGGGGTTCCGCGACCTGCTGGCGGCGCCAGCGGTTGCGCAGGGCTACCGCGACGGCGCGCTTGGCGCGGTTCTGGCCGACGATGTACTTGTCGAGTTCGGAGACGATCTCTCCGGGCGTCATGTTGGATGCGGACATGAGGGCGGATCCTTGGAGCTAAGGCGGGCTGGGAGGGCGCCGCGGCGCAGGCTGCGCCGCGCGGCGGGCGTCAGTCGCCCAGCGTTTCGATGACGTGGTTCTGGTTGGTGTAGATGCACAGGTCGCCGGCGATCTCGAGCGACTGCTTGATGATCGTTTCGGGCGGCAGATCGGTGTTGCGCAAGAGCGCCAGCGCGGCCGACTGGGCATAGGCGCCGCCGGAGCCGATGGCGGCCAGGCCGTGTTCGGGCTCCAGGACGTCGCCGTTGCCGGTGAGCACCAGCGTGTGCTCGGCGTCGGCCACGATCAGCATGGCTTCCAGCCGGCGCAGGACGCGGTCGGTGCGCCAGTCGCGGGTCAGCTCGACGGCCGCGCGCATCAGGTTGCCCTGGTGCTTTTCGAGTTTGGCTTCGAAGCGTTCCTGCAGGGTGAACGCGTCGGCGGTGGCGCCGGCAAAGCCAGCGAGGATCTTGTCGTGGTAGAGGCGGCGGATCTTGCGGGCCGTGCCCTTGATGACGATGTTGCCCAGGGTGACCTGGCCATCGCCGCCGAGCGCGACGCGGTTGCCGCGGCGCACACACACGATAGTGGTGGCGTGAAATTGTTCCATGCGTTCCTTCCTTTGAAAGGATTAGCTGGGGGCGGTCGCAGGGATATCAAGGTCTGGCCAGTGCGACAAAAAAGGCCATGCTGAACCAGCATGGCCTTGCAGTGGCGGTGCGAATGCGGGACGGGTCAGTCGCCGTACAGCTTTTGGCGCATCTCGCGGCGTTCCTGCGCTTCCAGCGACAGGGTGGCCGTGGGGCGGGCGAGCAGGCGGGGGATGCCGATGGGCTCGCCGGTTTCTTCACACCAGCCGTATTCGCCGCTGTCGATGCGGGCGATGGACTGCTGCACCTTCTTGAGCAGCTTGCGCTCACGGTCGCGGGTGCGCAGTTCCAGGGCGTGCTCTTCCTCGATGGTGGCGCGGTCGGCGGGATCCGGCACGAATTGCGTTTCACGCAGGTGCTCGGTGGTTTCGCCGGCGTTGGCCAGGATGTCCTGCTCGAGTTGTTTGAGCCGTTCCTTGAAGAACGCCAGTTGGCGGTCGTTCATGTAGTCGGACTCGGGCATGGCCAGCAATTCCTTTTCGCTGGGCAGATCAATCGCCGTATCGCTCGTCGACTTGCTTGATTTTTTGGTTGCTGCCTTGGTAGCCATGTAAACACTCCACTATGAATCGATCCTGGCGCGGGCGTCCATTCCCGGTCCGTGTTACTTGTTGCCTACGCTATCCGTACCTCACAGTACTGCCTTCGTCGCATCACGTCACGCAGGAATGGGGATTACCCCGCCAGGCACTGCTCCAAGCCCCGGGTGAAAATCTCCTGGGGCAGCTTACGTCCGATGAACACCATCTTGGTGGACGGTTTCTCGGCCGCGGTCCACGGCTTGCCGGGTTCGGCGCCCATCATCATGTGCACACCCTGGAACAACATGCGGCGGTTGATGCCCTTCATGTACAGGATGCCCTTGTAGCGCATCAGGTCGGGGCCGTAGACCTGCACGACGCCGCCCAGGAATTCCTCGAGGCGCGCGGGGTCGAACGGCTTGTTCGAACGGAACACGAAGGCGCCGATTTCGTCGTCGTGCTTCGGGTGGTGATGATGGGCATGATTGCAGTGCGCGCCGCATTCGCCATCGTGGTCGTGATCATGGTCATGGTCGTGACCGTGGTCATGGCCGTGATCGTGCCCATGGTCGTGATCGTGGGCATGGCTGTGGGCGGCGTCCGGATGCTCATCGGCCAGGAATTCCGGGTCGATGTCCAGAATGGAATTCAGGTTGAAGCCGCTGATGTCGATGATGGACTTGAGGTCGACGTCGCCGAAGTTGACGGCGGTGATGGGCGCGCGCGGGTTCATGTGAACCAGGCGGTGGCGCAGCGCTTCGTAGTCGACGTCGTTGACCAGGTCTTTCTTCGAGATCAGGATGCGGTCGGCGAAACCGACCTGCTTCTGGGCTTCGGGCTGGTTGTCGAGGGTGGCCATGCCGTGCTTGGCATCGACCACGGTGACCACCGCGTCCAGGCGGTAGTACTCGGCGATGTCGTCATCCATGAAGAACGTCTGGCAGACGGGGCCGGGGTTGGCCATGCCGGTCGTTTCGAGGATGACGCGTTCGAAAGTCAGTTCGCCCGCTTCGCGCTTGGCGCGCAGGTCGGACAGCGTGCGCATCAGGTCGCCGCGCACCGTGCAGCAGACGCAGCCGTTGGACAGTTCGATGATTTCTTCGTCGCTGTCCTGCACGAGCAGGTCGTTGTCGATGCTTTCCGGTCCGAATTCGTTTTCGATGACCGCGACGCGGCGGCCGTGGAATTCGGTCAGGATGCGTTTGAGCAGGGTGGTCTTGCCCGCACCGAGAAAGCCGGTGAGGATGGTGACGGGAACCATTTTGTCCAAACTGCGCGGGGTATTCATGGCGAAGCTGCTAGCGTGAAGTCAGGGCGTGGAACACAGCGCCTGACGGGGTTTTCAGTCCCTGCCGATTGATGTCTGCCACAGGCTGCGAAGGCCGCCGATGGCGGCCGGACGCAGGATTACAGCACAGTCGGGGGCAGGGGGCAAACCCCGGGCCAACCCGGGGGGCCGAGGCCGCCCGATGGCAGCCGTACGCCGTCAAGATATCAGGCGATAACTCTATTTGGGGGCGGTTTGCCGGCTTTCAAGGGCGGCTTGCGCGGCGGGCGCGGATGGCCCGGCCGTCGGGACGCATCCAAAGGATGAGCGGGGCGGCGCGGGGTCAGCCGTTCAGTGGTGGTGGTGATGATGTCCGGCGTCGGCCGGCTGCTTCTTCTGGCACTGCGGGCACAGCGCGCGGATTTCGGTTTCGTGCGTGGCCAGCGCAAAGCCCGTCTGGGCGACGCGTTCGGCCAGTTGCCGGCTCATGGCCGGATCGGAGACTTCGGCCACCGCGCCGCAACCGGTACAGACCACCAGCAGGTCGTGGGGCGCGCCGCCGGCGTCGTGGCAGGCGCTCCAGGCATTCACGGCGTCCAGGCGGTGGATCAGGCCTTCGTCCATCAGGAAATCCAGGGCTCGGTACACCGTGGGGGGCGCGGCGCCGGGGTGGACGGCGCGCATCGCGTCCAGCAGTTCGTAGGCTTTCAGGCTGCGGCCGTGACGCAGCAGGAGTTCAAGCACCTTGCGGCGGATGGGCGTGAGGCGGCGTCCGCGCTGCGCGCAGAGCGTTTCGGCGACGCTGAGCTGAGCGCCTACGGTATCGCTGCGGGGTGGACGGGACGGAGCGGACATGGCGGGCTTTATCTGAATGGAAAACGCGCGCGACGCGCGCGTGAGATGCCTGGAAGGTAGCAGAAAACCCCGGGGTGCGGGAGCCGGCGCCGGCGTCCGGATGGTTTGGTTATGATATAACATAATAAAACTGTCATTGCCGCGTTCCCTGTCGTCCCCCCATGTCCCATTTCACGCTCCTGCCCCCGCGGCCCGGCGCCGCGCCCGGCCGGGGCACGCCGCCCCGATCCGCGTTTCTCGTTTCCGCCTGCCGGCGCATGGCCTGGGCGCTGGCCGCGTCGGTCCTGCTGTGGGGCCTGACCGGCTGGGCGCTGGACTGGTGGCCGCGATGAATGCGGCGCCCATCACGGTGGAGCTGGCCGACGCATCGTTCGGCTGGCACGGGCGCGCGGCGCTGCGTTCGGTGTCAGGCAGCTTCGCGCCCGGCGGCATGACGGCCGTGGTCGGACCCAACGGCGCGGGTAAGTCGACGCTCATCAAGGGCATCATGGGCGTGCTGCGCCCGATGACGGGCAGCGTGCGCATACGCGGCGCGGGACGCTCCGCGCTGGCCTGGCTGCCGCAGGCGGCGGAGCTGGACCGGTCGTTTCCCACCACCGTGCTCGACCTGGTTGCGATGGGCGCGTGGCGCCGCGTGGGCGGATGGCGCGGTTTCGGCCGCGAGGAGCTGGACCGCTGCATGCAGGCGCTGGAAACGGTCAACCTGGCCGATGCCGCGGACCGGGGCGTGGATACGCTGTCGGGCGGGCAGATGCAGCGCACGCTGTTTGCCCGGATGCTGGTGCAGGATGCGCCGGTGCTGCTGCTGGACGAACCCTTCGCCGCGGTCGACAGCCACACGGCCGAGGAACTGATGGCGCTGCTTTGCGGCCTGCATGGCCAGGGCCGGACCGTGATCGCGGTCCTGCACGACCTGGACCTGGTGCGGGACCATTTCCCGGAATGCCTGCTCCTGTCCGGGTCGGTGGTGGCCTGGGGCGATACGTGCACGACGCTGAGCGACGCGCACCTGAAAGCCGCGCGGCAGCGGCAGGCGGGGGCCTGGGCATGACGCTGGCGCAGTGGGTGGTATCGCCGTTCGTGGATTTTGGCTTCATGCGTCGCGCGCTGGCGGGCGCCTGCGCGCTGTCGCTGGGCGCCGCGCCGCTGGGCGTCTTTCTGGTGCTGCGGCGCATGAGCCTGATGGGCGATGCGATGTCGCACGCCATCCTGCCCGGCGTGGCCGTCGGCTTCCTGATGGCGGGCCTGTCGCTGGGGGCGATGATGCTGGGAGGCATCGTCACCGGTCTGGCCGTGGCGTTGCTGGCCGGGCTGGTGGCGCGGTTGACGCCGCTGCGCGAAGACGCGAGCTTTGCCGCGTTCTACCTGATATCGCTGGGGCTGGGCGTGCTGCTGGTATCGCTGCGCGGCTCCAACATGGACCTGCTGCATGTCCTGTTCGGCACGGTGCTGGGGCTGGACGACGCCGCGCTGCTGCTCGTGACGGCCACGGCCAGCGTGACCCTGCTGGCGCTGGCCGCGATCTACCGCCTGCTGGTGGCCGAATGCCTGGACCCCGGTTTCCTGCGCGCAAGCGGCGGGCGCGGCGGCGTGGTGCACATGGGCTTTCTGGTGCTGGTCGTGGTGAACCTGGTGGCGGGCTTCCAGGTGCTGGGCACGCTGATGGTGGTGGGCATCATGATGCTGCCCGCGGCCGCGGCGCGCTTCTGGGTGCGCAGCGCGGCCCGCCAGATTCCGCTGTCGGCGGCGATCGGGGTGGCCGCGTCGGTGGCCGGCCTGCTGGTCTCCTATCACTTCGACGTGCCGGCCTCGCCCGCCATCATCCTGGCGGCCGGCGCCTGCTATCTGTTTTCCATCGTGGGCGGCCCGCATGGCGGCCTGCTGCGGGCGGCGCGACGCGCGCGCCCTGCCTGAGACTACTTAAGGAGATTCGCTATGCGTTCGAATTCGCCGGCCCGCCGCCGGGCGTTGCTGGCCATGGCCGGCCTGTGCCTGTCGGCCATCCTGGGGACCGCACAGGCGGCCGAGCCGCTGAAGGTGGTGGCCAGCTTTTCCATCCTGGGCGACATCGTGCGCGAGGTCGGGGGCGCCGACGTCAGCGTGACCACGCTGGTCGGGCCGGACGGCGACGCCCACGGCTACGAGCCCACGCCTGGCGACGCCAGGAAGCTGGCCGAGGCGCGCGTGCTGATCGTGAATGGCCTGGATTTCGAGACCTGGCTGCCCCGGCTGACCAAGGCGTCCGGATTCTCCGGGCAGACGGTGACGGCTTCGAAGGGCGTCAAGCCGCGCGCGTTCGGGAGCCCGGGCGAGGGCCATGGCGGCACCGACGGACACGATGACCACGACCACGACCACGACCACGACCATGACCACGATGACGATCACAAGCAGGGCCATCATCATCACCATGGCGCCGATCCGCACGCCTGGCAGAACCTGGCGAACGGCGTGATCTACGCGCGCAATGTGGCCGATGGCCTGGCAGCGGCCGATCCGGCGCACGCGCAGGCCTACCGCCAGCGCGCCGACGCGTACATCGCGCGGCTCAATGCGCTGGATGCCAGCGTGCGCAAGGCCTTCGACGCCATCGCCGCCGATCGCCGCAAGGTCGTCACTTCGCACGACGCGTTCGGCTATTTCGGCGATGCCTACGGCGTGACGTTCATTCCCGCGATGGGCGTGTCGACCGACGCCGAGCCGTCGGCGCGCGAGGTGGCCGCCATCATCGAGCAGGTGCGGCGCGAGAAGGTGCCCGCGGTGTTCGTCGAGAACATCAGCAGCCCCAAGCTCGTCCAGCAGATCGCGCGCGAGACCGGCGCCAAGGTGGGTGGTACGCTTTACTCCGATGCCCTGTCCAAGCCCGGACAGCCGGGCGCCACCTACCTGGAAATGTTTGAATGGAACGCACGTCAGCTTGCCACGGCCTTGCAGCCCTGAGCGCCGTGGCGGCGCTGCTGGCGGCGGGCGCCGCCAGCGCGCATCCGCACATGTGGATCGACGCCCGCGCGCAGATCGAGATCGATGCCGGGCAGCGCATCACCGCCGTCCGCCAGGTCTGGCGGTTCGACGAGATGTTCGGGGCCTATGCCACGCAGGGGCTGAAAAAGGGCAAGGACGGTTCGCTGCCCGCCGAGACGCTGAACGGCATGGCGCAGGACTGGATGAAGGCGCTGGGCGAGCCGATCTCCCATTACTTCACTCGGGTGACGGTGGACGGCAAAAGCGCCGCCTTCGCCGCGCCGCGCGATGCCCGCGTCGACTGGAATCCCAAGGCCTCGCGGCTGACGCTGACGTTCACTTTGCCGCTGGCCCAGCCCGTTGCGCCGGGCGCGGGCGGCGCGCAGGTGGATATCTACGACCCCACCTATTTCGTGGCCTACGCTTTTGACGAGAAGGGCGCGGTGTCGCTGGGCGGTCCGCGGAGCGCGGCCTGCACCGCCGACTATCGCAAGCCCAAGGAACTGGATTGGAAAACCATGCAGCAGCTGGCCGCGATCCCGGCCGACCCGGACGCGTTGCCGGACGAACTCTTTGCCATCACCAAGGGACTCACGCACCGGATCGACGTGCGGTGCCCCTAGGCCGTCGCGCGGCGGCGCTGGCGCTCCTGCTTGCGATGCTGGGCGAGATGTCCGCCGCGTTCGCGCAGGGCGCGCATCCCTTCGGGGTGCCGGAAAGCGGAACGGGACTTGCCGGCCCCGGCTGGCTCTCCAGCTTCTTCGGCAGCGTGTCCGTCTGGCAGTCGCATTTCTACCGGCAGTTGACGGGCGCGGTGCGCGCCTGGCAGGCAGACGGCGGCGCGGCGTGGGCGTTGGTGGGCCTGTCTTTCGCCTATGGCGTCTTTCATGCGCTGGGGCCCGGTCATGGCAAGGCGGTGATTTCCTCTTACGTGCTGGCCAACCGGCAGACCGCGCGCAATGGCGCGCTGCTGGCGCTGGCGTCCTCGCTGATCCAGGCGCTGGTAGCGATCCTGCTGGTGGCCGTCCTGGCCATGGTGTTCAACGCGACCGCGGCGACGATGAACGAGGCCACGCGCTGGCTGGAACTGGCGTCTTATGGGCTGGTGACGCTGCTGGGGGCCTGGCTGGTGTGGATCAAGGCGGTGCGGCCGCTGGTGCGGCGGGCGGCGGGCGCGAAGGGCGGGCGGGAGCACGGCCACGGCCACGGCCACGATCATGACCACAGCCACAGCCACAGCCACAGCCACGACCACGCGCACGCGCACGGTCACTCGCATGACCACTCGGCCAGCCACATCCCCGTCCATTCCCATTGCCACCACGGCCTCGATTGCGGCTGCGGCCATGCGCATGTGCCGGCGCCGGAGCAGGTTGCCGGGCCGCTGAACTGGCGCCGCGCGGGGTCGGCCATCCTGGCGGTGGGCCTGCGGCCCTGCAGCGGGGCGCTGATCGTGCTGGTGTTCGCGCTGTCGCAGGGGTTTTTCGCGGCGGGCGTGGCCTCGGCGTTGGCGATGGGCCTGGGCACCGGGTTGACGGTGGCGGCGCTGGCCTGCCTGGCCGTGGCGGCGGGCGGCGTGGCCACGCGCCTGGGCGGCCGCCTGTCCGGCGCGGGCGCGGCGCGGCTGCGCTATGCCATCGAGGCGCTGGCGGCGCTGGCGGTGCTGTTGCTGGGGGTGATGCTGCTGGGCGGCATGGTGGCCGCCGGCGGCTGAGCGCGGTACGTCGCAGACCCGTCCGTTCGTACACAAGGTTCGCGCGGGTCCCGGCCGCGCCGCCGGGCGGCCGTCAGCCCTTCAGGACTTGCGGCCGGCGCGCGGATGCGCCTGGTCGTAGGCCTTGGCCAGATGTTGGAAATCGAGCCGCGTGTAGATCTGGGTCGTCGAGATATTGGCGTGGCCAAGCATCTCCTGCACCGCGCGCAGGTCCTGCGCCGACTGCAGCACGTGGCTGGCGAAGCTGTGGCGCAGCACATGCGGATGCACGTGGGTGGGCACGCCGGCCGTCTGGGCGATGCGCGCGAGCTGCAGCTGCACCACGCGCGGCGAAATCCGGCGTCCGCGCGCGCCCAGGAACAGCGCGGCCGCATCCTCGGGCGGCGGCGCCGGCAGGGCAAGCTGCGGGCGGGCTTCGATCCACTTGCGCAGGGCCGCCAGGGCCTGCTGGCCGACCGGCACCGACCGGCGCTTGCCGCCCTTGCCCAGCACCACGACCTCGGCCTCATCCAGGTTGAGCCAGCCCCGCGATTCGTAGCCGGCGGCGCGTTCATAGCGCAGGTCCAGGCCCACCAGTTCCGACAGTCGCAGCCCGCTGGAATACAGCAGTTCGAGCATGGCCTGGTCGCGCAGCGCGGCCGGTTCGGTGGCGACCTGCGCCGGCGCGCGGTCCAGCAGGGCCTGGGTCTGCTCCACGGACAGGGCCTTGGGCAGGCCGCGGGGCGCCTTGGGGGCGCGCACGCCCGCGACGGGGTTGCCGGCCAGTTCCGCCGCCGGCGCCCACCATTGGTAAAAGCCGCGCCAGGCCGCCAGGGTGCGCGCCAGGCTGCGCGGGCCGCGGCCCTGCGCGTGCAGGCGCGCCACGAACTGGCGGATATGGCCGTTGCTGAGCTTGTCCAGCGGCAGGCCGGACTTGTCGGCCAGTTCGCGCAGGAATTGCAGCTCGCGCCGGTAGCCGTCCAGCGTATGGGGCGAATAGCGGCGGTGGGTTTCCAGATGGCGCAGCCAGGCGCTCATCGGGTCGGGCAGGGCGACGGGGGGCGAGTGGGCGTCGTGCGCGTCGCTGGGCATGGCGTGGTCCTTGTCCGCCCCGTTGCGCCTAGACCTTGGGCGAGGCCGGATTCAGCCGGTGCAGGGCCGCGGACGCGAGCTGGCCGACGGACTCCAGGAACGTCGTGCCCATTTCGGGCGTGAAACGTTCGGGGTCGTCGGAACCCAGCACCAGCAGGCCCACGGCCGGACCGTCGGCCTCCAGGCGCAGGGGCACCAGCGCCAGCGACTTGGGTTTGGCGTCCAGCCAGGACACCGCCTCGAAGGCCGTGTCGGTGCCGCAGTAGGGCGTCTTCAGGCTGTCGGTGAAGGTGCGCACGTCTTCGGACACGGGTTCGCCGTAGCCGTGGTCGGGCAGGTCGGACAGGTTCCAGAGGCGCAGCGCCACGTGGTTGAGCTCGAACTGTTCGGCCAGGCCCAGCGCGATTTCGCCCGGCACCAGTTGCGGATCGCATTCGGACAGCAGGCGGCAGCACCACTTGGCCACATGCGAGCCGATGGTCTCGTTGGCGGTGGCGTTGCGCACCAGTTCGTTCAGGCGCCATTCGAGTTCGCGGGTGCGTTCGCGCAGCGTGAGGATCTGGCGTTCGCCCAGCGAAATGGCGCGCGACCCGTGCGGATGCGGCACCTGCAGGGTGGCGAAGACGTCGGCGTGCTCGTCGAAGAAGCCGGGGTTCTCTTGCAGGAAGGCTGCGATGTCCTGGGCGGTGAAAGCGGTATCGGTCATAGGGTTATCGGTTCAGCGCCATGGAGAAGACGAGCTTGTCGATGTCGACCTGGCCCGTGAAGACGGATTCGGCGGGGCCGGTCATGCGGAGCTGTTCGCCGTTCCAGGCGACGGTCAGGACGCCGCCGCGGGTCTGCACGCGCACGGGCGAATCGAGCAGGCCGCGGCGGATGCCGGCCGCGACGGCGGCGCAGGCGCCCGTGCCGCAGGCCAGGGTTTCGCCGGCGCCGCGTTCGAAGACGCGCAGGCGGATGTTGTGGCGGTCGACGACCTGCATGAAGCCGGCGTTGACGCGGCGCGCAAAGCGCGGGTGATGCTCGATGAGCGGACCCAGCACGGCGACGGGCGCGGTGTCGACGTCATCGACGACCTGAACCGCGTGCGGATTGGAAATGGCGACGGCGGAGATGGCAACCGTGCGGGGCATGCCGGCGGGCGCGTCCAGGTCCAGTTCCCAGATCGTGTCCTGGCCCTGCGTGCGCGAAGGCAGGCCGGCCGGATCAAAGGGCAGGGCGGCGGGGTCGAAGCGGGTGCTGCCCATTTCCACGGTGACCTGCTCGTCGTCGCCTTCGTCCAGGACCAGGATGCCCGTGGCGATCTCGGCGCGCAGCGGGTTGCGGTCGGACAGGCCCTGTTCGTGCACGAACCGCACGAAGCAGCGGGCGCCATTGCCGCAGTGTTCGACCTCGCTGCCATCGGAATTGAAAATGCGGTAGCGGAAGTCCGCGTCCGGCCGCGTGGCGCGTTCGACCAGCAGGATCTGGTCGGCGCCGATGCCGAAATGGCGGTCGCCCAGCGCGCGCGCGCGTTCGGGCGTCATGTCGATGGCCTGGCGGACCCCGTCGAGCACAACGAAATCGTTGCCCGCGCCATGCATTTTGGTGAAGTTCCAGTTCATCACGGGATTATCGCCCATTATCGTGGCGCGGCGGGCGCGCGCCCGGCGTCAGTACAGCTTGGCTTCGCCCTGCGGCCGCGTCTTGAAGCGGCGGTGGACCCAGTAGTACTGGCTGGGGCAGCGCCGCACCCAGGTTTCCAGTTCGCGGTTCAGGCGGGCGGTGGCGGCTTCCAGGCCGTCGTCGCCCGGGAAGTCCTCGAGCGGCGGCAGGACGTCGACGTGGTACTTGCCGGTGTCCGGATTCCAGAAACCCACGATCGGCAGCACGGCGGCGTTCCACTTCTGCGCGAGCTGGGCGGTGGCGAGCAGCGTGGCGGCCGGGACGCCGAAGAACGGCACGAAGACCGAGCCCTGGCGGCCGAAGTCCATGTCGGGCAGGTAGTAGACCGGGCGGGGCGCGCGCAGGTGGCGGATCAGCTCGCGCACGCCATCCTTGCGGCTGACCAGGAAGACTTCGTTGAAGCGCGCGCGGCCGGCGGCCACGACGGCGTCGATGTGCGGATCGCTCTGCGGGGTGTACATGGTGGCCGCGCTGGGCACTTCCATGGTGAGGCGGGTGGCGGCGGCGTCCAGCGCGATGAAGTGCGGCGCCAGCAGGATCACGGAACGGCCCTCGGCCGTCAGGGCATTGATGCGCTCGGCGCCCGTCTGCGTAACCATCTCCCGGATGGCCTCGGGCGTGCCGTACCAGAGGACGCCGCGGTCGACGATGGATTGCGCCAGCGCGCGGAAGTGGTCGGCCACCCATTGTTCGCGCACGGCCGCCGGCTGGTCGGGAAAGCACAGTTCCAGGTTGCGGCGCACGATGCGCGCGCGCGACTTGGCCAGGCGGGGCGCCAGCCAGCCCAGGCAGGCGCCGATGCGCAGGCGCGTCGCCGGCTTGATGCGGCCGAACCATTTCAACAGGGAGACCAGCGTGCGCGTTTTTCTATCGTTCATGGATGTGGAATGAGACCGGGCGGCGGGATCGGCGGGGCGTCAGGCGGCCGGGGGCGCCGGTTCGGCGTCGGGCGCCGGGGGGGCGCCGCGCGGGGTCTTGTAGCGGTTGTAGCTCCAGAGGTACTGCTCGGGGCAGCGGCGGATCAGCGTTTCCATCGCGGCGTTGATGAGGGCGGCCTGGCCCTCCGGATCGGCGGGCAGCGGCTCGGGGACCCGGACGTAGTGGATGCGCCAGCCGCGGCCCTTGGGCAGGCGCTCGCCGGCGGTCAGGATGATGGGCACGTTCGTCTGGGTCGCCAGCTTGCCCGGCAGGGTCATGGTGTACGCCAGGCGGCCGAAGAACGGCACCCAGACGCCGTCGCCCACGCTGGGCGCCTGGTCGGGCAGCATGCCGACGGATTCGCCGCGGCGCAGGGCGCGCACGAATTCCCGCACGCCCTGCATGGTGGCGGGCACGGCATTGACCGCCGAGCTGTTGCGCGCCGTTTCCAGCAAGGGCGCCAGCACGTCCTTGCGCGGCGGGCGGAACATCACCGTCATGGGCATCTGCCGCGCCAGGTAGCGCGCCGTGATCTCGAAGCAGCCCAGGTGCGGGGTGAGGAACAGGATGCCGCGGTTTTCGGCGCGCGCGGCGGCGACCACGTGGTCATCGTCGGATACCACCTGCGCCAGGCTCTCCTGGTTGCGGAACCAGACGCGCGGATTCTCCAGGATCATGGCGCCGGCTTCGGCCGCCGCGCGGCGCGCGAACGCCGCGCCGGGATAGCCGGCCTGGGCCGCGTTGGCCTGCAGGCGGCGCCGGTACTTGCCCGGCCAGGCATAGACGGCGCGCCCGGCAAGCCGCCCGACGGCATGCGCGACGGGGAGCGGCAGGGCGGCAAATAGTCGAAACAGAGGCAGCAGCATGCGTCAAAAGGAGGAAATCGGGCCGGGTCGTGCCGCTGCTCGGGGTATATGCATACACCCTCGCCGCAAGCATAAGAACGGCATTTTCGCTTAAAATCCGACCAGTCGCCGAGTTAACCGACAACTTGCGGGGCGACGGCAAGGGTGCGGCGTTCTGCGCGGCCATTGCCAAATCCGCTAAAGCGTCGCGCCCAGTTGGCATTCGCAGTGCAGACCGGGGTGCAGCGCGCCTCGTGAACCTATGTGCCGGGAATCCCGGACAAGCAAGGACGCATCTGTGGCCAACAACGATTTTCTCTTCACTTCCGAATCCGTCTCCGAAGGGCACCCCGACAAGGTTGCCGATCAGATCTCCGATTCGATCCTCGACGCCATCTTCACGCAAGACCCGAACGCGCGTGTCGCAGCCGAAACGCTGTGCAACACGGGCCTGGTCGTGCTGGCTGGCGAAATCACCACCACCGCCAACGTCGACTACATCCAGGTCGCGCGCGACACGATCCGCCGTATCGGCTACGACAACACCGAATACGGCATCGACTACAAGGGTTGCGCGGTGCTCGTCGCCTACGACAAGCAATCGCCCGACATCGCGCAGGGCGTGGACCGCAGCTCGGAAGACTACCTGAACCAGGGCGCGGGCGACCAGGGCCTGATGTTCGGCTACGCCTGCGACGAAACCCCCGACCTGATGCCGGCTCCGATCTGGTACGCGCACCGCCTGGTGCAGCGCCAGAGCGAGCTGCGCAAGGATGGCCGCCTCGCGTGGCTGCGTCCCGACGCCAAGTCGCAGGTGACGTTCCGCTATATCGACGGCCGTCCCGCCGAAGTCGACACCGTCGTGCTGTCGACCCAGCATTCGCCCGAGGTCTCGCAAGAGACCATCCGCGAAGCGGTCATCGAAGACATCATCAAGCCCAGCTTCCCCGAAGGCCTGATCACGCCCAAGACCAAGTTCCTGGTCAACCCGACCGGCCGCTTCGTCATCGGCGGCCCGCAAGGCGATTGCGGCCTGACCGGCCGCAAGATCATCGTCGACACCTACGGCGGCGCATGCCCGCACGGCGGCGGCGCGTTCTCGGGCAAGGATCCGTCCAAGGTCGACCGCTCGGCGGCCTACGCCGCCCGCTACGTGGCCAAGAACATCGTGGCCGCGGGCCTGGCGCGCCAGTGCCAGGTGCAGGTCAGCTACGCCATCGGCGTGGCCGAGCCCATCAACATCACCGTGTACACCGAAGGCACGGGCGTCATCCCCGACGACCAGATCGCCAAGCTGGTGCGCGAGCACTTCGACCTGCGTCCGAAGGGCATCGTGAACATGCTGGACCTGCTGCGCCCGATCTACACCAAGACCGCCGCGTACGGCCACTTTGGCCGCTCGGAGCCGGAGTTCTCGTGGGAAGCCACGGACAAGGTGCAGGAACTGAAGAAGTCTGCCTGACGCCGGATCATCTCCACCCGGTTCAACGAAAAGCGCCCCGACGGGGCGCTTTTTTTTCGTACGGACGCGGGGTATCAGGTGAGGCGTGCGCGCAGGGCGAGCGGTTCAGGGGCGCGCCATTCAAAGACCCCAGGCCGACAGGTCGGGGCGATTCGCAACTGGAGACAGCACGCTTTCCAACGCCGCCGCGCAGTCCAGCAGCGCCGCGTCGCCGCCCGCGGGCGACAGCAACTGCACGGCGCACGGCATGCCATCCGCATCCAGGCCCGCCGGCAGCGCGATCGCCGCCGCGCCCAGGAAATTGGCCGGGCGCAACAGCTTGCCCAGGCCGGCGTGGCGCGTGTCCTGCGGGTCCAGTTCCTGCGCGGCCTGGTCGCAGGCGGGCATGAGCAGAGCGTCCACGCCCCGCATGGCCTGCGCGAAGTTCGCCATGTCGGCATGGCGGCGCCGCAGCGCGGCCTCGTAGCTCGCCTGCGTGATCCGGCCGCCCGCGGCGATGCGCGCGCGCACCACGTCCCACAGCGGTTGCGCGGGGTCGTCGGCCAGCGCGCCGTAGTAGCGGAAAGCCTCGTACGCCAGCACCACCGAATTGTCGTCGGCCATGCGGGCAAAGGACAGGGACGCGGGCGGGTGCCAGGCCGTGGGGGTATAGCCAGCCTGCGCGAGCCGGCCCTGCGCGTCATGCCAGGCCTGCAGCGCCTCGTCGGTGAGCGGGGCGGGCCAGGCTTGCGGCGCCAGCACGGCGACGGCGCCCGGCTTGCGCGTCTGCGCGTCGCGCAGGGCCGTGACGCAGGCGGCGGGCAGGCCGAGCGTGGCCGGGTCGTCGACGTCGGGCCCGGCCAGCAGTTGGGTCAAGAGGCGGGCGTCCGCGACGGTGCGCGTGATCGGGCCCAGCACGTCCAGCGTGTCGGACAGCGGCAGGCAGCCCGCGCGGCTGATGAGGCCGGACGAGGGCTTGTAGCCGACCACGCCGTTCAGCGCCGCGGGGGCGCGCACGGAGCCGCCGGTGTCGCCGCCCAGCGCCAGCGGTGCGAGGCCCGCCGCGACGGCGACGCCCGAGCCGCTGGAGGAACCGCCCGGCGCGCGCGCCGTGCTGGCGTCCCAGGGATTGCGCGCGGTGCCCTGGGTCGGGTTCTGGCCCGACAGGCCGAACGCGAATTCCGTCATGCGCGTCTTGCCCAGGATGACCATGCCCTGCGCCGTGAGCCGCTGCGTCGCGGCCGCGGTCTGCGCGCTGACAACCTCCGCGCGCGTCTGCGAGCCGCCGGTGGCCAGCGTGCCCGCCCATTGGATGCTGTCCTTCATCGCCACCGGCACGCCATGCAGCGGTCCCAGGCAGATGCCCGCGTCCAGCAGCCGATCCGCCGCGTCGGCCTGCGCCAGCGCGCGTTCGGCGGTGACCACGCTGTAGGCGGCCAGCGCCCCGCCGCGCTCGATGCGGTCCAGGAAATGCAGGGTGAGCGCGCGCGAGCGGATCTTGCGTTCGCGGATGGCGCGGGCCAATTGGCGGGCGTCTTGGAAGTGCAGGGGAGTGTCTTGGGCGGGCATGGCGTCTTCTCGAAATGAAAAAGCCTTCCGGTCCATTGCGGGACCGGAAAGCGTTCGGGGCGGGGTGCGTCCTGCGATGGCTATTTCAGGACCTGGCCCCGGGTTTCGGGCATGCGGATGAAGGTGACCAGCGTGATGACGGCGCCCGCCAGCACGTAATAGAAGAACCAGCGCTCCATGCCCTTGCTTTGCAGCCAGGTCAGCAGATAGGGCGTGGTGCCGCCCAGCAGCGCGACGACCAGGTTGTAGGGCGTGCCGATGCCGACGGCGCGCACGCTGGTGGGGAATTGCTCGGACATGATGGCCGGCGCGATCGAGGTGTACATCGCGTACAGCACCAGGCCGAAGAGCTCCACCGCCAGGATCGACCCGAACGACGGACCCAGCGTGGTCATGAGCGGATAGAAAAAGAGCAGGTAGCCGGCCGCGAAGAAGATGAGCTGCGGCTTGCGGCCGATGCGGTCGGACAGCATGCCGAAAAGGGGCTGCACCAGCATGAAGACGACCAGCGCGACGGTATTGGCGGCGAACGCGGTCTTGGGGTCCGCGCCGACCTGGCGGATGGCGTAGGTGGGCACGTAGGCCACGAAGATGTAGAACGCGAAGGTCGTCAGGACCGAAAAGCCCACGATGCGCAGCACTTCGCGCGGATGGTCGCGCAGCAGGGTGCGCAGGGGCTGCTTTTCGACGCCGGCCTTCTTGGCGTGCGAGAAGGCTTCGGTCTCCGGGATGGCGCGGCGGATCCACATGCCGGCCAGGCCGCCCAGCGCGCCCAGCAGGAAGGGAATGCGCCAGCCCCAGGCCGCCATGTCGGCCTTGGTCAGGACGGTGGTCAGGACCCAGCCGACGGCGGAGGCGGCCAGGATGCCGACCGCGGCGCTGAAGAATACGAAGCTGGAATAGAAGCCGCGCTTGTTGGGCGGCGCCATTTCCGCCAGGAAGGTCGTGGCCGAGGCATACTCTCCGCCCAGCGACAGGCCTTGCAGGAGGCGCGCCGCGGTCAGCAGCA
Organism: Achromobacter sp. NFACC18-2; assembly: GCF_900108985.1. Lineage (NCBI taxonomy): Bacteria > Pseudomonadati > Pseudomonadota > Betaproteobacteria > Burkholderiales > Alcaligenaceae > Achromobacter > Achromobacter sp. NFACC18-2. Next base: position 206,239 of record NZ_FNYM01000006.1, on the reverse strand, counting down.
GGGGCGCAGCAATGCCGATGGCGGCGTAGGTGGGCGTGATCGCGATGATGAGCGAACCGCCCGCCATCATCAGGATCGTCAGGCCCAGCGCGGCTTTGCGGCCATAGCGGTCGGAGAAGATGCCCAGCACCCATCCGCCCACCGGACGCATGAAAAAGCCCACCGCGAAAATGCCGAAGGACGCCAGCAGCGCGGTAGTCTCGTTGCCCGGGGGAAAGAACTGGCTGGAAAAGAAGATGGCGAACGACGCGTAGATGGTCCAATCGAACCATTCCACCGCATTGCCTACACTACCGGCCAGAATCGTGCGACCGCGCGAAACGGGCGGGGCGCTTGCCCCTTGCGCCTGGCGCAAGGTTGCGGATGTGCTGCTCATGACGTCCTCAAAGTGGTTTTATTTTTGGTCAAATAGACCAAGTAAATTTGTGTTTTTATCAATGCGCGAACGTTAGATTAATGGATATGGTCACGTCAAGTAAGGGTAACCCCCTAATCGCCGAGCTCGACGACACGGATCTCGCGTGCCTGGTCGCGCTGCAGGCCCAGCCCCGCGCCTCGTGGCGCGAACTGGGGGCGGCAACGGGCATCGCCGAGCGGACCGTGGCGCGGCGCATCAAGCGCCTGATGGACGCGGACGCGCTGCGCGTCATTGCCGAACCGGACCCGCTGGCCACCGGCCGCGGGGTGGTGCTGCATGCGTGGGTGCGCTGCCGGTCGGGCCGGGTGCCGGACGTGGCCGAACGGCTGGCGCGGCTGGACATCAGCCAGCTCGTCGTGACGCTGGCCGGGTCGGCCGACCTGATGGCCGAGCTGACGCTGGCGGACGCCGCGGATATGCCGGACGTCGTGACGCGGGTGCTGCCGTCGATCGATGGCGTGGAACACGTGGAGGCGCGGCTGGTGCTGCGGCCGTTCCGGCGCGCGGGCCAGTGGCGCATCCAGCCCCAGCCCGGCGGCGGTGCGGACGCGCCGGCGCTGCCGCCGCCGTCGGCGCTGTCGGATGCCGAACAGCGCATGGTCGCCCATCTGATGCGCGACGGGCGCGCCAGCCTGGCCGAGCTGGCCGAACGGGCCGGCGTGAGCGAGCCCACGGCGCATCGGCTGCTGCAGAACCTGGTGGAGCGCCGGGCGCTGAGCTTTCGGGTGGAAGTCGAGCCGGCGCTGGTCGGCTTTCCGGTGGAGGCGGTGATTTCGGTGCAGGTGCGTCCGCAGGCGGTGGACGCGCTGGCCGCGCACCTGGCGCTCGATCCGCACACGCGCTGCCTGTTCGGCACGAGCGGCGCGTCGCAGCTCTTCTGGCACGTGCTGTGCCGCGACAGCCTGCATCTGTGGGAAGTGGTGACGCGGCGCCTGGGCGAGCTGGTCGGCGTACTGAACAGCGACGTCGGCGTGGTGATGCGCGCGCACAAGCGTTGCGGCATCGTGCGCGCCGGGACGCGGCTGGGACCCGAAGCCGACTCGGGTCCAGCAGGCACGTGATGTCAGGCAAGAAATGCCGGACAAGAAATGTCAGGCAAATAATGTCAGGCAAGTAATGCCAGTCCCATAACGCACACGAAGGCCGCCCCGGCCGCTCCGGCCGCCACGCGGCCGGAGCGCGCAGGCTAGGCCCCCAGGTACGCGCGCGCCAGCGCCCCATCCTGCGCAATGTCGGCCGCTGCGCCATGCGCCGCGACCCGGCCGGATTCCAGCACGTACGCCCGGTCGGCCAGCGAAAGCGCCAGCGCCGCCATCTGGTCCACGAGCAAGATGGTCATCGATTCCTGGCGCAGCCGGTCCAGGGCCTCGAACAGTTCGTCGATGATCTTGGGCGCGAGACCCAGCGACGGCTCGTCCAGGAGCAGGATCACGGGCCTGGACATCAGGCCGCGCGCAATCGCCAGCATCTGCTGTTCGCCGCCCGACAACAGGCCGGCGCGCTGGTGCAGCCGTTCACGCAGCCGCGGAAACCGCGTAAGCATTTCTTCGACCCGCGCCTCGCGGTCCTGCGGATGCAGGAAAGCGCCCAGCCGGATGTTGTCCAGCACGCTCAGCCCGGGAAACACCTGGCGGCCTTCGGGCACCAGCACCAGGCCGCGCGCCACGATCCGGTCGGCGGACAGGCCCTGCAGTTCCTGGCCCTGCAGATGCATGCCGCCCTGCGCGGGCCGGTGCAACCCGGCCAGCGTGCGCATCAGCGTGGACTTGCCCGCGCCGTTCGCGCCCAGGAGCGCCACCATTTCGCCCTGCCGGACCTGCAGGTCGATGCCATGCAGCACCGGATTGGCGCCGTATCCCGTCGTCAGACTGCCCACGCCCAGCACTTCGGGCGGCAGGGTCTCGCCCGCCGGCCGGCGCCGCGCGGCGGGCGCCCGGCGGGCCGCCTCGTCGCCCAGGTAGGCCTGGCGCACCTCCGGGGACTGCTGGATTTCGGCGACGCTGCCCTGCGCCAGCTCGCGCCCGGCGTCGATCGCCACGATGTGGTCGGACACGCCCATCACCAGCGTCATGTCGTGCTCGACCAGCAGCACGCCCGCGCCCGCTTCGGCAATGCGGCGCAGCAATCCGGCCAGCCGCGTCTTGTCTTCGCGCGAGAGTCCCGCCGCCGGTTCGTCCATCAAGAGGATGTCGGCGTCGGTGGCGAGCGCGCGGGCGATCTCCACCAGCCGGCGGTCCACGTGGGGCAGGTCGGCCGCCGCGATGTCCAGCGCCCCTTCGTAGCCGCAGAACGCCAGCAGGGCGCGGGCGCGTTCGCGCGCGTCGGCGGCCAGGTAGCGGCGCGAGGCCAGCAGCCCGCCCAGGCGCCCGCGCAGCAGGCCCAGCGCGACGTTGTCCTCGACGCTCAGCGTGTCAAAGAGCTGCGAGGTCTGGTAGGTGCGCGCGATGCCGCTGCGCGCCACGCGATGGGCGGCCAGCGCGGCCAGCGGCGCGTCGCCCAGCGCCACAGCACCGCTGGTCGGCTGGTAATAGCCGCTTAGCATGTTGATGACGGTGGACTTGCCCGCGCCGTTGGGCCCGATCAGCGCGGTCACGGCGCCGGGCGGGACGGTGAAGGACACGCCCTGCACGGCGCGCACGCCGCCGAAGGTCATGGTGAGGGCGTCGGCGCGCAGCGTGCGGCGCGCGCGCGCGGACGTCGTCATGGCCCCGTGGCGAGGCGCCAGTCCGTGCGTCGGCGCGCCGCGCCGCCAGCGGGCCAGCAGGCCGGCGGCGCCTTCGGGCGCGGCCCACAGCACCACCAGCAGGAACACGCCGAAAAAGAGCAGGCGGTATTCCTCCAGGCTGGACAGCATCTCGGGCAGCAGGCCCACCACCACGGCGCCCAGCAGCGGACCGGCAAGCGATCCCGCGCCGCCGATCGTCACGGCCAGCACGAAAAGAATCGACTGCATGAAGTTGAAATTGTGCGGCGTGATCATGCCGGTCAGCGGTGCGTAGAGCCCGCCCGCCAGGCCGACCAGCGCGGCCGACACCATGAACGCGACCGCCTTGACCGCCAGCGGATTGATGCCGATGGACTCGCTGGCCGTCTCGCTGTCCTTGACCGCGCGCATGGCGGCGCCCCAGGCGCCGCGCGACAGCAACGCATAGGCGGCCAGCGCCACGAATACGGCCACGATGGCCAGCATGGCCACGCCGCGGTCGCCGCCCAGGCTGCCGATCGCGGGCTGCACGATGCCCATCAGGCCATTCTGGCCGCCCGTCAGCGAACCGCCTTCGATCAGGGCGTGCTCCACGATGAAGCCGAAGGCGATGGTGATCATCGCCAGGTACGGCCCCTTCACGCGCAGCGCCGGCACGGCCAGCAGCAGGCCGAAGGCGCTGCAGACCAGCGCGGCGGCCGGCCAGGCCAGCCAGAAACTCCATCCCGCCTGCCCGGTCAGGATTGCGACCGTGTAGGCGCCGATGGCGTAAAAGCCCGCATGCCCGAACGACATCTGGCCGGTCAGGCCCAGCAGCACGTTCAGGCCGATACCGGCCAGCGCCAGCAGCGCGACGTTGCCCAGCACGAAAACGTAGTAGCCGTTGACGGTGGCCGCCAACGCCAGGGCCGCGGCCGCCAGCAGGGCATAGATCGCCGGCGGCAGCCAGCGCGTTGCGGATTGCTTGTTCATCAGACCTTCCTCACATCGGCGCGCCCGAACAGGCCATTGGGCAGCACGGCCAACATGACGATCACCAGCGTGAAACTGATGATCTGCGTGTACCCCGAGCCCAGCGCCACGGTGATCAGCGCTTCGACCACGCCGAACAGCAGGCCCGCGATCATCACGCCCCAGGCGCTGGTGATGCCGCCCAGGATCGCAACCACATAGGCTTTCAGGCCGAACAGCGTGCCCATGTCGGCCTGCACGTTAAAGAGCGGCGCAACCAGCGCGCCGGCCACGCCCGCGAACAGCGTGGACACGGCGAAGGCGGCCATGATGGCGCGGCGCACGGGGATGCCCATCAGCCGCGCGGCGTTCTGGTTCTGCACCACCGCCAGCAGCGCCACGCCCCACCGGGTGCGGCGCGACAGCGTGTGCAGCGCGGCCGCCAGCGTCAGTCCCACCACCGGGATCAGGAGCTGCAGCGGGTAGATGCCCAGGCCCAGCCCGCCGATCTCCAGCGGCGCCTGGGCCAGCGGCGAAGGCAGGCTGCGCGGCTCCTTGCCGAACGTGAACATGACCACGTTGTCCAGCACGATGCCCAGCGCCACCGTGGACATGAGCCAGGCGTTGGAACCGCGGCTGGCGAATGGCCTGACCGCCAGCCGCTCCACGACCAGGCCATAGAGCGCGCAAAGCGCCAGCGCCAGCGCCAGGGCGGCCGCCAGCGGCCAGCCCAGCGTCTGGGCGAACGTATAGGTCAGCACGGCGCCCAGCATCATAGAACTGCCCTGGGCGAAGTTCACCGTGCCGGACACGGCGTAGGTCAGGTAAAAGCCCAGGGCCATCAGGCCGTACATGCTACCCAGGCCCAGGCCGCTGACGATGGCGGACATCAACAACATGCGCGTCTCCCGCGGGGTCCGGCCGCTTTACTGCACGCCCTTGACGGGCAGGATGCGGTTGTCGATGAAATGCGTCCACACGTAGTCGTCCTCGCGCAGCGCGTCGTGCGAGGTCGGCGTGAAGGGCTGCTCGTAGGTCTTGATCAGGCCGTCGTACTTGCCGATCTTGTAGAAGCCCTCGCGCACCGCGTCGCCGTCGGTGGAACCGGCCTGCGCGATGGCCAGCGCGGCAAGCTGCATGCCGTCGTAGGCGTTGGCCACGCCCACCGCGGGCGTGATGTCCTGCGGCCCCTTGATGTCGGAATACTTGGTCTTGAGCGCCTGCATGACCTTCTCGCCCACCGGGCCCTGCTTGCCGAAGAAGCTGTAGGTCTGCACGAAGTGCACGTTCTTGGCGTTGGGGCCGGCCAGCTCCGTGAAGCGGCCGCCGGCGGGACCCCAGTGCGACACCACGGGCACCTTCCAGCCCATGCGGTCCAGCGACTTCACGACCTGCGCCGAGGGACCCACGTTGCCGACCAGGAACAGCGTGTCGGCGCCCGCGGCCTTCAGGCGGCTGAGCTGGGGCACGATGTCCAGATCGTTGGGCTGGAACTTCTCGACGCCGGCGGGCGTGACCTTGGCCGCGGCCAGCGCGGCGTTCAAGCCCTTCTCGTTGGATTCGCCCCAGGGGTTGTTCACCAGGATCATGCCGGGCTTGGCGCTTTGGAAAGTCTTCTGCGCGTACTTCACCATCGCGCTGTCGACGATCTCGTCCATGGCGGACACGCGGAACACGAAGTTGGGATTGCCCTTGTTGTGCGTGATGGCGGTGCCCGCCGCCCAGGGTCCCACGAAAGGCACTTTCTCCTGGTTGACGATCGGCACGATGGCCATGGAGACCGGCGTGTCCAGGCCGCCGAACAGCACGGCGACCTTCTCCTTGTAGATGAGCTCGCGCGCGGCGGCCATGCCCTTGGCGGGATTGCCCTCGTCGTCGCGGCGCACCAGCACGATCTGGCGGCCGCCCAGCAGGCCGCCGCGCGCGTTGATCTCGTCGATGGCAACGGTCATGCCGCGCGTGAGCGCCTCGCCGGCGCGCGCCGACTCCCCGGACAGGGCGGTGATCAGGCCGATCTTGATCGGGTCCGCTGCCAGCGCCGGCTGCATGGCCAGGCCCGCGGCGAAGAGGGCGGCGGCAGTCGCGCGGAGCATGAAGGAACGACGGGTCGGGGTCATCGGGCACTCCTGGAAAAAGTGGAATGAATCTTGCATGGGGTTAAGTGCTGCGCCGTTCCCTCATGCAAGATCCATGCCACCTGCTTCGCGCCCGGTGTTCGCCGCCGCCAACGCCCTGCCGCCACGGGGCAGGCGGGACCCCAGGGACGGGAATTGCGCACATAGAACCGAGTTTTTGTCGCCAAAAGATCCGCAGTTTTGTTCACAATCATGCATCAGGATTTGCACCAAAATGAATCCATCTTCGCTACAAGGCACTAATCCGGGGCGCGGCGGCCAGGCCGCGTGGACGCCGGAGCCGCTCGCCTGCCACGGCCGATTTCCTTACCGGGCCATCGCTGGCCGGCCCGACTACGTCTGGCCCAACGGCGCCCGCCTGGCCGTCTACCTGGGGTTCAACATCGAGCACTTCGCTTTCGGGGAAGGGCTGGGCGCGGAACTGGGGCCGGCGTCGCCCCATCCGGACGTGCTCAATTACGCGTGGCGCGAATATGGCAACCGCGTGGGCGCCTGGCGCTGCCTGGAACTCTTCGACGCCCTGCGCCTGCCTGCCGGCGTGCTGATCAACACCGCGCTGTATGACCATTGCCCCGACCTGGTGGATGCCTTCCTCGCACGGGGCGACGAACTGATCGGACATGGCTACAGCAACGCGCACCGGCAGGGCGGGATGCCCGAAAGCGAGGAAAAGGCGCTGCTCGCGCACTGCCGCGAGCGCATCCTGCGGCACGCCGGCAGCGAGCCGGCCGGCTGGCTGTCGCCGTGGATCTCGGAAAGCCACGCCACGCCCGACCTGCTGGCCGAGGCGGGCTACCGCTACACGCTGAACTGGTGCCACGACGACCAGCCGATGCGCATGCGCACGCGCGCCGGCGACCTGTGGGCGATTCCCTATCCGCAGGAACTCAACGACATCCCGATGATCATGGGCCGCAAGATGGACGCGCGCGATTTTGCCGATATGATCCTTGACCAGTTCGAGGAAATGCGCGCGCAGGCGGTCCGCCAGCCGCTGGTCATGGGCATTGCGCTGCACCCCTACATCGTCGGCCAGCCGTATCGGCTGCGGCACCTGCGGCGCGCGCTGGCGCCGCTGGCTGCGGCCCGCGACCGCGGCGAGATCTGGTTCACCACGCCCGGCGAGATCTGCCGGCACGTGGACGGCCTGCCCCCGGGCGTCATCGCCTAGCGTCCGCGCGGCGCGCGGCCCCGCGTGAACCCAGGCCGCCGCCGTCCCGATGAACCCTTCTTTTTGTTGAACCGAGTCACGCATGTCCACCCGAAGCCCCGCCAAGCCCCGCAGCCCCGGCACCGCCCGGCCCAAGACCGCCAAGCCGTCCGCGGCCCGCGCCCGCCACGACAGGGTCAACGCCCTGCTGGACGAGGGCACGCCCGCCCCGCCGTCCGAAGGCAGCCCCGACGCCGACATGGAGCGGCGCATCTGCGAAGCCGTGTACGAAAGCGTGATGAGCCAGCGCCTGACGCCGGGCACCAAGCTCCCCGAGGCGGCGATCTGCGAGCTGTTCGGCGTGTCGCGGTCGGTGGCGCGCAAGGCGTTGCAGCGTCTGGCGCACGAGCATGTGGTGGACCTGCACCACAACCGGGGCGCCGTCGTGGCCGAGCCCACGCCCGAGGACACGCGTCAGATCTTCCAGGCGCGCCGCGCGCTGGAGGCGGCGCTGGTGCCCCTGGCCGCGGCCCGCGCCACCAAGGCGGACTACGCGTCGCTGCGCAAGCAGCTGCGCGACGAACACGCGCTGCTGCACCACGCCGGCCAGCCCGCGTGGGCGCGGCAGGCCAGCGCATTCCACGTCCGCCTGGGCGAACTGTCCGGCAACACCATCCTGCACGGCTACCTGGCCGAGCTGGTGTCGCGCTGTTCGCTCATCGTGGCCCTGTACGAGCCGCCCGGCAATGCGGCCTGCGAGCACGGCGAACACGTGCTGATCGTGGACACGATGGAACGCGGCGACGTCGCCGAGGCCGTGCGGATCAACGACAACCACCTGGCGGACCTGGAGCGGCGCATCAGCCTTGAGCGCCCGCAGCCCGCGCAAACCCTTGCCCAGATGCTGGGACTGGCCTGACATGGAAATCGACTTCGACGCTATCACCGAATACCAGCGCTACAAGCTGATGGCCAGCCTGATCGTGCCCCGGCCGATCGCGCTGATCACCACCCTGTCCGCGACCGGCGTGGTGAACGCCGCGCCGTTCAGCATGTTCAACATGCTCGGCGAGGACCCGCCCATCGTGATGGTCAGCATCAACCGCCTGGAAGACGGCGGCCTGAAGGACACGGCGGTCAACATCGTGCGCGACAAGGAATTCGTGGTCCACCTGACCGACGAGGCCATGGCGGAAAAAATGCACCGCTGCGGCGACCGCCTGCCGTCCGACGTCAGCGAGCTGGCGCATGCCGGCCTGGACGCCGCGCCGAGCCATCGCGTGGCGCCGCCGCGCATCGTGCAGGCGCCGGTCGCGTTCGAATGCACGCTGTTCGAGACGCTGGAGACCGCCAGCCGCCAGATCTTCATCGGCCAGGTGCGCTGGCTGCATGCGCGCGACGGCCTGATCGACACCGACACCTGGCGCGTGCGGCTGCAGGACTATTTTCCGGTGGGGCGTTTCGGGGCGAGCTTCTACGTCAGGACGCGGGACCGCTACGCCATCGACGCCGGCAGCGCGCCGGCGGGCGCGGCGGCCAGCACGCCCATCGACGAGATCTGACGCCTCACCACACCGCGGCGTCGGACCCCGGCGCCCGCACGTGGCGCGAGAATCGCCGCGACAGGAAGTCGACGAAGGCCAGCGTCTTGGCGGGCAGGTTCAACCGCTCCGGATACAGCGCGTGGATATCGGCGGGCGGGGTGCGCCAATCGGCCAGCACTTCGCGCAGCCGGCCGGCGCGCAGGTGCGCCGCGGTTTCCCATTCGGACCGCATGACGATGCCGTGGCCGTCCAGCGCCCATTCCAGCGCGCTCTGCCCGTCGTTCGAGCTGACCGGCCCGCGCACCTTCACGGTTTCCGCGCGCGCGCCGGATTCCAGCCGCCAGGTGCCATAGGCCACGTCGTTCTCGCGCACGACGATGCAGCGATGGCGCTGCAGATCGCCGGGCGTGCGCGGCTCCCCGTGGGTGTCCAGATAGCGCGGCGAGGCGCAGAGCAGGCGCCGGTTGGACGCGATCTTGCGCGCGGTCAGGCGCGCGTCCGGCAGATCGCCGAACCGCACCGCCACGTCGAAGCCTTCTTCGATGAGGTTCAGCGGTCTGTCGGTCAGGCGCATCTGCACTTCGACGTCCGGGTACTGGCGGCAGAAGTCGGACACGGCCGGCACGATGTGGGCGCGCCCGAACCCGAACGTCGCGTTCAGGCGCAGCAGGCCCTGCGGCTGGGCGCGCGCGCTGGACACCGAGCGTTCCAGCGCCTGCAGGTCTGCCAGGATGCGCGTGCCTTCGGCGAGGTACAGCTCGCCCTCCTGCGTGACGCTGACGCGGCGGGTGGTGCGGTTGAGCAGGCGCACCCCCAGGCGCTGTTCCAGCTTGGCCAGTCGCGTGCTGACCGCCGGGGGCGTCAGGCCCAGTTCGCGCGCCGTGGCCGACAGGTTGCCGTGCTTGACCACCAGTGAAAAGAAGGCGAGATCGGAGAGCGCGTCCACGATTATTTATAAATTGAATTTAATAAAGCTTTATAAATTCGAAGAATTATAAGAGCCACTACGGTCTATACACTGGGCTCACCGATACAGAGCCGCACAACGCGGCCAACCGAGGAGACCAGGAAATGAAGATAGCCAGAATGGCCGGCGCATTGTGCGCGGCCCTCGCCGCATCCTGTTGGGCCCCTTCCGCCTCAGCGGCCAACGCCTTTCCCGAACGGGCGGTGACGCTGATCGTCCCCTTCGCGCCGGGCGGCAGCGTGGACATCGCCGCGCGCCTCATTGCGGACGCCTGGGCGCGGGAACTGGGGCAGAGCGTGATCGTGGAAAACCGCGCCGGCGCCTCCGGCAACATCGGCATGACGGCCGTGGCGCGCGCCGAGCCCAATGGCTACACGCTGGGCATCAACACCATGTCGCTGGCCATCAACCCGGCGCTCTTCAAGACCATGCCGTTCGACACCGCGAAGGACCTGCGCTCGGTGGGCACGGTGGGCACGTCCCAGCACGTGCTGACGGTGACCAATTCGCTGCCCGTGGCCTCGGTGAGCGAGCTCCTGGCCTATGTGCGCGCCCGTCCCGCCAATGACCTGAGTTTCGGCTCGGCCGGCACCGGCAGCACCTTCCACATGGCCGCGGAGCTGTTCAAGTCCGTGTCCAAGACGCAGATCATGCACGTGCCCTACAAGGGCGGCGGCCCGGCCATGCTGGACACCATCAGCGGTCAGGTGCAGATGAGCTTTCCGGTGCTGTCCGCGGCCAAGCCGCAAGTCGACGGCAAGAAGCTGCGCGCGCTGGGCGTAACGGGCACGACGCGTTCGCCGCTGCTGCCGGACGTGCCCACCATCGCCGAATCCGGCTTGCCGGGCTACGAATTCAATACCTGGTTCGTCGTCAGCGCGCCCGCCGGCACGCCACAGGCGGTGATCGACACCTTGAACGCGAAGCTGACGCAGGCCCTGCAATCGGCCGCGCTCACGCAACGCATGCAGAAAGAGGGATATGAACCCCTCATCTCCACGCCTGCGAAGACGGACGCCATGGTCGCCGCCGAGATGGCGCGCTGGGCCGGCATCGTGAAGGATGCGGGAATCCAGGCGAACTGAGCGGCTGCCATCCGCCCATCGACGCCCATGCATTACCCGGAAACCGCCCGCGCGCGCCGCGGGCGGCGCCCACACACCAAGGAAGCACAGACATGCCCGGCATGACGCTATACGACAAACTGGTGGCCAGCCATGAGGTGGCCCGGATCGACGCCGAGCATGTGCTGCTCTACGTCGACCTGCACATCATGAACGAATACACCAGCCCGCAGGCCTTCAGCGGCCTGGCCGCGCGCGGCCGCGACGTCTTGCGCCCCGGTCAGCAGATGGCGGTGGTGGACCACATCATCCCCACGCATCCGGTCCCGGCGGCGTTGCGCGTGATTGCCGACGATGCGTCATCGCGGCAGGCCCTGAACCTGAAGCGCAATTGCGACGCGCAGCGCATCGCGCTTTTCGACACCACCGATCCGCTGCAGGGCATCGAGCACGTCATCGCGCCGGAACACGGCATGATCCTGCCGGGCATGGTGGTGCTGTGCGGCGACAGCCACACCACCACCTATGGCGCGCTGGGGGCGCTGGGCTTTGGCATCGGAACGAGCGAGGTCGAGCACATCCTGGCCACGCAGACGCTGGTGTACCGCGTGGCGCGCAACATGCGGATCCGCATCGACGGGGCGCTGCCCGCCCATGTGTCGGCCAAGGACCTGGTCATCTACGTCGTGCATCGCATCGGCGCGCAGGGCGCGCGCGGGCACGCGGTGGAGTTCTGCGGCGAGGCGGTGGCCGCGCTGTCCGCCGAGGCCCGCATGACCTTGTGCAACATGACTGTCGAGGCCGGCGCGCGCGCGGCGCTGATCGCCCCGGACGCCGTCACCGACGCCTATGTGGTGGCGCACGCGCCGCAACTGCGCGGCGACGCGCTGGAAGACGCCCGCGCCTGGTGGGCCACGCTGCGCTCCGACGATGACGCGCGTTTCGACGTCGAGCACGTCTTTGACGCGGGCCGGATCGCGCCCTTCGTGACCTGGGGCACCAGTCCGGACCAGGCCATGCCGATCGACGGCGCGGTGCCCGATCCGCGCGATGAACCCGACGCGCTGGCCCGGCTGGCGCTGGAAAAAGCCATGGACTACATCGGCCTGGCCGCGGGCGCGCCCATTGCCGGGCTGCCCATCGATCGCGTGTTCATCGGTTCCTGTACCAACGGCCGCATCGAGGATCTGCGCGTGGTGGCGGCGCTGGCGCGTGGCAGGAAGGTCGCGCCCGGCGTGCGCGCCATGGTCGTGCCGGGTTCCGGCGCGGTGCGCGCGCAGGCCGAAGCCGAGGGGCTGGCGGCCGACCTGATCGCGGCGGGCTTTGAATGGCGCCAGCCCGGCTGTTCGATGTGCCTGGCCATGAACGACGACGTGCTGCGCCCGGGCGAGCGCTGCGCGTCCACGACCAACCGGAATTTCGAGGGACGCCAGGGGCGGGCAGGGCGCACGCACCTGATGAGCCCGGCCATGGCCGCGGCCGCCGCGCTGGCGGGCCGCATCGTCGACGTGCGCGCATGGGGAGACGCCAAATGACTGCAATGATCGAAGGCGTCGCCGCGCCGCTGCCGTATTCCAACCTGGACACCGACCAGATCATGCCCAAGCAGTTCCTGCGCATCATCGACAAGGCGGGCCTGGACCAGGGCCTGCTGTACGACCTGCGCTTTGACGAGCATGGCGCGCCCCGGCCCGACTGCGTGCTGAACCAGCCCGCCTACGCGGGCGCCTCCATCCTGGTGGCCGGTCCCAACTTCGGCTGCGGCTCCAGCCGCGAACACGCCGTGTGGGGCCTGCAGCAGTTCGGCATCCGCGCCGTGATCGCCTCCAGCTTCGGGGAGATCTTCTACTTCAATGCGCTCAACAACGGCCTCTTGCTGGTCACCCTGCCGCCCGAGGCGGTCGACGCCTTGCTCGCGCGGGTGTCCAATACCGCAGTGGCGCAGGGCAACCGGGTCGGCATCGACGTGATGGCGGGCCAGGTGCGCGCCGCAGACGGTTGGTGTGCTGGCTTTGACCTGCCCGACCGGCATCGCCGCATGTTTGCCCAGGGACAGGACATGGTGGGCGCGACGCTGCAGCACCTGTCCGACGTGGAGCGTTTCGAGGCCCGGCATTGGGCGCGCTTTCCGTGGATGAAGGACGTGGCGCGCCAGGTGCGCGACCGGCTGGACGCCGCCTGATCCCGGCAGTGCGGCGCGACGACTTCAGGAGACCATGCAGATGACCGACTTTTTCGACCTGCCCGTGCGCCGCTTCCAGGCCAACGGCGTGGACATCGCCGCCCGCATCGACGGCGCGGGGCCGCCCCTGCTGCTGCTCCACGGGCATCCGCAGACCCACGCCATCTGGCATCGCGTATGGCCGGAACTGACGCGGCATCGCACCTGCGTGGCCGCCGACCTGCGCGGTTATGGAGACAGCGGCAAGCCCGCCGCCAGCGCGGATCACTCGGCGCATTCCAAGCGCACGATGGCCGCGGACATGGTGGACCTGATGCGCGGGCTGGGATATGCGCGCTTCGAGGTGCTGGCGCATGACCGGGGCGCCCGGGTGGCGCATCGCCTGGCGCTGGATCATCCCGCCGCCGTGAGCCGCATGATGCTGCTGGACATCGCGCCCACGCTGGACATGTACGAGGGCACGACGCGCGCCTTCGCGCAGGCCTATTTCCATTGGTTCTGGCTGATCCAGCCCGCGCCGGTGCCCGAGACCATGATCGAGCACGACCCGGTTTTCTACCTGCGGTCGGTGATGGGCGGGCGCCCCGGCGGGCTGGCGCATTTCTCCGCCGAGGCCATGGCCGAATACGAACGCGCGGCGCGCCAGCCCGGCTGGGCCACCGGCCTTTGCGAGGACTATCGCGCCTCCGCCACGATCGACCTGGAGCACGACCGGTCGGGACGCGCCGCGGGCGAACGCCTGCGCATGCCGGTGCGCGTGCTGTGGGGCGAACGCGGGGCCGTGGGCCGCAATTTCGACGTGCTGGCGCTTTGGCGCGCGGTGGCCGACGAGGTGACGGGCGGTCCGCTGCCCGGGGCGCATTATCTGGCGGAGGAAACGCCTGACGCGCTGCTGGCCGACGCAGGAACGTTCTTCGGCTGGCGCTGAGGCGGCGGCCGGTGGCAAGGGGCCAAGCCTGGGCTGACGCCAGGGATATGCAAAAAGGGACGCAACCCCGGTGTTAACCTTCGGCCCATGAATCGTTACTTCGCCGACCTTTCCGAATTGCCCGATGCCGAGGACGCGCAACGCGCCTTCAAGGCCTCGGATTCCCCCTGCGTGGCCGTGTGCTCCACGCTGTTCGACGACATCTGCCGCGGCTGCGGCCGCACGGCCATGGAAGTCGCCAACTGGGTGTTCATGACGGAAGCGGAAAAGCGCGAGGTCTGGATCCGCATCAAGGCGCAGGGGTACCCGCGGCGCAACAACTGAACGCCCGGCATCGCGCATTTCCCGCCGCGCGGAAAGCGGACCCCGTCCCCGTCTTGGTCGTGTCACATGGCGCAGGCTGAATAGCGCCATCGCCCACTTCCGGGTCCACCTTCCGGGCTCCCTCATGCGCATCGTTCTGGTCACGGATGCCTGGCATCCGCAAGTCAACGGCGTCGTCCGCACCTGGACGACCATGCAGCAGATCCTCGGCGAATGGGGCCACGAACTGATCGTGGTCAGCCCCCAGGGCAGCCGGACCATTCCCGCGCCCTCCGAGCCCGACCTGCGGCTGTGCCTGCAACCCGGCCGCCAGCTGCGCCGCATCCTGGGCGACACCATTCCCGATGCGCTGCACATCGCGACGGAAGGCCCCTTGGGCCTGGCCGCGCGCCGGATGGCGCTGCGGCGGGGATGGCGCTTCACCACATCCTTCCACACCATGTTTCCGGACTATCTGCAGGCGCGCATGGGCATTCCCGCCGCGCTGCCGTGGCGCTACCTGCGCTGGTTCCACCGGCCCTCGCAGTGCGTGCTGGTGCCCACGCCCACGGTCCGCGACGTCCTGGTGCAGCGCGGGCTGCAGAACCTGCGCGTCTGGTCGCGCGGGGTCGATCCGCGCAAGTTCCAGCCCTATCCCAGCCTGGCGTTCCAGGACCTGCCGCGGCCCGTCTGGCTGAGCGTGGGCCGCGTGGCCAAGGAAAAGAACCTGGACGCCTTCCTGTCCCTGGACCTGCCGGGCAGCAAGGTGGTGGTGGGCGCGGGGCCCGACGAGGCCCGCCTGAAAAAGCGCTTCCCGGACGCGGTGTTCCTGGGCATGCAGCAGGACGGCGCTTTGCCCGGCTTTTATGCGGCGGCCGACGTGTTCGTGTTTCCCAGCCTGACCGACACCTTCGGCCTGGTCATGCTGGAGGCCATGGCCTGCGGCACGCCCGTGGCGGCCTTTCGCAGCGAGGCGCCGCTGGCGGTGGTCGAGGAGGGCGTGACGGGGTTCCTGGACAACGACCTGGGACGCGCCTGCCGGACGGCGCTGGCGCTGGACCGCGACGCCGTGCGCGCCCGGGCGCTGACGCGCAGCTGGGACTCGGTGGCGGCGGACCTGCTGGATTCACTGGTGCCGCTGACCCAGGGCGACCCGCAAGGCGCGGCGCGCGTTTGGGCTCCCACCCCCTGATACCGTCGCAAGCCCTGTTTTCGCTACCCCCGGCGCACGCCAACCTTGTACAATGCCCGGCAATCCTGAGGAGCGTTGCGACGACCCTGCGGTCCCCCCATGTGGCTACCCCATGCGGACCCCGGCTCGCCAGGCTCAGGAATCCTTGTTCAAGCGCCGCGCCCCGCGCGTCGCTACAGCAACGGCGCTCACCTTTGTCGCGTATGGCGGGAAAGGCGAGCACTCGACTGTCGTGGTGTATTCGCGTTGTCCGGCCATATCGTGCGCCGTTCGATATTCACGTGGAGCCTACACACCATGAACGCTGTGACCGATAAATCTTTTTCCGACTACCTCGTCGCCGACATGTCGCTGGCCGGCTGGGGCCGCCGCGAGCTCGCCATCGCCGAAACCGAAATGCCCGGCCTGATGGCCATCCGCGAGGAATTCGCCGCGTCGCAGCCGCTCAAGGGCGCGCGCATCGCCGGCAGCCTGCACATGACCATCCAGACCGGCGTGCTGATCGAGACGCTGGTGGCCCTGGGCGCCGAAGTGCGCTGGGCCTCGTGCAACATCTTCTCCACGCAGGACCACGCCGCCGCCGCCATCGCCGCGTCCGGCACGCCGGTCTTCGCCGTCAAGGGTGAAACCCTGGCAGAGTACTGGCAGTACACCCACAAGATCTTCGAATGGCCCAATGGCCAGAACGCCAACATGATCCTCGACGACGGCGGCGACGCCACGTTGATGCTGCACCTGGGCACCAAGGCCGAAAAGGACATCTCGGTCCTGGCCAACCCGGGCAGCGAAGAAGAGCGCGTCCTGTTCGCCGCCATCAAGGAAACCCTCAAGCGCGATCCCAAGTGGTACTCGACCCGCCTGGCGCTGATCAAGGGCGTGACCGAAGAAACCACGACCGGCGTGCATCGCCTCTACCAGATGTCGCAGAAGGGCGAGCTGGCGTTTGCCGCCATCAACGTCAACGACTCGGTCACCAAGTCCAAGTTCGACAACCTGTACGGCTGCCGTGAATCGCTGGTGGACGGCATCAAGCGCGCCACCGACGTGATGGTCGCCGGCAAGATCGCCGTCGTGGCCGGCTACGGCGACGTGGGCAAGGGCTGCGCCCAGGCGCTGGTCGCGCTGCGCGCCCAGGTGTGGGTCACCGAAATCGATCCGATCTGCGCCCTGCAGGCCGCCATGGAAGGCTTCAAGGTCGTGACCATGGAAGAAGCCGCCGCCCACGGCGACATCTTCGTCACCGCCACCGGCAACTACCATGTGATCACCCGCGAGCACATGAACGCCATGAAGGACCAGGCCATCGTCTGCAACATCGGCCACTTCGACAACGAAATCGACGTCGCCAGCCTGGCCGATTGCCAGTGGGAAGAGATCAAGCCGCAGGTCGACCACGTCATTTTCCCGGACGGCAAGCGCATCATCCTGCTGGCCCAGGGCCGTCTCGTGAACCTGGGTTGCGCCACCGGCCACCCCTCGTTCGTGATGTCGTCCTCGTTCGCCAACCAGACGATCGCCCAGATCGAACTGTTCACGCGCAACGACGCCTACCAGTCCGGCCAGGTCTACGTGCTGCCCAAGCACCTGGACGAGAAGGTCGCGCGCCTGCACCTGAAGAAGCTGGGCGTGAAGCTCACGACCCTGCGCCAGGATCAGGCCGACTACATCAGCGTGCCGGTCGAGGGCCCCTACAAGCCCAACCACTATCGCTATTGATCGATGTAGCACAATAGGGAAATGCCGCGCCATGTCGGCGCGGGTTTTCCGGTCCGCGGGTCACGCCCGTCCTTGCCGGTTGGCGACGGGTCCGCGGAGCGTCAATACAGGAGTTCGAACATGGTGACACTGATACTCGTCTGGATCCTGAACGCAGTGGCCCTGCTGGCCGTTGCCTACCTGCTGCCGGGCATCACGGTGGCCAGCTTCGGGTCGGCGCTCATCGCCGCGCTGGTGCTGGGGCTGGTGAACATGCTGGTCAAGCCGGTCCTGGTGCTGCTGACGCTGCCCATCACGATTGTCACCCTGGGTCTGTTCCTCATCGTCATCAATGCCTTGTTGTTCTGGTTCGTGGGCTCCGTGCTCAAGGGCTTCCAGGTCAACGGGTTCTGGTGGGCCGTGGGCGGCGCAGTCCTGTACAGCATCATCTCCGGCCTTCTGACCAAACTCATCCCCTGATGGGACCCACCCCCGAAGCGCTTCGCGCTTCCCCCTCAAGGGGGCGTGCCTGCGGACCGGCAAAGCCGGCTCCGCGGCACCCCGAGGGGTGAGACGCCTGTTGCTTGCGGCGCGTAGCGTCATCGATTACTGATATGTCCGAATCCAACTCTCCCGCTTTCAGCCTGGAATTCTTCCCCCCGCGCGACCTGGCCGGTCAAGAGCGGCTGGTGCGCGCGGCCAAGCAGATGCTGGCCATCCAGCCCAAGTACGTCAGCGTGACGTTCGGCGCGGGCGGTTCCACGCGCGCCGGCACGGCGGACGCCGTGCGCACGCTGCGCAACCTGGGCTGCGACGCGGCGCCGCACCTGTCGTGCGTGGGCGCATCGCGCCAGGATCTGCGCGACATCCTGCAGGCCTACAAGAACGATGGCGTGCGGCGCGTGGTGGCGCTGCGCGGCGACCTGCCTTCGGGCATGGGCGGCGACGCCGGCGAACTGCGCTACGCCAACGAACTGGTGTCGTTCATCCGCGAGGAAACCGGCGACTGGTTCCACATCGAAGTGGCGGCCTATCCCGAGATGCATCCGCAGGCGACCAACCCTTCGGCCGACCTGACGCATTTCGTGGCCAAGGTGAAGGCCGGCGCCAACGCCGCCATCACGCAGTATTTCTTCAACGCCGACGCCTATTTCGACTTCGTCGACCGGGCGCGGGCCAAGGGCGTGGACGTGCCGATCGTGCCGGGCATCATGCCCATCACGAACCACACGCAACTGCTGCGCTTCTCGGAAATGTGCGGCGCGGAAGTGCCGCGCTGGATCCGCCTGCGCCTGGCCGAATTCGGCGACGACAAGGCGTCCATCCGCGCGTTCGGCGTGGACGTCGTGACCGAGCTGTGCCAGACGCTGCTGGACAACGGCGCGCCGGGTCTGCACTTCTACACCCTGAACCACGCCGAGGCGCCGCTGGCGATCTGGAAGGAACTGTCGGTGTAAAGGGCGGCGGCGTTCGGCGCCGCACACCGCATACCGCAAGCAGAAATGGCAAGGCCGGCGACGTCGCCGGCCTTGTTTTTTTGCGCGTGAAACTCAGTCGGCGTACACGCCCGCCTTGCGGATGACGCCGCCCCATTTGTCGACTTCGGATTGGAGCCACGTCTGCAGGCCCTGCGGCGTCTGCTTGGACTCGGGCACGATCTCGGCGCCCAGCTCGGCCATCTTCTGCGTGAAGGCCGGGTCCTTGAGCGCGGCGCGCAGCGCGGCATTGAACTTGTCGATGGCCTCGGGGGGCGTGCCCTTGGGCGCATAGACGCCGTGCCACACCTTGACCTCGAAGTCCTTCAGGCCGCCTTCCCGCAGCGTGGGCACGTCGGGCAGGGCCTTGATGCGTTCCTGCGTGGTGACGCCGTAGAGCTTGACGCGCTCGGCCTTGATCTGGGGGATAGTCTGCGTGGTCTGGTCGCACAGCACGTCCACCTGTCCGCCCAGCAGCGCGGTCATGGCGGGGGCGGTGCCCGCGTAGGGCACGGTCGTGAACTGCACGCCCAGCGACTCCTGCAGCAGCATGCCGCAAAGCTGGGACACGGCGCCCAGGCCGGCGTTGGCCAGGTTGATCTTGTTGCCGTTGTCCTTGGCGTACTTGATGAAGGCCGCCATGCCGTCGGCCGGCAGGTCCTTGCGGCCCAGCAGGGTCATGGGCACGTCCGCGACCTGGCCGACATAGGCAAAATCGGTCAGCGGGTTGAAGGGCAGCTTGCGGTACAGCGCGGGGGCGGTCGCCATGCCGTTGTGGTGGATCAGGAAGGTGTAGCCGTCCGGCGCGGCGCGCGCCACGTGTTGCGAGGCCAGCGTGCCGCCCGCGCCGGTGCGGTTTTCGATGACGATGCTCTGGCCCAGCGTCTTGGCCATGGACGCGCCCAGGCTGCGGGCCACGACGTCGGTCGGGCCGCCGGCCGCAAACGGCACCACCAGGGAAATCGGATGATTCGGGTAGGCCCCTTGCGCGCTGGCGTTGCCAACCGCCAGGCAGGACAGGGCCAGCATGGGCCAGGCTGCGCGCTTGAACGCGCGCGCGTATCGGTGGGACATGTCTCGCTCCTTGTTGTCTTTTCGGCCCGCGATGCCGCGCGGGGCGGGCAGGCATCAGCAGTGTGGCGCGAGACGGGCGAGGAGGGGAATTCGCGGTTTCGCAAGCCGGGCTTCGGCGCGCGAAAATGCGGGTTTACGCGGACTTGCCCACAGAAGCGCTACAAATCCTGCATGTAAGGCCCGGGCTGGGTCCTGGCCCGGGCCTCGGCCATCACGGCTCCGGAATGTTTTCCCGGAAGATCACCTGCAGCCGCGGCAGGTAGCTGGGTTCGGGCGCGCCCTTCACGGCGGCCACCAGCAGTTTGACGATCTCGCGCGCCTCGACGCGCGGGTTCTGGTCGATCACGGCGTCCATGGTGCGATCGAGCAACAGGCGGCGCGTGGCTTCGGTGAGGTCGTGGCCCACGAAGACAATGCGTGGGGCGAAGGCGCCCTGACTTGAGCGCGCTTCAGCAGGCCGCGCCTCTTTCAGCGCCCGCGCGATGCCCTGATTGCCGGCCCCGATGTTGTAGATCGCGTGCGGCGGGTCTTTGCGCAGCAGATCCTGCGTGACGGCAAAGGCGCGGTCGCGGTCGTCGCCGATCTCCAGGATGTGGGCGATGCGCAGGTGCGGAAACTCTTCGCTCAACAGCGAGCGAAAACCCATCTCCCGCTCTTCGTGGCCGCGATAGGCCAAGGACCCCACGAACACCGCGACCTTGCGTTCGGTGTGCTGCGGCAGAAACCGGCCCAGCAACAGCGCGGCCAGGCGGCCCGCGGCGCGGTTGTCGATGCCCACGTACCCCAGGCGCGCCGAGATCGGAATGTCCGACACCAGGGTGCTCACATGCACGCCGCTGTCGCGCAGCGCCATGATGGCGTCTCGCACTTGGGGATGGTCCAGCCCGACCAGGCCAACTGCCTGCGTCTGCTCGCGCAGCTCGTAGAGCTTTTTCGCGAGCTTATTGGCGTCGAATCCCTCGATCAGATGCAGGCGGGCCTGCACGTCGGGGCGGGCGGCGGCTTCTTCGAGCAGGTGCCGGCCCAACGCGGTCATGAAGCTGTTGGTGCCGGCGGGCAAAACGAAATCGACCCGCACGTCCTGCCGGGCGGCATCGGCGCCCTGGACGAAGTAGCCCAGGCGGTTGGCAATCGCCAGCACGCGGTCGCGCGTCTTGCCGCGCACGCCGTCGCGGTCGTTCAGCACCCGGTCCACGGTGGCGGTGGACATGCCGGCTTCTCGGGCAATGAGGGAAATGGTGGGGCGCATGCGGGAACGGGCTCTCAAGACACCATCAGGGCGATGGCAGCGCGGCCATCATAAACCATCATTTGCAATCATTCAGGATCAAAAAGGTAACGCCGTCGTCCTATGACCGCCAATCGCCTTTACCCCTGATTGTTTTGATGTGATTATCGCGGCTCAATTACATCAAACACCGCACGGCAGGATGCCAGGCAGTCGACAGTGCATACCGAGCCGGCAGGAGGAGCACATGTCGCACCCTACCCTGGTGCCCGACCCACCCGTCCGGGAACGGCGCTTTCGCATCGGCTGCATCGGCGCCGGCATGATCATGGCCGAGTGCCATCTGGCGGCTTACCAGCAGGCCGGCTTCACGGTGGCGGCGATTGCGTCGCGCACCCGCAGCAAGGCGGCCCAGGTCGCCGAACGCTACGGCATCCCGCGTGTGCATGACGATCCTCTGGCCCTGATCGCCGATCCGCAGATCGAGATCGTGGACATCGCGTATCCGCCCGACCAGCAGCCCGCGCTGATCCGCGCCGCATTGGCCGCCCCGCACGTGCGCGGCGTGCTGGCGCAGAAGCCCCTGGCCCTCTCGCTGGATGAAGCCCGCGCCTTGCGCGACGAGGCGCGGGCCGCCGGCAAGATCCTGTCGGTCAACCAGAACATGCGCTACGACCAATCGATGCGCGCGCTCAAGCAGCTGCTCGACCAGGGCGTGCTGGGCACGCCGGTGTTCGCGCAGATCGACATGCACGCGATCCCGCACTGGCAGGACTTCTTGCGCGGCTATGACCGGCTGACGCTCTCGAACATGAGCGTGCATCACCTCGATGTCCTGCGCTATCTGTTTGGCGAGCCCACCGAGATCACCAGCATCACCCGCCCGGATCCGCGCACCGAGTTCGCGCATCAGGATGGGCTGGTGACGACCACGCTGCGCTTTGGCAACGGCCTGCTCGCGCTGTCGCTCGAAGATGTGTGGTCGGGCCCGCGGGCCGAGGGATACCCCGACGACCAGCACATCCGCTGGCGCGTGGAAGGCACCGAGGGCGTCGCGCGCGGCACCATCGGCTGGCCCACCGGCGAGCCGTCGACCCTGAGCTACGCCTCGCGCGCGGCCCAGGGCCATACCGACGGGCGCTGGGTGACGCCCACGTGGGACACGATGTGGTTTCCGCATGCCTTCATCGGCGTGATGGAGCAGTTGCAGTACGCGCTGGCCAGCGGCACCGAGCCTGCGTTGAGCGTGACCGACAACGTACGCACGATGGCGCTGGTCGAGGCCGCGTATACGTCCATCGCCGAAGGCCGCACGGTACGGCTGCCGGCAGTCGAATAACCAGATCGATAAAACAGACGGAGACAACCATCATGATCCAGACCGGAATCTTCTCGGGCTACTTTCCCTATGAGCTGGAGCGCACGGCCAAGGTGATCCGCTCGCACGGCTTTAACACCGTGCAGCTGGACCTGCATTTCAAGGACATGGAGCTCGGCCCCGGGCAGCTGACCGCGCAGAAATGCACGCAGATCCGCGACACCTTCCGCAACTACGACCTGCCGGTCTCCTGCATCTCGGCCTACACCAATATCGTTCATCCCGACCCCGCCGAGCGCCAACGCCGCAACGGCTATCTCAAAGAGATCCTCACGCACGCGCGCCAGTTGGGTTCGCCCTACGTGATCTCGGAAACCGGCACGTTCGCCACCGACAGCGACTGGGTGCATCACCCCAAGAACAAGACCGAGGAAGGCTGGGACCAGTGCCGCGCCGTGATCGCCGAGCTGTCGCAACATGCCTATGACCATGGCGCGGTGTTCCTGCTTGAGACCTACGTGAACAACGTGGTGGGATCGGTCGAGGAAACGCTGCGCATGTTCGCCGAAGTGGATCATCCCGGCCTGGGCCTCCTGATGGATCCGACGAACTACTTCGAAGCGCACAACATCGACCAGATGGACCGCACGCTCAACCAGGTATTCGACGCGCTCTCCGACAAGATCTGCATCGCGCATGCCAAGGACGTGAAGCGTTCGGGCGATGACAAGTCCGAAAAGCACAGCGACATCGGTGACGAGGGCGCGGCCGAAAGCCATACCTTCCGCGGGGTGGGCGAGATCGAGTTGCCGGCGCCGGGCCTGGGCGCGCTCAATTACGACCTGTATTTGCAGCGCCTGGCAAAGAAGCACCCCAACATTCCCATCATCATCGAACACCTGACCGAAGACGACGTGCCGCGCGCCAAGCGGTTCCTTGACGAGCGGCTGCGCGCGAACGGTCTGTAGCCCGGCGCCGCACGCGATTGCACGCGCACCGCGAAGCTGTCATCCAACACGGCCCGCGGCGCGCCTCTCGAACCCGATTCTGAACACCGACACCGGCAGATGCGCGCCCGCGCATCCGCCAGGGAGAACTCATGCCTGACATTTACGGGACCTGGATGACGCGCCGCGACGTAGAGGCGCGCACCGGACAGCTTGCGCAGTTTGCCGGCGTACGCCTGATGACGCTGGACGACGGGCTGGAGCGCGGTATCCGCATGCTGGAGTTCCGCAGCGGCACGGGCTTGCGCTTCACGGTGCTGGTGGATCGCGCGATGGACATCGCCGACTGCGAGTACCGCGGCTACGCCATGGGATGGCAATCGCCCTCGGGCTTTCGCCATCCCGGACTGCATGACTACGAAGGCGAGGGCGGACTGGGCTGGATGCGCTCGTTTTCGGGCCTCATGATCACCTGCGGGCTGGACCACATTCTGTTCATGTACGACGCGCCGGCCGACAACTACGTGTACGGCCCGCGCAAGACGGCAAAGCAGTCCATCCATGGCCGCGTCGGCACCATTCCCGCGCGGCTGACCGGCTACGGCGAACGCTGGGATGGCGATCGCTGCGTGCTGTGGGCCGAAGGCGTGGTGAGCCAGGGCACCGTGTTCGGCGAGCATCTGGAGCTGCACCGCCGCATTGAGATCGAGGTGGGCAGCAACGACATCAAGCTGTCGGATCGTGTCGTGAATCGGGGCTTTTACCGCACGCCGCATATGCTCTGCTATCACATCAACCTGGGCTATCCGGTGCTGGACGCCGGCTCGCGCTATCTGGCGCCGATCCGCGACGTGGTGTGGGCCGCGCACGAGCAGGACTACCGCAAGCAGGGCGTGGGCTATCGCCGCATGCCGGCGCCGCAGCTGGGCTTTCATGAGCAGGTGTGGCAGCACGAGATGGCGGCCGCGGCCGACGGCAGCGTGCCGGTCGCCCTGGTGAACGATGCGCTGGGTCTGGGCATGCAGGTCAGCACCTACAAGCATCAATTCCCCTGCCAGTACCAATGGCAGAACCTGCAGTCGGGCCAGTATGCGATGGGCATCGAGCCCTCCACCAACCACGTGCTGGGCCAGGGCGCGGCGCGCGAGCGCAACGAGCTCATCTGGCTCGAGCACGGCGACGAGCGGCGCTACGACACCACGTTCAGCGTGCTGGGCTCGGCCGACGACATCGCGGCCTGCGAAGCGCGCATCCGCGAGATCGCGGTGCAGCCCGAGACTGACTATCCGCCGTTGTCGGGGCGCTTTGCGCCCATCGCGGGGCGGTCATGAGCGCGCGCTTCTCATTGCAAGGCCGCCGCGTGCTGTACACGGGCGCGGCGGGCGGTTTTGGCGTGGACACCACGCTTGCGCTGCTGGATGCGGGCGCAAGCGTGATCGCGCTCGACAACCATGCCGGGCATATCGACCGCCTGCGCAGCACCGTGCCGGCGCAGTTTGCCGGCCAGCTTCAGATCCTGCAGGCCGACCTCGCCGACGCCGGCGCGCTGCAATCGCACCTTGAGCGGCTGACCGCCGAGGGCGCGATCGATGTGGTCATCAACAACGCGGCGATCTATCCCTCGCGCCCGTTCGAGGAATATAGCGATGCCGAGCTGGCGCGCGTGCACCGCGTCAACGTGGAGGCGGCCGTGCAGATCGTGCGCGCGGCGCTGCCGGGCATGCGCGAACAGCAATGGGGCCGCGTCATCAACATCTCGTCGATCACGCTGTCGGGCGGTTGGGAAAACCTGCTGCCCTACGTGCAGTCCAAGGGCGCGATGGTGGGCGTCACGCGCGCCTTCGCGCGCGAATTCGGCAAGTGGGGAATCACGGTCAACGCCATCTCGCCGGGCGCGTTTCCGACCGACGCCGAGAAGATCCATCCCGATCCCGAGGGCTACAACCGCATGGTGCTCGAACGCCAGTCGGTCAAGCGCCGCGGGCACGCCGGCGACATCGCCGCGGCCATCTTGTTCCTGGCCTCGGATGAGGCGGGTTTCATTTCCGGACAGACGCTGGCGGTGGACGGCGGCTGGGTCATGCATTGAGGCGCATCGGCGCACGATAGAGGGTAGAAGCAATGAGCATTCTTTCTGGCTACAAGGTTCTGGACTGCTCCATCGCCATGGCGGGGCCGTTCGCGGCGCAACGCCTGGGCGACCTGGGCGCCGACGTGATCAAGATCGAACCGCCCACCGGAGAATGGCAGCGGCACGCGCCCGCCGGCGGCATCACGGGCAACAAGATCAACGTGTCCTTTCTTTCGCTGAACCGCAACAAGCGCTCGCTCGCGATCGACCTGAAGAGCGCCGGCGGCAAGGAGATCATCCAGAAGCTCGCGGCGCAGGCCGATGTGTTCATCCAGAACTACCGGCCGGGCGTCGCCGGCCGCCTGGGCGTGGACTACGAGACCCTGTCGGCCCTGAACCCGCGCCTCATCTATGTGTCCATGTCGGGCTTCGGCGAAGACGGCCCCTATGCCACCCGCCCGGGTCAGGACCTGCTGTTGCAGGCGATGTCAGGCGCGATGCTGTCGTCGGGCCGGGCCGGCGAAGCGCCCCGCGCGGCGGGCCAGTATGTGGTCGACGCCGTCACCGCGTATTGCGCCTTCGAAGGCGTGCTGGCCGCGCTGCTGCACCGCGAGCGCACCGGCGAAGGCCAGAAGGTCGAGGTCAACATGCTGGATGCGATCACCACGATCCAGATGCAGGAGCTCTCGGTGTATACCGTGGGGCACAAGCCGCAGGTGCGCAGTGCCGAGCCGCACGCCCACGTGTACATCCGTGCCCCCTATGGCACCTTCGCGACGAGCGACGGCTATCTGGCGCTCGCCATGCCCGACATGAACGTGCTGGCGCGCGTGACCGAAGAGCCGCGGCTGGCCGAGTACACCGGCGAGCGCGACGGTTGGGAAAAGCGCGACGAGATCTACGCGCTCGTGCGCGACACGTTGGCAAAGGCTTCGACTGCCGACTGGTTCGCCAAACTCGATGCCGCCGGCATCTGGTGCAGCCCCGTGTATGGCTACGCCGATCTGGTCGACGATCCGCAGATCGCGCACAACGGCACGTTTGTCGAATACGACCATCCAACCGAAGGCCGCATCAAGACGCCGGGCTTTCCGATCCGCTTCTCCAAGACCCCCAGCCAGGTGGTGCGCGGCGCGCCGCTCACCGGTCAGCACACCGACGAAGTGCTGCGCGATTTTGGCTTCAGCGCCGACGAGATCGCCGCGCATGCGGCCTCGGGCGCGGTGCTGCGCGGGGCCTCGGAATGAGCGAGCGCGCGCTGCCCTATCGCGGCCTCACCTGGGATCATCCGCGCGGCTTCAACGCCCTGCACGCGGCTGCCGCCCACACGCCGCTGGTGCACTGGGACAAGCAATCGCTCGAGGGCTTCGAGTCGGCGCCCATTGCCGAACTCTGCGCCCGCTATGACCTGGTGGTGCTGGATCACCCCCATCTGGGCGAAGCCCTGGCGCACGATTGCCTGCAGTCGCTGGACACCGTGTTCGCGCCCGACGAGCTGGCGCGGATCGCACGGGACAGTATCGGGCTGTCTTACGACAGCTATCGCATGGCCGGTCGCCAATGGGCGCTGCCGCTGGATGCGGCCACGCAGGTGATGGCCACGCGCGCGGATCGGTTGGGCGGCCCCGCGCCGCGCACCTGGCACGAGGTGCTCACGCTGTCGCAACGCAGCGGCTCGGTCGCGCTCAGCTGGGGCGGACCGCATCCGTTTCTGTCGCTGCTGTCGATCGCCGCCGCCATCGCGCCCGATACCGACCTGCGGCCGCACGGCGCCTGGCACGACGAGGCGACGCTCGCCGGCGCGTGCGACGTGCTCACCGAACTGGCGCGGCGCACGCCCGCGCAAGCGCTGGCCTACAACCCGATCGCGCTGCTTGGCCACATGAGCTCGCGCGACGACATCACGCTCTGCCCGCTGGTCTATGGTTACGTGAACTACGCCACGTCCGCGGTCGCCAAACCGCTCACGTTCCGCGACGCGCCCCAGGCCGATGCCGGCCGGCCGGGTTCGATCCTCGGCGGTACGGGCATTGCGATATCGCGGCGCTGCACCGTGGGGCCGGAGCTGCGCGCGCATCTATTGTGGTTGCTGGCCGCCGATACCCAAAGCCGCTTCATCCCGCAGCACGAAGGCCAGCCTAGCCATCGCGGCAGCTGGGCCGATGCGGACGTGAATGCGGCAAGCGGCAACTTCTATGCCAACACGGCCCGCACGCTCGAAGCCGCCTCGATCCGGCCGCGGCACGACGGCTACATCGCCTTCCAGGCCGAGGCCTCGCAGTTCCTGCGCGATGGCGTCGCCGCCCGCGCTTCCTCCCACGCATTGGCGCGCGGCCTGACCCAGCGCTTCCAGGCCAGCCTGGCCGCCGCTCCCCAGCACACCACCGCATAAGGACTTCGTCGTGAGCGCACTCGTCAATCTCAGTATCGATGGCCATGTCGCCATCATTGAACTCAATCGTCCCGAGAAGCTGAACGCGATGACGCCCGAGATGGCCGACCTGCTGATCGCGGCGGTAGAGCAATGCAATACCGACCCGCAGGTGCGCGCGGTGATCCTGACCGGCGCGGGCCCCAAGGCCTTCTGCGCCGGCTCGGACATCACCGAGCTTGACCGCTACGCCACGCCCTGGGATTTCCGCAACCGACTCGACTACTGCGACTGCGTGCGCATGTTGAAGAAGCCCACGGTGGCGGCGATCAACGGCTATACCTTCGGCGGCGGCCTGGAGATGGCATTGGCCTGCGATATCCGCATCGCCGCCGACAACGCGCGCCTGGGCGCGCCCGAGATCAAGCTGGGCTGGATCGGCGGCGGCGGCATGACGGCGCAGCTCGTCCATGCGATCGGTCCGAGCAACGCCGCGATGATGGTGATGACCGGCGACCCCATCCGCGCCGAGCAGGCGCTGGCCTGGGGCCTGGTGAGCGAGGTGGTGCCGCAGGACCAGTTGCGCGAGCGCGCGCAGGCGCTTGCCGCCACCATCGCCTCGCGCGCGCCCATCGCGGCGGAGACGGCACGCGTCAATCTGCGCGCCGCGCTGTCGATGCCGCTGGAGAAGGCCGTGGAATACGAGCGCGATCTGCAGGCGATCTGCTTTGCCACGGCCGATGCCAAAGAAGGCCGCAAGGCATTTGAAGAAAAGCGCGCGCCGAAGTTCGAGCGGCGCTGACGGGGGGAGGAGCGGCCCGCCCCGCGCCGCACCTGACGCGCGCCCGTTCGGGTCGGTTGCCGGGCTCGCGATCACCCAACCTTGCGTTCCTCATCAGCCCAGAATGCATCCCGCATCTGCTTTCTGGCGACCTTGCCGTTGGCGTTTTTTGGCAGTTCGGCCAGCAGTTCGACGCTCCGCGGTTTTTTGAAGTCGGCCAGTTGCTTGCGGCAATGCTCGATCAGGTCGGCCGGGGTGGCCGTTTCACCCGGCTTGAGGACGATCATCGCCTTGACGGATTCGCCCCACAGTTTGTCGGGCACACCGAACACGCAGGCTTCGTAAACGGCGGGGTGCTGGTAGAGCGCCTGCTCGACCTCGGTCGGGTAGATGTTGAAGCCGCCCGAGATGATCATGTCCTTCTTCCGGTCGACGATGTACATGAAGCCTTCGTCGTCGGTGCGCGCCAGGTCGCCCGTATGCAGCCAGCCGTCGCGCAGCGCCTGCGCCGACAGTTCCGGCTCTTGCCAGTAGCCGGCAAAGACGTCCGGACCGCTGACGGTAATTTCGCCGATTTCGCCGGGCGCCACTTCCTGGCCATTTTCATCGACCAGCCGGACTTCACTTTCGCCGAAGGGCCGGCCGCAGGACAAGAGGCGCTCCGGATGGCCCGCCATCGCGTCGGCGTGATCCAACGCGCTTAGCAGAACCAGGCCGCCCGTTGTCTCGCCGGCGCCGTAGCCCTGGCTGAGCTTGGGTCCCAACGCTTCCCAGGCCTCGCGGATGCGGGCGGGAGCCATGGGCGCGCCGCCATAGGAGATCTGCCGCAGCGCAGACAGATCATGGCGATGCAGGTTCGGATGCGCGATCAGCATGTTGACCATCGTGGGCACCATGAAGCTGAAGGCCGCGCGGTGGCGGGCGGCTGACGCAAGAAAGGCCTCGGGCTCGAAGCGGTCGTGCAGCAGGATCGTGCCGCCCTGAAACAGGAACGGTTGCATGAACATGCCGCTGGCGTGCGTGATCGGCCCGGCCAGCGCCAGGACTTCGCCAGGATTCGCGCGCATGCGGCCCATGACGACCTTGCGCAGCGATGCCAAGCGGTTGCCGACCGTCTGCATGGCGGCCTTCAGCTTGCCGGTTGAACCCGACGTGAAATGGAGCACGGCCAGGTCTTGCGGCTGCATGGGCACATCCGGGTTGCGGTCGGCGGCAGCCTCCAGCAGGCGTTCGTAGGACCGCCATTCGCCTGTGTCCCGGCTTCCGGTCACCACGTGGTGGCGAACGGTTTCGAAGGCGTTGCGACGCGACTCGGCGTCCTCCAGATGCGCCGGATCCACGATAAACACAGAGGCCTGCGCGTTGTTGACCGAGTCCACCATCTCCTGCGGGGACAAGCGGGCGTTCAAGGCCACTTTGACCAGTCCCGCCTTGTACAGGGCGCATTCCAGTTCGATGATTTCGGGGCAATTCCAGGCCTGGATGGCGACGCGGTCGCCTTTGGTCAGGCCCAGCCCGAGCAGGGCATTGGCCAGTCGATTGGAACGGGTCTCCAACTGACCGAAGGTTATGGTGCGGTCGCCAAAAATGATGGCGGGACGGTCGCGCCAGTAGCGCGCATTGCGGGTGGTGTATCGGCCTTGGTTCATGACGGCTCCGTTTCGAATTTGGCTTGCCGCTATGCTGCGCGGCGCGGAGCACGGCCGCATAACCGGGACGCAAAACCTCATGCCGCTGCGTTATCGCGTCGGCGCGATTCCTGTACGTTATGGAGATCACCGGGTGTGGCATGACGCGGCGTCTGGCGCTGGGTTACCTCTATGCCAAAGGGGAGGCGACGGTCCGACCCCGACAAGAAACAGGAGACAGCAGTGGACAAACGACATATTCGGTTCGGAGTGAGGGGGGTTCGTCGCCTGGCAGAGGCGACCCTTGCCTTGGCAGGCCTGGCCGCCATCGCGCCGGCGCAGGCCGCGGACGCGGCGGCCAAGTATCCCGAAAAGCCCATACGCCTGATTGTTCCGTTCACGGCGGGCGGGCAGTTCGACTACATCGCCCGGCTGGTGTCGGTGCCGCTGGGCAAGGAGTTGGGGCAGACCATCATTGTCGAGAACGTGGGGGGCGGAGGAGGAAATCTGGGCGGCGGCAAGGTCGCCAGCGCGGCGGCTGATGGCTACACCCTGCTTGAATATGGCGGCAACTTTGCCATCGCGAAGCATTTGTCGCCCAAGCTGACGTTCGATCCGATCGCCGACCTGGCGCCGGTGTCGGGCCTGAGCATTGCGCCCCACGTGGTCCTGGTCAACAGCGCGTTGCCGATCAAGACGTTCGCCGAACTGCAGGCGTACGCCAAGGCCCATCCGGGCAAGCTCAGCTATGGCAGCCCGGGCGTGGGCTCGTCCATGCACCTGACGTTCGAAACCATCAAGCAGCACTTCGGCCTGGATGCCATCCACGTGCCATACCGCGGCGGCAGCAACGCGTTGAACGACTTGGCAGGCGGACAGATCGACATGGGCATCGTGGCCGTCGCGCCCGCCATGCCCTTTATTTCGTCGGGGAAAATCCGCGCGCTGGCCGTCACCAGCGAGCAGCGTGCGGCGTCCCTGCCTGACGTGCCGTCGATTGCCGAACTGGGCTACGCGGGCTTTGACAGCGGAAGCTGGGCGGGCATTGCCGTGCCGAAGGGCACGCCGCCCGCCGTGGTGGACCGGCTGAACGCGGCGATCCGCCGGGTCATGGCCGACCCGCAGGTCCTGCAAGCCCTGGAGTCGCAGTCGTTCAAATCCATCGCCGGGTCGCCGGCCGACATGGGCAAGCTCATCGACCAGGAGTCGGCGCGCTATGGACCGCTCATCCAGCGCCTAGGCCTGACGGCCGAATAGCGGACACCGCCCGGGACGCCGGCGTTATTTCACCTGCGCGCGTCGCTGCGCGTGCTGGCGCAGGATCTCCAGCAGCCGTTCGGTCAGCGGCGACTGGTAGCTGTTGCGCCGCGTCAGCACGCCGATCTGGCGATGCCAGGTCAGGTCCTCCAGCGGCACGATGGCAAGGTCATGGCCGGCGTGCGCCGACAGGGTCATTTCACTGACCAGCGTCAGCAGGTCGGTGCCATGCAGGATGCTCAGCAGGTTCGACACGGACGCATTGGATTCAATGGTCACTTCGGGCGGGGGCGAGCCGTGCTGCTCGAATCGGGTTTCCAGCCAGCGCCGGGAGGCGGCCTGCGGGCCGGGCAGCATCCACTTGTAGGGAGCAAGGTCGGCAAAGCGGACCTTGCGGCCGCTCAGCAAGGGATGGCCCGGCCGCGCCGCGGCATACAGGCGGTCGGCAAACAGCGGCTCGCAATCGAATTCGGCCGCGGTGGCGGATTCAAACAGCGAGCTGATCGCAAAGTCCAGGTCTCCCTGGCGCAGGGCGGGGATCAAGGCGTCGTTCAGGCTGACCATGACCTGCACCTTGGCCGCCGGCCGCTGCGACAGCAATTCGATGCAGGCGGGATTGAAGAACGGCTCGGCCAGCAGCGGGGTGACCCCCGCGCGCAGTTGCCCGATGCTGCCCCGATGCAGATCACCGGCTTCCTGCATCGCGTCGTCAAGCTCGCGCCGGGCCTGCACCGACCGTTGATAGAACGCGCGTCCGGGGATGGTCAGCTCCATGCCTTTGGGCGTGCGCAGGAACAACTGCAGCTTCAGTTCGTCTTCCAGGCGGCGGATTCCCTTGGTCAGCGCGGGCTGGCTGATGCCGATGCTGTCCGCGGCGCGGCCCACGTGCCCCAGGCGGGCAACGGCCAGGAAATAGTCCAGATCTTCCAGTCTCATGATTCCGCACGGTTATCAAGATCGAAGAAAAGATAATCACGAGGATGGTTGGCGCTGTCAAGCTGGGCACTACCAAGACAGGAGACATCATGCCCAACGACATACCGCTTACCCTGGCCGAGCTGCGCGAGCGGCTGCGGCAGTATCTGCAGGACGAACTGCTGCCGCTGGAGCGGTCGCTCAACCTGGGATACGAAGACACGTTCGAGCGCAGCCTGGTGCAATCCGTATGGAAACGGTGCCGGACCCTCGGACTGTATGGCCCGCAGCTTCCGGTGGCGCTGGGCGGGCAGGGCTTGTCCTATCGGGATCTGTGCGTGCTGAAGGACGACGTCGCCGCTTCCGGCGCCATCCTGTTTCCGCATGTGCTGGGCGACTGGGGCGGCCCGTCGCGCATCGGCAATCTGGTGCGCCATGCGACCCCGTATCAGCTGGAACGCTACATCATGCCCGTGATCCACGCCGAGCGCGGGGCCTGCTTTGCCATGACGGAACCGCAGTCGGGCTCCGATGCGACCCGGCTGCAGACCACTGCGGTCGAGGACGGCGACGACTACATCGTCACGGGCACCAAGCACTACATCACGGCGTCGATGTTCGCGGACTTCGCCATCACGATGTGCGTCACCGACCCGCAGGCAGGGACCGACGGCATCTCGGCGATATTCATCGACCTGGACAGCCCCGGCGTGCGGCTTGTGCACGACTGCGTGCCGATGACGGGCCAATACGTGGACGCGGACATCGTGTTCGACCAGGTCCGCGTGCCGAAGAAGAACCTGATCGGAGCGCCCGGGCAGGGCTTCAAGATCGCCATGAACCGCATCAGCGTAAACCGGCTGCTGCATTGTCCGACGATGATCGGCCTGGCGCGTCAGGCCTTCAGGCTGGCGGTGGACTACGCCAAGCACCGTCAGCAATTCGGCGGCCCGATCAGCCGCTTCCAGGCCATTCAGCACATGCTGGCCGACATGGCGACTGCGCTGTACGCCTGCGAACACATGGTGCTGGCGACGGCGGCAAAGGCCGACGCGGGCGAAGACGTGCGGGACGAGGCCGCCATGTGCAAGCTGTTCGTGTCCGAGCGTTGCTTCGACATCGCCGACAAGGCCATGCAGATCCACGGAAACGTGGGTGTGACGAAGAACCATCCCGTGGAGTTCATATTCCGCCGCCTGCGCCTTTACCGCATTGTCACCGGCACCAGCGAAATCCAGCGCAATACGATCGCCAAGGGAATCCTGGCATGACACGCGGCGGCGGCTATCTCAGCGGATTGACTGTGCTGGACCTGGGCCAGTTGCACCCGGGCCCATACACGGCGATGCTGCTCGGCCAGCTTGGCGCCACCGTGATCAAGGTGGAAAAGCCGCAGGGCGACACGGCGCGCCAGCTGGGCGCGGAGACGTTTGCCAAGTACAACCGCGGCAAGCAATCCATCTGCCTGGACTTCACGCGCGAGGAAGACCGGCGCACGCTCTTGCAGTTGGCGTCACGTAGCGACGTGCTGGTCGAAGGCTTCCGGCCCGGCGTCATGGCCAGGATGGGGTTGGACTACACCCGCCTGGCGCAAGCCAATCCACGCATCGTGATGTGTTCGATTTCGGGCTTTGGCCAGACAGGCCCCTACGCGCAGCGACCCGGCCACGATGTGAACTACCTGGCCCTGTCCGGCTATTGGGCCGTCCCATCGCAGGTGCGCGACGTGATGGGACGTCCGCGTTTGCGCCTGTCGGACTATTGCGCGGCCATGCATGCCGCCCTGGCGATCCTGGCCGCTGTCGACGACGCGCGCGTCTCGGGCGTGGGCCAGCATCTGGACGTGTCCATCCATGATGCGCTGACCGCCTGGATGGCGCCGGCCCTGCAGGCGATGAACGGGCCCGCCGGCGCGGCCATCGAGAACCTGCCGCATGTCATGCCCGACAACGACGTGTTCGAGACGGCCGATGGACGGCATCTTGCCCTGGGCATCCTGGAAGAGGCCTTCTGGCAAAACCTCTGCGAGGCGCTCGCGGCGGACTGTCCCGAATTGACCGCCGAGACCTACCGAACGCGGGCGGGACGGCTGGGCGACAAGCGGGCGCTGAACGACCGGCTGCGGGCATTGTTTGCCAGCCGCAGCCTGGATTATTGGGAAGGCGTGTTCCGCGGCCGCGACATTCCGTGGGCGCCGGTGCTTCGGCATGACGAGGTCTTCGACGATCCGCACGTCCGGAATCGGGGCGTGGTTGCCGAAACGCCGGACGGGCTTCGCGTGGCGTTTCCGGTCAAGTTCTCCAAGCCGCTGCCGGTACCGCCGGCGGCGGTGCCCGAACTGGACGGGAACCGGGATGAGATCCTGGCCTGGGCAAGCGGACGCGGGCCGACATAGGCGGGACGCCATGACCCGGAGGCTTCATGCGCGACAGATCGCGCGACAAGCGCCTCAGTTGGGCTGGTCCTTGCCCGGCTCCTCGGCCAGCACCTGCGGCGTGTTGTACGCGGCGTTGGGCGCATCGACGGGCTCCATGCGCAGCGGCTGATGCACCCGCGACGGCGGCACCAGCGACGCGGGGTCGTGCGGGTTGGTCCACAGCGGGTCCGGAATTTCCGCGAAGACCTGGCGCAGGCGTTCGCCCCAGGTGCCGCGGATCATGCGGAAGTACTCGTTGTGCTCGTCGATGCTGGCAAAGTGCGTCACGCGCAGCGAATTGGCGTCGTACACCAGCAGATCCAGCGGCAGGCCGACCGAGATGTTCGAGCGCAGCGTGGAGTCCATGGAGATCAGCGCGCACTTGGCGGCCTCGTCCAGCGAGGTGTCGGGCCGCAGCACGCGGTCCAGGATGGGTTTGCCGTACTTGGCCTCGCCGATCTGGAAATACGGGCATTCCTGGCCGGCTTCGATGAAGTTGCCCGCCGAATACACCTGGAACAGGCGGCATTGCTCGGCGCCGATCTGCCCGCCGAAGATCATGCTGACGTTGAAGTCCACGCCCTGCTCGTGCAGCGCGTCGGCCTCGCTGCGGTAGACCTCGCGGACCGCGGCGCCGACCAGGCGCGCGGCCGCGAACATGTCGGGCACGTTCCAGAGGGTGTCGGCGCCTTCCTCGCGCTGGCGGGTCAGCACGTTCAGCACGGCCTGGCTGACCGCCAGGTTGCCGGAGGTCATAAGGACCATGACGCGCTCGCCCGGCCGTTCAAAGACGGTCATCTTGCGAAAGACGCTGATCTGGTCGACGCCGGCGTTGGTGCGGGAGTCGGAAAGAAAAACCAGGCCGGATTCGAGGCGGGCCGCTACGCAGTAGGTCATGATCGAAAATAGGGGAAAACCACCACGCATTGTATTGCGGCGCGGCGGGCCGGATGTCAAGGCCCGGATTTACCGTCCGGACGTCGGCGCCCGGCCGTTACTGCTGCGCGCCGGCCTGGACCTGGACGGTGATTTCCATGGACTCCTCGCCGCCGCCGGTGCGCACGCCGCGCACCGGCGAGGCCGAGTCGTAATCCCGTCCCACCGCCAGCCGGCAATGGCACTCGGAGGCGAACTGGCTGTTGGTGATGTCCACGCTGGTCCACCCCACGTCGGATAGCCACACGTCGGCCCAGGCGTGGCTGGCCGCGTGTTCCGCGGTGGTGTACAGATAGCCGCTGACGTAGCGGGCGGGCACGTTCAGGCCCCGCACGCACGCCAGGAACAGGTGGGCGTGGTCCTGGCACACGCCGTGTCCCAGGGCGAGCACCTGGTTGGCGGCGGTGGTCACGTCCGTGGTGCCGGGCTCGTAGGCGACGCGCTCGTGGATCGCGGCGGCCAGGGTCAGGATGTCGTCCGACGTGGTCAGCCCGTTCGGCAGCACCGCGCGCGCGAATTGATGGATGGTCTCGTCCGCCTGCGTCAGCGGTGTCGGCACGCAATAGGCGTGCACCGGCAGGCGGCTGTCTTCGCTGCCCAGGACGCCGCGCGTCAGGGGCGCCACCAGCACCTGGCCGGAAACGCGCAGCGCGATATCGGTATGCGGCTGGTTCAGGGTCAGCGTGTGCGTGATGTTGCCGTAGGCGTCGACCTGCTTGTCCAGGTGGCCCGGCGCCTCGATGTTCCAGCGCAGCACGCGCTGGTGTTCGTCGTCGCGCGGCGTCAGGCGCAGGGTCTGGATGCTGTAGTTCACCGGCGCGGTGTAGCGGTAATGCGTGACGTGCGTGATGATCTGCTTCATTGCTGCCTCCTTGTTATGCCGACAGGGGCACCAGGAAATCCTGGCTGATCCGGTTGCCCAGGTCGTTGATGCGGTCCAGGAAGCGGTCCAGGTATTGATGCAGCCCGCTGGCCAGAATGTCTTCGACGCGGCCGTACTGCAGCTCGGCGCACAGCATGCCGGCGCGCCGCTCGGTCTCGGTCGAGCGTTGGTTCGCGACGCGCGCCAGGTCGTCGGCCACGGCTTGCATCGAGGCCAACAGCGACCGCGGCATGTCCCCGTGCAGGATCAGCAGGTCGGCCACGCGGTCGGGCGTGATGACGTCGCGGTAGACCTTGCGGTAGATCTCCAGGCCCGACACGGAACTGAGCAGGGCCGACCAGCGGTAGAATTCGCTCTGCACGCCCACGGCGTTGACCGGGTCGGCGCGGCCGTCCTGCGTGCTGGCGCCGCCGCGCTCATGGAACTTGACGTCCAGCATCCGCGCCGTGTTGTCGGCGCGTTCCAGGTGCATGCCGATGCGCATGAAGTACAGCGCCTCGTCTTCCAGCATGGTCCCGATCGTGACGCCGCGCGCCAGGTGCGAGCGGAACTTCACCCATTCGAAGAATTCGCCCGGATTGCGCTCCAGCAGGCCGGTGTGCAGATGCTTCAGCAGCTCCAGCCAGGTGGTGTTGTAGGTTTCCCAGACCTCTGTCGTGAGGCTGCCGCGCACGGCGCGCGCATTTTCACGGGCGGCGCGCATGCAGGAATAGATCGACGAGGGATTCTCGGGATCGCGCACCATGTATTCCAGCACGTCGCGCGGCGAGATCGACGCGTATCTGCTCTGGTACAGGCCCTGCAGCTCGGAAATGCGCAGCACGCCCAGCCAGGAGCCTTCGCGGGTGCGCGTGTCCTGCGGCAGCAGCGACATCTGCAGGTTCACGTCCAGCATGCGGGCGGTGTTCTCGGCGCGTTCGGTATAGCGGCACATCCAGAACAGGTTGTCGGCGGTTCGGCTCAGCATGGTCAGTCCTCCAGCACCCAGGTGTCCTTGGTGCCGCCGCCCTGGCTGCTGTTGACCACCAGCGAGCCCTCGGTCAGCGCGACGCGGCACAGGCCGCCCGGCACGGTGCGGATCTCCTTGCCGCACAGCACGTAGGGACGCAGGTCCACGTGGCGCGGTGCGACCCCCGATTCCACGTAGGTGGGCGTGGTCGACAACGCCAGCGTGGGCTGCGCGATGTAGTTGGCGGGATTGGCCCGCACGCGGTCCCTGAACGCATCGACCTCGGCGCGCGAGGCCGACGGCCCGACCAGCATGCCGTAGCCGCCGGCGCCGTGCACTTCCTTGACCACCAGGTCATGCATGTTGGCCAGCACGTGGGACAGCTCGTCCGGCCGGCCGCAGCGCCAGGTCGGCACGTTCGACAGGATGGGCTCTTCGCCCAGGTAGAAGCGGATCATGTCGGGCACGTACAGATAGGTGGACTTGTCGTCGGCGATGCCGGTGCCGATCGCATTGGCCAGCGTGACGCGGCCGGCGCGGTAGACCGACAGCAGTCCCGGCACGCCCAGCGCGGAATCGGCGCGAAACGCCAGCGGATCGAGGAAATCGTCGTCCAGCCGCCGGTAGATCACATCCACCTTGCGGGGGCCGCGGGTGGTGCGCATGTAGACGGTGTTCTGCTCGACGAACAGGTCCTGGCCTTCCACCAGTTCCACGCCCATCTGCTGCGCCAGGAAGGCGTGTTCGAAGTAGGCCGAGTTGTACATGCCGGGCGTCAGCACCACCACGGTGGGGTCGTCGCCGCCATGCGGCGCGACTTCGCGCAGGTTGTCCAGCAGCAGGTCGGGGTAGTGCGCGACCGGCTCGACCTTGATGCGGCCAAAGGCGTCAGGCATGAGCCGCATCGACATCTTGCGGTTTTCCAGCATGTAGGAAACCCCGGACGGCACGCGCAGGTTGTCCTCCAGCACGTAGAACTCGCCCGCGCCGGCTCGCACGATGTCCACGCCCGCAATGTGGCAATAGATGTCCTCGGCCACGTCGACGTCCTGCATCTCGGGGCGGTACTGGGCATTCAGGAACACCTGCTGGGCCGGCACGATGCCGGCGCGCACGATGTCGTGGCCGTGGTAGATGTCGCGGATGAACAGGTTCAGGGCGCGCACGCGCTGCTTCAGGCCGGCTTCCAGGTGCCGCCATTCCTCGGCCGGGATGATGCGGGGGATGAGGTCGAACGGGATGAGGCGCTCGGTGCCGGCGGCGTCGCCCGCGACCGAAAACGTGATGCCGACGCGGCGAAAGCTCAGGTCGGCTTCCAGCCGGCGCACGGCCATGGCCTCGTCCGATTGCTCGTTGTGCCAGCGCTCGAAGGCCTGGTAATGGGAGCGTATGCGATTCTCGCCATCGCGCATCTCGTCATACGCGGGGGGACGGGCGGGTCGGTCCTTCATGGCTCCTCCGATGCAGATGCTTGCGGCCGCTTGCGCGCGGCCGTCGTCCGGCCGTTGCCGGCTGGTCCTGAGTTACAAGCAACCCTCATGCCAGCTTTTGCGGCAGACGGGGGATTTCAAGACCAATATGCGCTGAAGGCGGAGGAATTGCCATCCCCAGGGCGGGCGATCGTGCAAATCCGGGGACGGGCCGCGACGGGCGGCCTCGCATGCGCCGTGACGCCGTGCACCGTCCTGGTGCGCGGCGCCGGCCGAAACTGGTGCGTCAGTTCAGCCGGTAGGAATGCAGGGTGGTGCCGCCCGTGCCGCCTTGCTCCAGCGGCGCCTGCGGCACCCAGCCGTCCTGGGTCAGCACCGCGTCCAGCCGGACGTCATGCGCGGCGGGGACGTATCCCGGATCGAGCTCGCCGCAGCTCCAGGCGATGCCGATGGCGATAAAGGGGTGGCCGCGCTGGCGCAGGGCGGCGAGCGTGCGGTCGTAGTAGCCGCCGCCATAGCCCAGCCGGTCGCCCTGTTCCGTATAGCCCAGGGTGGGCACCAGCACCACGTCGGGCAGCAGTTCCGGGCCTGCCACGGGTTCCTGGATCCCGTATGGGCCGGCGCGCAGCTCGGCCTCGGGCGTCCACGGCAGGAATGCCAGGGGCGCGTTGCGCTCGCGCACCACGGGCAGCGCGACCGTCATGCCGGCTTCGGCCCACTGCGTCAGCAGGGGGCGCAGGTCGGGTTCGTCGGCCATGGGCCAGAAGGCGGCGACGGTGGTGGGGGCCGGATTGCCCGCCTGCACGGCCTGGTCGCTGGCCACGTTCAGCCAGGTGAAGAGCCGTGCGCGCATGAGCAATCCGCCGCGGCTGCGCTGATCTTCCGGCAATTCGGCGCGCAATTTGCGCAATCGCGTGCGGTGGACTGCGGTATCCTCTGGAGTATTTTGCGTAGTCATGCGGTGGCTGTAACCGGGGGGTTGAAGATGAAGGCAAACATGCTGAAGACGAACTTGCGTATCGTCGGCGCGCGGATCGGCACCCGTGTCAGCATGCGGCTTGGCATGCGGGAGCGTCCCACGACGGACACCCGACAGCCCTCACGGTATCAGAATTCTCCGCCGCAAGCCGCCGCCGACGCCCGTGCGAGCCTGCGCCGCTGGCTGCCCCTGCTGGCGCTCTTTACCGCCGCCTGTGCCCCGGTGGACGCGCAGCAACGCAGCGCCGCCATCAATACCCAGCCCCAGCCCGCCCCGCAGGCGGCCCAGCCGATGATCGCCGTGCCCCCCGCGGTGCTGGCGGGCCTGCCCCCCACCGCGGAAACGCCCGCGCTGGCCGCCGTCGTGGCCGCCCGCGAGGCCATGAATCGCAAGCAATGGTCCGTGCTGGGCGCGCTCGTGCCGCAGGCCAAGGGCGATCCGCTGGGCATGTACCCCGAATACTGGCTGCTG
Organism: Achromobacter sp. NFACC18-2; assembly: GCF_900108985.1. Taxonomy (NCBI): domain Bacteria; kingdom Pseudomonadati; phylum Pseudomonadota; class Betaproteobacteria; order Burkholderiales; family Alcaligenaceae; genus Achromobacter; species Achromobacter sp. NFACC18-2. The sequence goes on along the minus strand of NZ_FNYM01000006.1, from coordinate 165,877 downwards.
CGCTATCAGCTCTGGAGCCCGCCCGCCACCGGCCGTCCCGCCGCAGCCCTGCAGACGTTCATCAGCAGCAACGGCGACGCCTATCTGGCGGACCGCCTGCGCGGCGACTGGCTGCTGGCCGCCGCCCGCAGCGGCGACTTCGAAACCGTGCGCAAGCTCGCGCCCGTCAAGAACAGCAATGCGCAGATCGAATGCGCCATCCTGGACGGCAAGCACATGACCGGCCAACGCGCCACCGCCGAGCAGGCCATGGCCGTGTTCGCGCCGGGCAGCGCGTGCTGGGCGCTGTACGACCAGCTCGTGGCGGACGGCATCCTGGGCTGGGAGCAGCTCGAACCGCAACTGCGTGACGCCATCGAGGCCAACAAGACCACGGACGCGCGCAAGTTCGTGCAGTACATGTTCGAGCCGCGCGACGTGAAGACCTACGATGTCCTCATGAAGGACCCCATGAAGTGGCTGACCCGCCAGGACCGCATGCCGGTGGGCCGCAACGAAAAGGAACTGGTCACCATCGCGCTGGCCCGCCTGGCGCGTTCGGACGTCGGCGTGGCCGATTCCTACCTGCGCCGCGAGTGGGCCAAGTCCATGTCCAAGTCCAACCTGGCATGGGTGCGCGGCCAGTACGCGCTCGCTGCCGCGCTCGATCTGGACAGCCGGGCGAACGACTGGTATCGCGAGGCCGGCCACATCCGCATGACGGAATACAACGCGGCCTGGAAGGTGCGCGCCGCCTTGCGCCAGCCCAAGATCGACTGGAAGTGGGTCGTCGAATCCATCGACGAAATGCCGCCCTCGCAACAGGCGGAGACGGCCTGGGTGTACTGGAAGGCGCGCGGCCAGGCCGCGCTGGGGCACAAGGACAAGGCGCAGGCCGCCTACGCCAGCATCGCCGACCGCTTCGACTTCTACGGCCAGCTCGCGGCCGAAGAGCTGGGCCGCCGCATCGACGTGCCCCCGCGCCCCGCGCCCATCAGCGACCGTGAGATCGCCGAGGCGCGCGCCAATCCGGGCCTGCAGCGGGCCGTCCTGCTGTTCCGCCTGGGCTGGCGCGCCGAGGCGGTGCCGGAATGGAACTACTCGCTGCGCGGCATGAACGACCGCCAGCTCATGGCGGCGGCCGAACTGGCCCGCGCCGAGAACATCTATGACCGCGTGGTCAACACCTCGGACCGCACCGAGAAGGAGTTCGACTTCAGTCAGCGCTTCATCGCGCCCTTCGAGGGACGGGTGACGGCCAAGGCCAACGCCATCGCCCTCGATCCGGCGTGGGTCTACGGGCTGATCCGCCAGGAATCGCGCTTCATCATGAATGCGCGCTCGCATGTGGGCGCCTCCGGCCTGATGCAGCTCATGCCGGCCACGGCCAAGTGGGTCGCCGGCAAGATCGGCATGAGCGATTTCACGCCCGCGAGCGTCAATGATTTCGACACCAACACCGAACTGGGCACCAACTACCTGAACATCGTGTTGCGCGACCTGAACGGGTCGCAGATGCTGGCCAGCGCGGGTTACAACGCCGGCCCGGGTCGGCCGCGCAACTGGCGCTCGACCTTCTCGCATCCTGTCGAAGGCGCCATCTTCGCCGAGACCATCCCCTTCACCGAAACGCGCATCTACGTGAAGAACGTAATGTCCAACGCCACGTATTACGCGGCGATGTTCAGTGGACAACCCCAATCGCTGAAGGAACGCCTGGGCAACGTCGTGCCGGTGGGCACCGAAACCGCCGCCGCGCGATGACGAGGGACCCGGCCACCGAGGGCCTGCGCGCCTATGTCGTGGGCGGGGCGGTGCGCGATGCGCTGCTCGGCCTGTCCCCCGGCGACCACGACTGGGTCGTGGTGGGCGCCACGCCCGAAGACATGACGCGCCGCGGCTTCATCCCGGTCGGCGGCGATTTCCCCGTCTTCCTGCACCCCCGCACGAAAGAGGAATACGCCCTGGCGCGCACCGAGCGCAAGTCGGGGCGCGGCTACAAGGGGTTCACCTTCTACACGGGCGCGGACGTCACGCTCGAAGACGACCTGCGCCGGCGCGACCTGACGGTCAACGCCATCGCGCAGACCGAGGACGGCGACCTCGTGGATCCGCTGGGCGGCGCGGACGACCTGCGCGCCCGCATCTTTCGCCATGTGGGCGACGCCTTCGAGGAAGACCCCGTGCGCATCCTGCGCCTGGGCCGCTTCGCCGCGCGCTTTGCCGACTTCAGCGTGGCGCCCGAAACGATGGAACTGTGCCGCCGCATGGTGCAGGCCGGCGAGGCCGATGCGCTGGTGGCCGAACGGGTCTGGAAGGAGCTGTCGCGCGGCCTGATGGCCGATGCGCCGTCGCGCATGCTGGACGTATTGCAGGCATCCGGCGCGCTGGCGCGCGTGATGCCGGAACTGCGCGGCGCCGACGAGGTCGGCCCGCAGCTGGATCGCGCCGCCGGACTGGGCCTGCCGCTGGCAAGCCGCTACGCCCTGATGTGCAGGCTGACGCCCGAGCGCGAGGCCCTTGGCCGGCGCATGCGCGTGCCCACCGAATGCAATGACTATGCGCGCCTGCTGCCGGAAGTGCTCGGCGCGCTGGATGCCTTGGACGGCATGCCGGCGGGCCCGGATGGCGCCGACACGCAATTGGCGCTGATGGAGCGCGCCGACGCCTTGCGCAAGCCCGGCCGCTTTTTCGATCTGCTGGATGCCGCCGCGATCTTGCGGCCGGTGGACAAGCCCGCCTGGGAGTCGCGGGTGGCGGCGGTGCGCGGCGTGGATGCCGGCGCCATCGCCAAGTCCTGCGCCGGCGAGCCGGCACGCATCAAGGAAAGCGTGCGCCAGGCGCGGCTGGCGCGGTTGCAGGCGGGCTGAGGCCGGTTTTCCCTGGCGGGCGCGTCGCCGGCCCGCCCGGCGCCCGGCTTACAGCTTGCCCAGCCGGTCGCCGCGCGAGAAGCCCGACAGGGGCGCCGTCATGCCGCGCCCGACCGCCAGCACCTTGAACAACTCGCCCATCTCGGCTTCTGACAGCAGCTTCTGCACGGGCGCGACCGCTTGCGCGTAGGCCTGCGCATCCGACGGGTCCAGGCCGGCCAGCAGCTCCATCAGGCCGGCATTCATGAGAAAGCGCGCCTGGGACGTGTAGCCCAGCACCTGCAGCCCGGCCGCGAGCGCGGCATCGGCCATCGCCGTGAAATCCACGTGGGCGGTGATGTCCTGCAGGCCGGGCGCGGTGAAGGGATCGCCGTGCGCGTGGTGGCGCAGATGGCACATCAGCGTGCCGCCGGCGCGTTGCGGATGGTAGTACTCGCTGCGCGGGAACCCATAGTCCACCAGCAGGGCCGCGCCGCGCTCCAGCCAACTGCCCATGGCCGAGATCCAGGCTTCGCCCTGCAGATTGATTTCCGACACGTAGCCGGGCAGCGCCGGCATGCGCGCCGCGACGGCGGCCGCCAGCGCCGCGGGCGCCGGGCGGTCTTCCCAGATGAAGGCGCCGTCGGCATCCAGGGCCACGCCGCGCTCCAGCACGTCGCCCGCGCCGCTCCAGGCAAAGAGCGACACCGGCATCGCGTCCAGCACTTCGTTGGCCAGCACGCAGCCCGAGAACGCGCGGGGCAGGGCGTCCAGCCATTGCACCCGGTCGCCAAAGGGCGCCAGCCGTTCGGCCTGGCGGGCGCGCAGGTCCGCCGACACTTCCAGGATCAGATAACGCGTGTCCGCCAGGCCCTGCGCATCCAGCTCGCGCAATACGCCCTCGGCGAGGGCGCCGGTGCCGGCGCCGAACTCCAGCACGGTGTGCGTGCCGGTCTGGCGCAGCACCTCGGCCGCCTGCCGCGCCAGCGTGCGCGCAAACAGGGGCGTGAGCTGCGGCGCGGTCACGAAGTCGCCGGCGGGCGTTTTACCGCCATCGTCCGCGTCGGCCAGCTTGACGTTGCCCGCCGCGTAGTAACCCAGTCCGGGCGCATACAGGGCTTCGGCCATCCAGTGGTCGAACGGCAGCCAGCCGCCATTGGCCGCGATCGCGGCGCGCAGGTGCGCGGCGACGGCATTGCTGTGTTGCTGCGCGGCGGGGGAGAGCGAGGGCAGATTGGCGGGGGCAGGGCGTTGCATGGGGAATTCAGGCGTGGGTAATACGGCATTTTCCCAAAAAAAAGCCCGCGGCATTTGCCGCGGGCTTTTGGGATCAGTCGGGCTGCTTAGCCGCGGCGATCGTTCGACTTGACGAAGCGCTTGGCGGGACCGCCGGGACGCTTGTCGAACGAGGGCTTGGCACGGAAGCCGCCTTCGGGACGGTCACCGCCGCGAAAACCGCCTTCGCGTTGCGGACGGTCGCCGAAGCTGGGGCGATCGCCGAAGCTGGGACGCGAATCGCGGTCGCCGCCACGGAAGCCGCCTTCACGCGGGCCGCGCTCGCTGAACGGGCGCGCATCGCGTTGGGGGCGGTCGCCGAAGCTGGGACGGTCGCCAAAGCTGGGACGCGAATCGCGATCGCCGCCGCGGAAGCCGCCTTCACGCTGGGGGCGGTCGCCGTAGGGACGATTGCCCTGGTAGCCGCCTTCGCGCTGGGGACGATCGCCGAAGCTGGGACGGTCACCGAAGGAACGCTGGGGACGGTCGCCGAACGGGCGGTCGCCTTGGTAGCCACCTTCGCGCGGCTTGAACTCGCCACGCGGACCGCCGAACGAACGGCCTTCGCGGGGCGCGCCGTCGCGGTTGCCCTGGTAGCCGCCGCCATGGCGCGAGCCGCCGAAGCCGCCGGGACGCTTGCCGAAGGGCTTGCCGCCACGCGGCGCGGCGCCGGTCGACGGACGCGGGGTGCGCTTGGGCTCCAGGCCGGCAATCACTTCAGGGGTGATCGACTGGCCGATGTAGTGCTCGATGCGGCGGACCTTGTGGCGCTCGGAGTGCGTGGCCAGCGTGAAGGCCAGGCCGTTGCGGCCGGCGCGGCCGGTGCGGCCGATGCGGTGCACGTAGTCTTCGGCCTGCATCGGCAGGTCGAAGTTCACGGCGTGGCTGATGCCTTGCACGTCGATGCCGCGGGCGGCCACGTCGGTGGCCACCAGGATGCGCAGTTGGCCGCGTTGCAGTTGCGACAGCGTGCGGGTGCGTTGGCGCTGGTTCATGTCGCCGTGCAGGGCGGCGGCGGCAAAGCCCTGGTCGGCCAGGCGGTCGGCCAGGTCGTCCGCGCCGCGCTTGGTCGACGTGAAGACGATGGCCTGGTCCAGCGAGGCGTCACGCAGCACGTGATCCAGCAGTTGCATCTTGTGGCTGGCGTCGTCCGCGTACAGCAGGCTTTGCGTGATGTTGGTGTGCTTTTCCTTGCTGCCGGCCATCTCGATGCGCTGCGGATCGCGCATCATGCGCGCCGCCAGCTTGGCGATCGTGCCGTCCAGCGTGGCCGAGAACAGCAGCGTCTGGCGGTCTTCGGGCAGGCGGCCGACGATGGTTTCGATGTCTTCGATGAAGCCCATGTCCAGCATGCGGTCGGCTTCGTCCAGCACCAGCGTGTGCACGGTGTTGAGCTTGACGCGGCCCGATTGCAGGTGGTCGATCAGGCGGCCGGGGGTGGCGACCAGCACGTCCACGCGGCGCGACAGCGCCTTCAGTTGCGCGCCGTAGGGCATGCCGCCCACGACGGTGGCGGTGCGCAGGTCGGCCAGCTTGCGGCCGTAGGTGGCGGTGGCTTCGGTGACCTGCAGGGCCAGTTCGCGCGTCGGGGTCAGCACCAGCACCTGGACGCCAACGCCCTTGTTGGCGGGCATCTGGGCAATGCGATGCAGGGCGGGCAGCATGAAGGCGGCGGTCTTGCCGCTGCCCGTCTGCGAGGAAACCATCAGGTCATGGCCGGCCAGTGCTTGCGGAATGGCGGCAGCCTGAACGGGGGTGGGGGTGGCGAAGCCAGCTTCTTGAACGGCCGACAACAGAGCGGGCGCGAGGCCCAGGGTATCAAAAGACATTACTTTCCCTTGCCGCAATCAATGCGACGCAGTGCTTGGTCGGGCCAGGGGATTAGGCGGCCGGATCCAGGCGACGGTTGATGGAGCATCGTGCCGACCGGATCAACCATGCGCGTGGCGCGTTCTCTTGTACAGATTGGAACGCAGGGCGAAAGGAAAGGGGTCAGGAATCGATGATAGTTCGGCATGGGGCCGGGGTCTTGGACTTCCCGGCGGACTGCAAAAAATTCCGCTAAATCAAGGCGGTAAATGCCGAACTCGTTTTGTGCAGTGCGGCGATCATAACCCGAATTCGCCTTGCAGGGGAATTATTTTTTTGTCCAATGCCCAATCAATAGGGTTTTTCCCTTGGTCCCGCAGCCATTCATTGGTGGTCCGGAAATGGCCGCATCCCAGGAAGGGCACGGGCGGCCGCCGGGCCGACAGCGGGGACGGGTGATTGGCCATCAGCACGAGGTGGCCGCTGTCGGGCGGAAGCAACAGCCGCTTGGCCTGCGCGTGCGCGCCCCACAGCATGAACACCTTGGGCGAGGGATCGAGCGCGACGTGTTTGATCAAGGCGTCCGTCACCGTTTCCCAGCCGCGCTTGGCGTGCGACGCGGGCAGGCCGTCCTCGACCGTCAGCGCGGTATTGAGCAACAGCACTCCCTGGTCTGCCCAGGCGCTCAGATCGTTTCCGGCCGGGACGCCGGCTTGCGGGTAGTCGCGCGCGATCTCGTTGAAGATGTTGCGCAGGCTCGGCGGGCGCTTGCAGTCGTCCGGCACGGAGAAGGCCAATCCCTGCGCCTGGCCGGGGCCATGGTAGGGGTCTTGTCCCAGGATCACGACGCGGACGTCCGAAGGCGCCAGGCCGTGCAGGGCCCGGAAGGGCGTGGCGGGGTACACCACCGCGCCCTGCGCGAGGCGCGCTTCGACGTGCGCGGCGGCCGCGGCGAGCGCGGCGGCGACGGCGGGGTCGGCGGATAGCGCGGCCTGCCAGGCGGCGGGAAGTTGTGCTATCTGGGTGGCGAGCGCGTTGGGCGTGAGGCGGTTGTCGATCGGCATGGACGCGATTTTGGCACAGGCGACCGGGCGCATTGCCCGGATATCTTGGCCATATCGGCCGATGTCAGCCCACATCAGCCCCACATCAGCCCCACATCAGCCCTGCGTCAGACCGGCCAGCCGGCCTGGCGGTGCGCCGAATCCCAGAACATCCATTCGAGCTGGGCCGCGTGCGTGTAGGCCTGGTGCATCGCCTGCACGGTCTGCGGCGCGGCCGTTTCCGCGACGCGGTCGACGGTGGCGATCACGGCGCGCACCAACGCGTGGAATTCGTCGCCCGCATAGGTGTCGATCCACGCCGCATATGGATTGGGCCGCACCGCCCGCGCATGGATGTCGCGGCCGATCTCGGCGTAGATCCAGAAGCAGGGCAGCAGGGCGGCCAGGGCGACCGGGTAGGGCGCGCTGAAGGCGGTGGCGATCAGGAAGCTGGTGTAGTGGTGGCTGGCGGGCGTGAGCGGAGTAGCCTCGAAGGTGGGCGCGTCAATGCCGAACTGCTTCATGAACCCGGCGTGCAGGCTGCGTTCGGCCACGACCGCGCCCTTGGCCGCCTCGGCGAACTGCACCACGCCATCGGCATCGTCGGCTTTGGCGGCGGCGATGGCCAGGGCGCGTCCGAACGCCACCAGATAGTGCGCGTCCTGGATCATGTAGTGCTTGAACGCGTCCTCGTCGAGCTGGCCGCTGGCCAGTTCGCGATTGAACGGCATGTCGCGGGTCTTCTCATAGAGCGCGGCGTTGCGGGTCCAGGCGTCGGAGCTGAAAGACATGGAATTCCTCGTAGGCGTGGCCGTGGGGCGCGCACCGTGCGCGCCGTGGGCGGGGCATAAGGGTAACAAGGGGGAAATAGGGAGGAAGCAGGGGGGAAACAGCGCGCCAGCGAGCTGCGCCGGCGGGGGCGGCCCCCTCAGGGCGTTCAGGCGGCGCGCGCGCGGTGGCCGCGGGCGTAGTCGAGCAGGGCGTCGCGCAGCACGATGGCCTGGTTGTGCTCGGTATTGCGCGCGCCATACAACAGGGTCAGGGGACGATCGCCCGCCGCGTCCAGCAGTGCCGTCATGCGCGCTTGCTGTTCGGGCACGGCCAGTTCGGCCAGGTACTTGGCGCGAAACGCGTCCCAGCGGTCCTCGGCATGGCTGAACCATTTGCACAGTTCGGCGCTGGGGGCGATGTCGCGGGCCCACTCGTCCAGCCCCAGGTCCGCCCGCCGCAGTCCGCGTGGCCACATGCGGTCGACCAGGGCAAGGTAGTGTCCTTGCGGACCGGTGCCTTCATAGACGCGCTGCACGATGATGCGGGACGATTTCATGCGGACTCCTGCGGCCGAGGTTGCAGCCAGTCTACTGCAAGCCCTCGCGCCAGGCAGTCAGCGCGCGTCCGATTCTTGATCTCGCGCACGGGCGATGCGCAACACCGCGAATCCCACCAGGGCGGACGCCAGCGACCCGGTCAGCACGCCGATCTTGGTGGCGTCGACCGTGGCGGCGTCGGTGAAGGCCAGGGCGCCGATGAACAGGCTCATGGTGAAGCCGATGCCGCACAGCAGGGCCACGCCGTAGAGCTGGGTATAGGTGGCGTGCCGCGGCAGGGCGGCGATGCCGGCCTTGATGGCAAGCCAGGCAAAGCCGAACACGCCGAGCTGCTTGCCCAGGAAGAGGCCGAGCGCCACGCCCAGCGGCACGGGCTCGGCCAGGCTTTCCAGGCCCATGCCCGCAAAGGACACGCCCGCATTGGCAAAACCGAACACCGGCACGATCAACAGGGCCACGGGCTTGTGCAGCGCATGTTCCAGTGTGTGCAGGGGCGAAGGGACGCGGGTTCCGCCCTGGTGCTGCCGCCGCAGGGGAATGGCGAGCGCGAGCGCCACGCCGGCCAGCGTCGCGTGCACGCCGGACTTCAGCACGAAATACCAGAGCACCGCGCCCAGCAGCAGGTAGGGCGTCAGGCGCAGGACGCCGGCGCGGTTCAGGACGAACAGGCCGGCCAGCAGCGCGCCCGCCATGCCGAGCGCGAACAGGTTGAGCTGTGACGTATAGAAAAGCGCAATGATGACGATGGCGCCCAGGTCGTCCAGGATGGCCAGCGCGGTCAGGAATATCTTGAGCGACGTCGGCACGCGGCTGCCGAGCAGCGCCAGGATGCCCAGCGCGAACGCGATGTCCGTCGCGGCGGGGATGGCCCATCCGCGCAGGGTGCCGGGACTGCCCAGGTTGACCGCCAGGTAGACCAGCGCCGGCACCGCCATGCCGCCCAGGGCGGCCACGCCGGGCAGGACGATGCGGCCCGCGCCGCGCAACTGCCCGTCCAGCATCTCGCGCTTGATTTCCAGGCCCACCAGCAGGAAAAAGACGGCCATCAGTCCGTCATTGATCCAGTGCAGCACCGTTTCCTTGAGCACCACCGGCCCGGCTTGAAAGCCGACCTTGGTGCCGAGCAGGTCGAAGTACGCCGGCGCGACGCCGCTGTTGGCGACCACCAGGGCGGCCAGCGCGGCCGCCATCAGTACGTAGCCGCCGAGCGCTTCGGAGCGCAGGAAGGCCAGGAGGAAAGAGGCGGGCGGCTGCGGACGGGGCGCCCCGGGCGTGGCGGGAGTGTGCTGCATGGACTAGGTGCTTGGGTTTGCTGTCAGAAACCTGAATGGTACCTGAACGGTCGGCATGTTCATGCTTATTGCGGGGAATTTCGCGCAATCAGGGGGCAATTGACGCGATTTCGGGGTGCGGCGGTCCTTGCCGCGCCCGGCGGCTCAATGCCAGAGCAGGGCGTTCATGGCTTCGACCAGGCGGTCGCGATAACGCGGCAACTGCCCCGCGACGTGCGCCTGCCGGGCCTTCCAGGCTGCCGGCTCCGTGCCTGGCGCGATGCGCGGCGCCGCCCAGATCGGGTCGGGAAAATGCCGGTCGCCGCGCCAGCGCGGGATCACGTGCCAATGCAGGTGCGGCACCATGTTGCCCAGCGAAGCCAGGTTGATCTTGTCGGGCGTCAGGATCGATTGCTGGGTTTCCTCGACCACGTACACCGCCCGCATGAGCAGGTCGCGCCCGTGCGTGGACAGGCTGGTCATTTCGGGCAGGTGGCCGTTCCAGATGACCCGGGTGAAGCCCGGGTAGTCGGGGTCATCGACTTCGATGATGCGCAGGTGCGGCCCGCGCCACAGCACCGTGCCGCCGTCCTCCTGGCACAACGGGCAGTTGGGATCGCGCGCGCTCAAGCCAACACCTTGCGGTACTGGATGAAGCCGGACCGGTCGGCGATGTGGTCGTACAGCTGCATGGCGGTGGCGTTGGTCTCGTGCGTCAGCCAGTACACGCGCGCGCAGTTGGCGGCCGCGGCCTCGGCATAGACGTGTTCGATCAGCTTGCGGCCGGCGCCGGTGCCGCGCGCGTCCTGGTCCACATAGAGGTCTTGCAGGTAGCAGTAATCGCCGGCGGTCCAGGTCGAGCGATGGTAGATCCAGTGCACCATGCCGATGGCGCGGCCGCTTTCATAGGCCAGCGCGGCGTGGACGGGCTCGGCGGGGTCCAGGAAGCGCGCCCAGGTGTTGCGGGTCACGGCGTCGTCGATGCTGACGCGGTAGAAGTCCTGGTAGCCCTTCCATAACGGCAGCCATGCGTCGAAGTCTGCGGCGACGATGGGACGGATTTCGGCGGTACTCATGGCGCGAGGCCTCCTGGCGATGTTCAGAGTTGGTTTTCCATGGCTTCGACGATATGCCGCAGCACTTGCAGGCGAGCGTACCGCTTGTCGTTGGCCGACACCAGATGCCAGGGCGCGTGCGCCACATCGGTGCGCATCATCATCTCGTTGGCGGCGGACGCATATTCGCGCCACTTGTCGCGGTTGCGCCAGTCGTCAGGCGTGATCTTGAAATTCTTGAAGGGCGACTTCTCGCGCTCGCGGAAGCGTTCGAGCTGCACCTCGGGCGTGATCGCCAACCAGAACTTCAGCACCAGCGCGCCGCTGGCGGCAAGCTGCTCTTCGAAGTCATTGATCTCGGCGTACGCCCGGCGCCATTTGGCGGGCGGGATCAGCTTCTCGACGCGCTCGACCAGCACGCGGCCGTACCAGGAGCGGTCGAAGATGGCGATGCGGCCATGGCTGGGAAGGCGGCGCCAGAAGCGCCACAGATAGGGCCGAGCCATTTCCTCGGTGGTGGGCGCGGAGATCGGCGTGATGTCGAACTGCCGGGCGTCCAGCGCATGCGTGACGCGGCGGATCGCGCCGCCCTTGCCGGCGGCGTCCTGGCCTTCGAACACCAGGATCAGCGATCGATTGCGGAACTTGTCGGACCGGGCGGCGCAGGCCAGCCGGCCTTGCAGCAGGCCGAGTTCGGACTCGTAGTCGTCCTTGTCTTCCTTGGCGTCGTAGTCCAGCTTGCCCAGTCGGTCGACGATGCGGGTGGAACTGGAATGCGCCACGAAGGCCGGCGGCAGGCGCGGCACGCCTCGGCGGCGCATGGCAAGCAGCACCGCCTCGGCCGTGCGCACGGTGCGCAGGTTTTCGTCCGCGCTGGGGATCACCACCCAGGGCGCATGGCCGCAGTCCGTGTGGTTGAGCACCACGTGAGCGCCGGCCCGGATGCGGTCGAATTTCTTGTTGACCTTGAGATCCACCGGACTGACCTGCCAGGCGGTCTCCGGACTGGCCAAGAGGCGCTGCGTGCGCGCCTTCTGGGCCTTGGCGGACAGATGGAACCACAGCTTGACGATCTGCACGCCCTCCGAGGCCAGCATGGTCTCGAAGCGCATGATGGCGGCCGCGTGCGCCTCGATGGCGTCCGCATTGGGCCTTTTGCGCGCGGCTTCGATCAGCAGCGGCGCATACCAGGAGCCGAACACGATGCCGGTGCTGCCCTTGGGCGGCAGGTCGCGCCAGTAGCGCCAGAGCGGCGGGCGCTCCAGGTCGTCGCCTTCGCGCGGGCCGTAGGCCAGCGTGCGGATGTGGCGCGGGTCCATCCATTCATTGAGCAGATTGACCGTGGCGCCCTTGCCCGCGCCGTCGATCCCCGTCACCACGACCAGCAGGGTCTTGTCGGCCTGCTTGAGCCGTTCGTACTGTGCGTTGACCAGCGCGATCCGCAGCCGCTCTTCGAGCGCTTTGAATTCATCTTTTGACAGGGTGGGGTCGGCTTCGGCTTCGGCGAACATGGATACGTCGGATCGGGTTGCTGCGATCGGGCGATCTTGCGGGATATGGCTGCGCGGCGCAAGTGCGCCGCGCAGCGGCTCAAAGCGCGTTGACGGGAATCTTGAGATATCTCACGCCGTTGTCTTCGGCGGGCGGGAAATGTCCCGCGCGGATGTTGACCTGGATCGCGGGCAGGATCAGCGTGGGCATGCCCAGCGTGGCGTCGCGCCGGGTGCGCATGGCGACGAACTCGTCCTCGCTCACGCCGTCGCGCACGTGGATGTTGGCGCGGCGCTGCTCGGCCACGGTGGTTTCCCAGGCGACCTCGCGGCTTTCCGGCGGATAGTCGTGGCACATGAACAGCCGCGTGGCGTCCGGCAGGCTCAACAGGCGCCGGATCGACCGGTACAGCAGGTGCGCATCGCCTCCGGGAAAGTCGCAGCGCGCCGTGCCCACGTCCGGCATGAAGAGCGTGTCGCCGACAAACGCCGCGTCGCCGATCAGGTAGGCCATGTCGGCCGGGGTGTGTCCGGGCACGTGGATGGCGGTGGCGGTCAACGCGCCGATCTGGAATGTCTCGCCGTCGGCGAACAGGTGGCCGAACTGCGATCCGTCGAGCTGGAATTCGGGTTCCAGGTTCAGGATCTTCTTGAAGACGCCCTGCACGGTCCGGATGCTCTGGCCGATGGCGATGACGCCGCCCAGCTGCCGCTGCAGGTAGGGGGCGGCGGATAGATGGTCCGCGTGGGCGTGGGTTTCCAGCAGCCAGACGGTCCGCAGCCCGTGCTCGCGCACGTAGTCGGCCACGCGGTCGGCATTGGCCGTGCTGCTGCGGCCCGACTTGGGATCGTAGTCGAGCACCGAATCGATGATGGCGCAGGCGCCGCCGGGCCCGGGTTCGTGGATGACGTACGTGACGGTGCCGGTGACGGGGTCGAAAAATGCCTGGATCTGCGGGTTCATGAGTGTTCGCGTGAGGGACTGGCGCGGGGCCTAAGCGGGGCTTGAGCGGGGTGCAAGGGCGGCCCGGCAGGATCACTTTACGACATTAAATAATATTTGCATATAGTTTATTCGCAAATATAATGACATGGCCATTTTCGCTATTCAAAGCAACCGCCCCGCCCATCATGAATGCTCCCCTGACCGACTGCGAACTCGCCGCCCTGCGCGAATCCGCCACCCAGGCTTGCGCCTTGCTCAAGGCCCTGGCCAATGAAGACCGCCTGCTGCTGCTGTGCCAATTGGTCCAGAGCGAACGCAACGTGGGCGAGCTCGAATCGTTGACCGGCATCCGCCAGCCGACGCTCTCGCAACAGCTGGGCGTGCTGCGCGACGAAGGGCTGGTCGCGACGCGTCGCGAGGGCAAGTACATCTACTACCAGATGGCCAGCTTCGAGGTCAGCCAGGTCATGAAGACGCTCTCCAGTTTGTACTGCGGGCGCGCCATGGAGTCACTCAAATGAACGTGGACTGGTCCGCCTTCACCCCGGGCGCCGGCACGGCGGGCGGCCTGCTCATCGGCGCCGGTGCGGTGCTGCTGATGCTGGGCGCGGGACGCATCGCCGGCATCAGCGGCATCCTGGGCGGGTTGCTGACGCCCGAACGCGGCGGGAGCTGGCGGCTGGCCTTCCTGCTGGGGCTGTGCGCCGCGCCCTGGATGTTTCGCGCATTCTCCGAATTGCCGGCCATCACCGTCGATGCCAGCACGCCGCGCCTGATCGTGGCGGGCCTGCTGGTCGGCCTGGGCACCCGCTACGGCTCCGGATGCACCAGCGGACACGGCGTGTGCGGCCTGTCGCGGGGATCGCGACGCTCGATCGCCGCCACGGCCATCTTCATGGCCGCGGGCTTTGCAACGGTCTACGTGCTGCGGCACGTCGTGGGAGCCTGACATGGCCGCACTCTACGCTTTCGCCGCCGGTCTCGTCTTTGGCCTGGGCCTGCTCGTGTCGGGGCTAGCCGATCCCGCGCGCGTGCTGGGTTTTCTGGACCTGGCCGGACTGTGGAATCCCACGCTTGCCTTCGTGATGGGCGGCGCCGTGCTGGCCACCAGCATCGGCTACGCGCTCCTGCGGCGGCGCACGCACAGCCTGTCGGGCGAACCCCTGCGCTGGCCGCAGGCCACGCGGATAGATTGGCGCCTGGCCGGCGGCAGCCTGGCGTTTGGCGTGGGCTGGGGCCTGGCGGGCTTCTGCCCGGGGCCGGCGCTGGTCGCCGCGGCGGCGGGCATCGGCGAGGCCGCGATCTTCGCGGCGGCCATGATCGCCGGCATGCTGATCCACGCGGTCATCGAGCGCGCGCGGCGCCGCGCCAGTGACGCGGCCACCCCCCGCGCCTAGCCCCGCTACTCGTACGTCCGGATGTCGTCGATGACCTTGCCATCGTTCGGCAGGCCGCCCTCGGCCACCCACTCGACGTCGGCGCGCAGCTTGGTCACGTCGCGCGCCGAGTCGGCGATGCGCCGGGCCAGCGCGTCGCTTTGGTCCCGCGTTTCCACCTTCAGCACCATGCGGTCCGAGCCGGTGGTGCCGCTGATGACGAGCCGGGCCCGCAGGATCTCCGGGTGCCGCCGCGCCACATCGGCCACTTGCGACGGATGCACGAACATGCCGCGCACCTTGGTGGTCTGGTCGGCGCGTCCCATCCAGCCCCGGATGCGCGTGTTGGTGCGTCCGCAGGGCGAGATGCCGGGCATGACCGCGGACAGATCGCCGGTGCCGAAGCGCACCAGCGGGTAATCGGGGTTCAGCGTGGTCACGACCACTTCACCGACTTCGCCCTCGGGCACGGGCTCGCCGGTGCCCGGACGCACGATTTCCACGATGATGTCCTCGCCCACCACCAGTCCCTCGCGGGCGGGCGTCTCGAACGCGATCATGCCCAGGTCCGCGCTGCCGTAGGCCTGGTAGCCGTCGATCCCGCGCGCGGCCAGCCAGTCGCGCAGCGACGGGGGAAAGGCCTCGCCCGAGACCAGCGCGCGGCGCAGCGAATCGAGCTTCACGCCCAGTTCGTCCGACTTTTCCAGGATGATCTTCAGGAAGCTCGGCGTGCCGGTGTAACCGCTTGGCGCCAGGTCCTGGATCGCGCGCACCTGCTGTTCGGTCTGGCCGGTGCCGCCCGGGAACACCGTGCAGCCCACGGCATGGGCCGCGGTTTCCATCATCGAGCCGGCCGGCGTGAAGTGGTAGGAAAAGCAGTTGTAGGCCAGTTCGCCGGCGCGAAAGCCCGCGGCGTACAGGGCGCGGGCAAAGCGCCAGTAATCCGACCGCGCGCTTTCCGGTTCGTAGATCGGGCCGGGTGAGGCGAACACGCGCATGGCCTGGCCCCAGCCGATGGCGGAAAAGCCGCCGAAGGCCTTTTCGGGGCCCGCGGCACGGCTTGCGTCGTCGCGGCTTAGCTGCTGGCGCTCCAGCAGTTCATGCTTGCGCAGCACGGGCAGCCGGGCCAGGGCCTCGCGCGAGGTGATCATGGCGGGGTCGACGCCGCGCAGTTGCTCGGCAATGGCCGGCGCGCGCGCGACCGCCCGCGCAATCGCCCCAGGCAGGGCGGCCATCAGATCGCGCTCGCGTTGCTCGGGCGCGCGGGTTTCGAGGTCATCGAAAAACTCGGACATGGGATCGCACCTTCTCGTGTGCCGGTTTGCGGCGCCGTTGCCAGCGCCATGCGGCAAGCGCTGGCTTGCGCGCGTCGGGAATCAGGCCAGCCAGCGTTTGCGGCGGCGATAGAACTTGTTGTCTCGGAAACTCTTGCGTTCCCCGCTGGAAATGCCCAGGTAGAACTCCTTGACGTCCTCGTTTTGCGCCAGGTCAGAAGCGGCGCCGTCCATCATCACGCGCCCGTTTTCCAGGATGTAGCCGTAATCGGCGTACCGGAGCGCGATGTTGGTGTTCTGTTCCGCCAGCAGGAAGCTCACGCGCTCGCGCTGGTTCAGATCGCGCACGATCTCGAAGATCTCTTCGACGATCTGCGGCGCCAGGCCCATGGACGGCTCGTCCAGCAGGATCATGTTGGGATTGGCCATCAACGCGCGTCCGATCGCGGTCATCTGCTGCTCGCCGCCCGAGGTGTATCCCGATTGGCTGGTGCGGCGTTGCTTCAGGCGCGGGAAGTACTGATAGACCCGTTCCAGCGCCGCGCTGGTGTCGGCGCGGCTCATGCTGCGGGTGTAGGCCCCGGTCAGCAGGTTTTCCTCGATGGTGAGATGGGCAAAGCAATGCCGGCCCTCCATCACCTGCACGACGCCGCGCTTGACCAGCTCGGCGGGCGTCAGCCTTTCGATGCGCTGGCCGCGGTACTGGATGTGGCCCTTGGTGACGTCCCCGCGCTCGCCCTTGAGCAGGTTCGAGATCGCGCGCAGCGTGGTGGTCTTGCCCGCGCCGTTCGCGCCCAGCAGCGCCACGATGCGGCCTTCCGGCACCTGCAGGGATACCCCCTTGAGCACCAGGATCACGTGGTTGTAGATCACCTCGATGCCGTTCACATCGAGCAGCACCTTGGGCGCGTCGGCGGCGGCGATATTGGCGTCGTTCATAAACATTCCTGCAGCGTGGCGGCGGCCGGCCGTCAAGGCGGCCGCCGGTTCATATCAACATGCATTGCGCGCCCGCCGCGTTGTCGCGACGGGCGCTCCAGGGGCATCACTCACACTTGCGGGGGGTAATGTTCTTTTCCTTGGCGTACTTGGCGGCCGATTCCTTGACCATGGGGTCCAGGATCGACTTGTCCGACTGATACCAGTCGGAAACGACCTTGAACTTGGAACCGTCCCACTGCACGATGCGGGCCCAGTCGTCGCCCATGTGGTTGGCGCACGAGGTCTTGACCGGACGCATGATCTGGCCAAAGCCCAGCTTGTCGAGCTTTTCCTGGGTCAGGTCCAGGTTCTCGAAGCCCCAGCGCACCTGTTCCGGCGTCAACGCCTTGCCCTTGCCGAACTTCTCCTGCGCGGCGCGGATGGCTTCCACCTGCAGCATCGAGATCATCATGCCGCGCGTGTGGGCGATGGTGCCCAGCGTGGTGTTGCCGGTCTTGTCCGAGCCCTGGCCTTTGTCGTAGACGTACTTCTTCAGATCGTCGTAGACCTTGTCGGTATCGGCGCCGCTGTTGTGGACCGTGATGGCGTTGTAGCCCTTGGCGACATCGCCCAGGTCCTTGACGTCGCCTTCGGAGCCGGCCCACCAGATCGCGTACATCTTGTCGCGCGGATAGCCGCTGGCCTGCGCCTCGCGGATGGCGGTGGGCGTCATGATGCCGGCGCTCCACAGCAGCACGTAGTTCGGGCGGGCCTGGCGGATCTGCAGCCAGGTGGACTTTTGCTCCACGCCGGGGGCGGTCACGGGGTACAGCAGCAGTTCGAAGCCTTCCTTGGCCGCGCGCTTCTGCAGCAGCGGGATCGGCTCCTTGCCGTAGGGCGAATCGTGGTAGACCAGGGCGATCTTCTTGCCCTTGAGCTTGTTCATGCCGCCTTCTTTCTTGGCGATGTCCTGGATCATCACGTCGGCCGCGGTCCAGTACGTGCCCAGCAGCGGGAAGTTCCACTGGAACACGCTGCCGTCCACGGACTGCGACAGGCCATAGCCCATCGTTTCGACCGGCACCTTGTCGATGATCGCCTTGTCGCTGACCGCGAAGGTGATGCCGGTGGACTGGGTATCGAAGCCCGACGCGCCGGTGCCCTTGCCCTTCAGGCGTTCGTAGCACTCCACGCCGCGGTCCGTGGCGTAGGAGGTTTCGCATTCTTCGTACGTGATCTTGACGCCGTTCACGCCGCCATCGCGCTCGTTGATGAGCTTCAGGTAGTCCAGCTTGCCGTCGGCCCAGGGAATGCCCAGCGGCGCGAACGAGCCCGTGCGATACACCAGCAACGGAACGAACTGCTCTTCGGCCGCCATCGCCGGCGTGACCACGGCGCTTGCGGCACCGGCTGCGGCCATCAGGGCTGCCGCCAACTTCAGGTTAAGACGCTTCATCTCCATTTACCTCCTGCGTGGTGCTTGGGTAGTAGACCCTGGGACACCGGGATTGGCCCGGTCTGGAGCCGGGTATTCGGGACGCAGATCCGGGGCGGTCGTGCCGCGACGGATCCACGGAAGTCAAAACGAAACGTGATCAGTGGGGGAACGGCCAGATCCTCAGCTTTTCCTTGCCGATGCTCCACAGGCGAGCCAGGCCGTGCGGCTCGGCGATCAGGAAGAACACGATCAGCGCGCCGAACACCATGTGTTCGATGTGGGCCGCGGTGTCCACCGCCAGCGGCAGTCCCAGCATGTGCGGAATGTTGGACAGGGCCACGGGAACCAGCACGATGAACGCGGCGCCGAAAAAGCTGCCGATGATCGAGCCCAGGCCGCCGATGATGACCATGAACAGGAGCTGGAACGAGCGCCCGAGGTCGAATGCCAGTGGCTCCCACGAACCGAGGTGGATGTAGCCCCACAACGCCCCGGCCACGCCGACGATGAACGAGCTGACCGCGAACGCCGTCAGCTTGGCGTACATGGGACGGATGCCGATGACCGAGGCGGCCACGTCCATGTCGCGGATCGCCATCCACTGCCGGCCGATCGCGCCGCGCACCAGGTTCTTGGCCAGCAGGCTGAAGACCACCACCAGGATCAGTACGAACAGGTACTTCTCCATGGCGCTCTGCACCGGCAGCCCGAAGGCCGTCAGCGGCGGCACCGACACGCTGCCCGAGGACGAGTAGTTGGTAAAGAACGGAATGCGCAGGAACGCCCAATCCACGAAGAACTGCGCGGCCAGCGTCGCCACCGCCAGGTACAGGCCGCGGATGCGCAGGCTGGGTATGCCGAAGATCACGCCGACGACGGTGGCAAAGCACCCGCCCAGCAGGATCTGCAGGATGAGCGGCATGCCCGGAAAGCGCACGCCGAAGTTCCAGGCGGCATAGGCGCCCACCGCCATGAATGCGCCGGTCCCCAGCGAGATCTGGCCGCAGTAGCCGACCAGGATATTCAGGCCCACGGCGGCCAGCGCCAGGATCAGGAACGGGATCAGGATGGCGCGCAGCAGGTAGTCGCTGGCCAGCGCCGGGACGGCGATGAACGCCACCGCCATCAGCAGCCCGATGAAGACGCGATCCTGGCGGATCGGGAAGATCTGCTGGTCAGCGCGATAGCTGGTCTTGAATTGGCCGTTTTCGCGATAGAACATGTTTTATCCTTGGTGAGCCGCGGGCTTAGACGCGGTCGATGATCTTCTCGCCGAACAGTCCTTGCGGACGGAACAGCAGGAACACCAGCGCCAGCACGTAGGCGAACCAGATTTCGATGCCGCCTCCCACGAGCGACCCCAGATAGACCTCGGACAGCTTTTCCCCCACGCCGATGATCAGGCCGCCCAGGATGGCGCCCGGCACCGACGTCAGGCCGCCCAGGATGACGACCGGCAGCGCGCGCAGCGCAGCGGTGGACAACGTGAACTGCACGCCGAACTTCGAGCCCCAGATGATCCCGGCCACCAGGGCGACCAGCCCCGCCACGCTCCAGACGATGACCCAGATGCGGTTCAGGGGAATGCCGATGGACTGCGCGGCCTGGTGGTCGTCGGCCACGGCGCGCAGCGCGCGGCCGGTGGAGGTGTACTGGAAGAACAGGGCGAGCGTCGCCACCAGGAGCGCCGCGATGACGGCGGCCGTCAGGTCCTCCAGGTTGATCAGCAGGCCGCCCTCGAACACCGAGTCCAGGACCAACAGGGGATCCTTGGGCATGCCCACGCTGATGGAATACACCGAGCTGCCGAACGTGATCTGGCCCAGGCCGTCCAGGAAGTAGCTGATGCCCAGCGTGGCCATCAGCAGTGTCGTGGCCTCCTGGTTGACCAGGTGGCGCAGCACGAAGCGTTCGATCGCCACCGCCAGCAGGAACATCACGAAGGCGCTGACGATGAACGCCAGCACGTTGGCCAGGATCATGTTGTCAAAGCCCAGCCACTGCGGCAGCCATTCCGAGAAGCGCGCCATGGACAGGGCGGCCACCAGCACCATCGCGCCCTGCGCGAAGTTGAAGACGCCGGACGCCTTGAAGATCAGCACGAAGCCCAGGCCGATCAGCGCGTACAGCATGCCGCTCATCAGGCCGCCGAGGAAGGTCTCTAGAAAAAATCCCATGTCTGTCCGCCTTAATGCGACACGCCGAGGTAGGCGCGGATCACGTCTTCGTTGGCACGGACCTCGTCCGGCTTGCCGTCGCCGATCTTTTTGCCGTAGTCCAGCACCACCACCCGGTCGGAGATGTCCATGACCACGCCCATGTCGTGTTCGATCAGCACGATGGTGGTGCCGAACTCGTCGTTCACGTCCAGGATGAAGCGGCTCATGTCCTGCTTTTCTTCGATGTTCATGCCGGCCATCGGCTCATCGAGCAGCAACAGGCGCGGCTCCATCGCCAGCGCGCGGCCCAGGTCGACGCGCTTTTGCAGGCCGTAGGGCAGGCGGCCGACCGGCGTCTTGCGGTAGGCCTGGATCTCGAGGAAGTCGACGATGTTCTCGACGAACTCGCGGTGCTGGATTTCCTCGCGCTCGGCCGGCCCCAGGCGCAGCGCCTGCGCCAGCAGGCCGCTCTTCATGCGCAGGTTGCGGCCCGTCATGATGTTGTCCAGCACGCTCATGCCCTTGAAGAGCGCCAGGTTCTGGAACGTGCGCGCGATGCCCATTTCGGCGGCGCGCCGCGGGTTCATCTTCGAAAACCGCTCGCCACGGAACTGGATGCCGCCCTGCTGCGGTGTGTAGACCCCGTTGATGACGTTGAGCATGGAGCTCTTGCCGGCGCCGTTGGGACCGATGATGGCGCGGATTTCATGTTCGCGCACGTTGAAGGAGATGTCCGTCAGCGCCTTGACGCCGCCGAAGGACAGGGAGATGTTCTGCATGTCCAGCATGACATCGCCGATACGCTGGTCGCGGTCGTTGTTGCTCATGGTCTCTACGCGGCTCGGGCGGTGATGGCGGGAAACGTCTTGACCGGGCGGATTTTCAGGTCCGCTGCAATCTTGCCGGTGCGTCCGTCTTCGAATTTCACTTCGGTCTCGATGAACTGCGACTGCTTGCCGCCAAAGAGCGCATCGATCAGCACGCCGTACTTCTGCGCGATGAAGGCGCGGCGCACCTTGCGCGTGCGGGTCAGCTCGTCGTCGTCGGGGTCGAGCTCTTTGTGCAGGATCAGGAACCGGCTCACCTGCGACGCCGCCAGCTTGGGATCGGTGGCCAGGTCTGCGTTGACCTGTTCCACGCATTCCGCGATGAGCTGGTAGACCTCGTCCTTGCCTGCCAGGTCGGTGTAGCCGGCGTAGGGCAGGCCGCGGCGCTCGGCCCAGTTGCCCACGGCTTCCAGGTCGATGTTGATGAAGGCGCACACGTCTTCGCGCCCCGCGCCGAACGCGACCGCTTCCTTGATGTGCTGGAAGAACTTGAGCTTGTTCTCGATGTACTTGGGTGCGAACAGGCTGCCGTTGGCGAGCTTGCCCACGTCCTTGGCGCGGTCGATGATCTTCAGTTGCCCGTCGGTATCCAGATAGCCCGCGTCGCCCGTGTGGAACCAGCCGTCGGCGCTGCGCGCCTCGGCGGTGGCGTCCGGGTTGCGGTAGTACTCCTTGAAGAGGCCGGGGCTCTTGACCAGGATCTCGCCGTTGTCGGCGACGCGGATTTCCACGCCCGCGACGGGCGGGCCGACCGTGTCGTCGCGCACGTGGCCGTCCGGCTGCACGCAGACGAACACCGAGGTCTCGGTGGACCCGTACAGCTGCTTGAGGTTGATGCCGATGGAGCGGTAGAAGACGAAGAGGTCGGGGCCGATGGCCTCGCCGGCCGTGTAGGCCACGCGCACACGGCTCATGCCCAGCGCGTTGCGCAGCGGGCCATAGATCAGCACGTTGCCGACCGCGTAGCGCATGCGGTCCCAGGCGTTCACGGATTCGCCGTCCAGGATCTTCGCGCCCACGCGGCGCGCGAGCTTCATGCAGGCGGCGAACAGCTTGCGCTTGAGCCAGCCGGCGTCCTCCATGCGGATCATCACATGCGTCAGCAGCCCTTCCAGCACGCGCGGCGGCGCAAAATAATAGGTGGGGCCGATGTCGCGCATGTCGATCGACACGGTGTCGGGCGACTCGGGATGGTTCACCGTGAATCCGGTCACCAGCAGCTGCGTGTACGAGAACATGTTCTGGCCGATCCACGCGGGCGGCAGGTACGCCAGCACGTCTTCCTGGTCGGTCAGCTTTTCCATGTCGGAGACGGCGCGCGCGCGGTCGATCAGCGCATGATGGGTCAGCACCACGCCCTTGGGCTTGCCCGTCGTGCCCGACGTGTAGAACATCGCCGCGGCATCGTGCGGCTGCACGGCGGCCACGGCGCGCGCGTAGAAATCAGGGTGTTGCGCGGCGAATTCGCGGCCCAGCTCTTCCAGGCGCTCGTAAGAGAGCAGCATGGGGTCGGCGTAATGGCGCAGGCCGCGCGGATCGTCGAACACGACGTGCTTGAGGGCGGGGCATTGCTCGCGCACCTCGATCATCTTGTCGACCTGTTCCTGGTCTTCGACGACCGCGACGCTGACCTCCGCGTCCTGCAGCACGTAGACCATCTCCTGCGCGACCGCATCCTGATAGAGCGGCACGGGGATCGCGCCCAGCGACTGCGCGGCCATCATGGCCATGTACAGGCGGGGACGGTTTTCACCGATGACGGCCACGTGCATGCCGGGCTGGATGCCGAGCGATGCGAGACCGTTCGCGACGTGACGGACGTGCTCCGCCACTTCGGACCAGGTCAGGGTTTGCCAGATACCCAGGTCTTTCTCTCGTATCGCGGGCCGCGACCCGCGAACGTTGGCATGCGCGAGCAGCAGCGCCGGAAAGGTGTCCGGCGCCGCCGGCATCTGTGCAGATGCGGGCGATGAATGTGCCACGTTGTCTCCTCCGGTTTGGGCGCATCGCGCCTGGCGCCCGTAATGAAACGGCGGTGGCGTCGGCGAGCTTGACCAGTTGGTTTTAGATTTACGGCAGCAGTTAAGGTATAAGGTTGGGTTGCTACCAACTGTCACCATCGCGACATTCAAGGACCTTTTAGGGTATTCCCGATGCAGCTATCCGACTCCCTGCAACTCGCCGCCGCCTGGTTTCGCGTGCTCAACGCCGAACAGCAAACGCGCGTGGAGCGGGACCTTTCCGTGCAGCAGGTGGTTGCCGGGTCGATCATAGAGCGCAAAGGCGAACTCGCACAGGCTTGGATCGGCGTACTCGCGGGGTTGGTCAAGGTGTCGGTCGGCAATTCCGAAGGCAAGGTCGCTTCGCTGACCGGCGTGCCCGCCGGCGGCTGGATCGGCGAGGGGTCGTTGCTCAAGCGCGAGGTCCGCAAGTACGACATCGTTGCGCTGCGCGATTCGGTCGTGGCCCGCCTGCCCGGCGCGACCTTCGACTGGTTGCTGGATACCAGTATTCCCTTCAACCGCTACCTGCTCCACCAATTGAACGAGCGCGTCGCGCAGTTCATCGGCAAGGCGGAGTACGACCGCCTGCTGGACCCCGATGCGCGCGTCGCCCGCTGCCTGGCCGAGCTCTTCAACCCTTTGCTGTATCCCGGGATGGGCATGCGCCTGACCATTACGCAGGAAGAAGTCGGCTATCTGGCCCGGGTTTCGCGTCAGCGCGCCAATCAGGCGCTGCGCAAGCTCGAGGAAGCCGGCCTGCTGAACGTGGAATATGGGGCGGTGCGGGTGCTGGACCTGGACGGCCTGAAGCTCTACGGCTCGGACCGCGGCGGGGCGGAAGGAGAGCAGGCGGCCTGAGCCGCGCGGATTGCCCGAAAAAAAGGTTTGACGATAAATCGCGCGCTATTTAATATTGCGCCATGAAATCCAGAACCAAGACCAAAGGCGCTTTCAACCCGCTGCTGCTGGACAGCCAGTTGTGCTTCGCCCTGTACTCGACCTCGCTGGCGATGAACAAGGTGTACCGCAAGCTGTTGCGCGGGCTGGATCTGACCTACCCGCAGTACCTGGTGATGCTGGTGCTGTGGGAGGGCGACGAGATCACGGTGACGGATATCGGCGACCGCCTGTTCCTGGACTCCGCCACGCTCACGCCGCTGCTCAAGCGCCTGGAGGCCGCGGGCCTGGTGACGCGCCAGCGCGCCGTGGACGACGAACGCCAGGTGATCGTGGGCCTGACCAGACAGGGCCGCGACCTGCGGGAAAGGGCCGAAGCCGTGCCCCATTCGGTCGCCGCGGCCGCGCAGTGCTCGCTGGACGAGGCGCAGGGCATGATGAAGACGCTGCATGCGCTGCGGGAGAAGCTGGTCGAAAGTCTTTGAGAAGCCAGGAGGATGCCTGTCATCGTCCGGTCTAATAAGTAGTGCACGATATGATCGTGCGATATTGAAATGGCAGTATTGCAATGGCAAGTCAGCGGTAACCGCCGAACCGGGAATGGGTCCCGAGAAGGCAAGCAGTCCCACTTTTCATCCAAAAGGAAACGCACCATGTCCATCGAAAAAGTCCTCTACCGTGCCAGCGCCACCGCAACCGGAGGCCGTGAAGGCCGTGGCGTCAGCGACGACGGCAACCTGGACGTCAAGCTGACCACGCCCCGCGAACTGGGCGGCGCCGGCGCCGCGGGCACCAACCCGGAACAACTGTTCGCCGTCGGATACGCGGCCTGCTTCCTGGGCGCCATGAAGTTCGTCGCCAACCGCGACAAGATCGCGATCCCCGCGGACGTCTCGGTCAACGGCAACGTCGGCATCGGCGCGATCCCCACCGGTTTCGGCATCGAAGTCGAGCTGAAGATCTCGCTGCCGGGCCTGGACCGCGAGCAAGCGGAAAAGCTGGTGGCGGCGGCGCACATCGTCTGCCCGTATTCCAATGCAACGCGCGGCAATATCGATGTGACGCTGACGATCGTCTGAGGCCGACGTCGCCCCGTGGCGCGTAACGCCCGCGCTGGCTCTCCTGCCAGGCGGCCGCGCCGCGGGAACCGGCGATTCGAAGACATAGCCCGGCACCAGCCGGGCTTTTTTGCGTCCCGCCCGTGCGGGAGAGGGCGGCGACGCGCAGGGGGCGGTAAGAGAGTCAGACGCCCTTGATGGCCAGGCTGAGCGCCAGGCCGGCCATGACCACGGCGATGATGCCGTCCAGCACGCGCCAGGCCGTGGCGCTGGCAAAGAAAGGGGCAAAGAGCCGCGAGCCGATGCCCAGCACCGCCAACCACAGCAGGCTGGCCGTGAAGGCGCCCGCGGCGAAGGCCATGCGCGCATCCTCGAAACCGTGTGCCAGCGAACCGACCACCACCATGTCCAGCCAGAAGTGCGGATTGAGCAGCGAAAAGCCCAGGGCGCCCAGCACGGCGGCACGGCGTGAAGGGACGACGTCGCGGGCCGCGGCCAGGCCGCCGGTCGCGGTCCATGCGCGGCGCGCGGATTGGGCCGCGTACCAGGTCAGGAAGGCCACGCCGAACCACAATACGGCAGTCGTCAGCCAGGGAAACCAGGCCGTCAGGGCCTGCAGTCCGGACACGCTGGCAAAAATGAAGACGGCGTCGATCAGCGCGCAGATGGCGACGACGCTCAGGAGGTGCGCGCGCATCAGCCCCTGGCGCAGAATGAACGCGCTTTGCGCGCCCACCACGGCGAACAGGCCCAGGCCGGTGGCGGTGCCGCTGACCCAGGCGGTGAGGAATGCGGGGGATGACAAGGTGGCGAACATGATGCGATTACCTGTGACTGCAACGCCTGTGGCGGCGCTTTGATGGCTGGCCGGACGCGGGGAGCGTTCGGCAATGCGTCATTTTCCCTTGCCATGCGTATGAAATACAGCTAATTTTCCTTCACTATATTAAGTATTTCTAATCCAATGAAAATCGACCACGGGAACCTGCGCGCGTTGGCGGCGGTGGTGCGCGAAGGCAGCTTCGAACGGGCGGCGTTGTCCCTGAGCGTGACGCCGTCAGCGGTGTCGCAGCGCATCAAGGCGCTGGAAGATCGGATGGGCCGGCTGCTGGTCCAGCGCACCGTGCCCGCCGCAGCCACCGCGGACGGCCAGGTGCTGGTCCAGCTGGCCGAACAGACCGCGCTGCTGGAGCACGACGCGCTGAACCGGCTGGGCGTGGCCGACGACGATGTGCCGCACGCCAGCATTCCCATCGCGGTCAATCACGACAGCCTGGAAACCTGGTTCGTCGATGCGGCCCTGCAGTTCTCGACACGCACCCGCGCCACGCTGGACATGCTGTCCGAAGACCAGGACCACACCGCCGCGCTGCTGCGCAACGGGTCGGTGCTGGGCGCCGTGACCACACTGGCCGATCCGGTGCAGGGTTGCCGCATCCACGCGCTGGGCAGCATGCGCTACGTGGCCACGTGCACGCCCGACTTCCATAAGCGCTACTTTTCCTCGGGCGTCAATGCGCAGACCCTGGCGCAGGCGCCCGTGCTGGTGTTCAACCGCAAG
This sequence comes from Achromobacter sp. NFACC18-2, assembly GCF_900108985.1. NCBI lineage: Bacteria > Pseudomonadati > Pseudomonadota > Betaproteobacteria > Burkholderiales > Alcaligenaceae > Achromobacter > Achromobacter sp. NFACC18-2. The sequence continues at coordinate 139,318 of NZ_FNYM01000006.1, read as the reverse complement.
GACGCCCTGCAGGCGCGCTTTGCCCACAAGATCGCGGACCCCGCGCCGTGGGAGCCGCCGGTGTGGTGGGTCCCCTCGACGCGGGCCTTCGTGCAGGCCACGCTGGGCGGACTGGGCTGGACGATGAACCCGCTGCCGCTCGTGCAGGAGCACCTTGACGCCGGTCAACTGGTCCTGCTGCGCGGCCGCGCCTGGGAGGACGTGCCGCTCTACTGGCAGCATTGGCGGGTAAACTCCGAGGCGATGGAAGCCTTGACCGACTCGGTTCTGTCAGCCGCGCGCAGCCTGGTCAGGCGTCGTTAACGTCTCAGGAGGACACCAATGCACTTCCGCAAGTTTGTCGCCATTGCCGCTATTGGCCTGTGCACCGCCGGCACGGCGTGGGCCAAGGACTACAAGGTTGGACAGATCGAGGTCGATGACCTCTGGGTTCGCGCCTCCGCGCCGGGCCAGGCCAACGGCGCGGGGTACATGGATATCGACAACGACGCCAAGGCGCCGGACCGCCTGGTGTCGGTGACCTCGGACGCCGCGGAACGCGTGGAACTGCACACCGTGCAGACCGAGAACGGCGTGTCCCGGATGCGCCAGGTCGACGGCGGCATCCCGCTGCCCGCAGACGGCGGGGTCAAGCTCAGCCCGGGCGGCTATCACGTCATGTTCATCAAGCTGAAGGCACCGTTCAAGGATGGCGCCACCGTGCCGGCCACGCTCAAGTTCGAAAAGGCGGGCGAAGTCGCCGTGGAGTTCAAGGTCAAGCCGGCTTCGCACAATCCCGGCATGAGCCACGACCACGGCGCCATGAAGCACTGATCTGCGCGGGCGGGCAAGGCCGCGCAATGGGCGCGGATGCCGGCGCGGATGCGGGCGTTGAAGCGGGCGCAAGGCCCCCTTGCTCCTGCCGTCTCCGGCAAAAAGAAGGCCGACTCAGCGAGTCGGCCTTTCCTTATGTACCGCCCGAGAAGCCGGGATGGGCCGTCGGGCGGTGCGGGCTCCGCGGGCGCGGATGAATGGGCATAGGTCAACAGGCCCGGATCAACAGGCCTGGATCAACGGGCCCGGCTCAATACAGGCCTTGCTGGCGCATGGCGTCCGCGACCTTGACGAAGCCGGCGATGTTGGCGCCGTCCAGATAATTGACGTACTCGCGCTCGGTGTGGCCGTGGCGCACGCAGTTTTCGTGGATGTCGCGCATGATGGCGTGCAGGCGGGCGTCGACTTCGTCACGGGTCCACGACAGGCGGGCCGAGTTCTGGGCCATTTCCAGACCCGATACGGCCACGCCGCCGGCGTTGCTGGCCTTGCCCGGCGCATACAGCACGCGCGCGGCGATGAAGGCCTTGGCGGCGTCCAGCGTGGCGGGCATGTTGGCGCCTTCGGCCACGCACAGCACGCCGTTCTTGATGAGCGTCTGCGCATCGGCCAGTTCCAGCTCATTCTGCGTGGCGCAGGGCAGGGCGACATCGACGGGCACGTGCCACGGACGCTTGCCGGCTTCGTACTGCAGCCCGAACTGGCGGGCGTAGGTGTCCAGGCGGCCGCGCAGGTCATTCTTGATGTGCATCAGCGCCACGAGCTTTTCGTGGTTGAAACCCGCCTCGTCCACGACCGTGCCGCTCGAATCCGACACCGTGACCACGCGTGCGCCCAGCGACATCGCCTTCTCGATGGCGTATTGCGCCACATTGCCGGAGCCCGACACCGACACGCGCAGCCCGTCGAAGGACTTGCCCACACGCTTGAGCATTTCCTCGGCAAAGTAGACGGTGCCGTAGCCCGTGGCTTCGGGGCGGATCAGGCTGCCGCCGAAGGTCAGGCCCTTGCCGGTGAAGACGCTGGCGGTCGAATTGGACAGCTTCTTCATCATGCCGGCCATGAAGCCGACCTCACGCGCGCCCACGCCGATATCGCCGGCGGGCACGTCGGTGTCCGGACCCAGGTGGCGGTACAGCTCGATCATCAGCGCCTGGCAGAAACGCATGACTTCGGCGTCGGACTTGCCCTTGGGATCGAAATCCGAGCCGCCCTTGCCGCCGCCCATGGGCAGCGTGGTCAGCGAGTTCTTCAAGGTCTGTTCAAAGGCCAGGAACTTCAGGATCGACAGGTTCACCGAGGGATGAAAACGCATGCCGCCCTTGAAGGGGCCGATCGCGGAACTGTGCTGGATGCGGAAGGCGCGGTTGACCTGGGCGCGGCCCTGGTCGTCGGTCCAGCAGACGCGGAACTGGATGACGCGTTCCGGCTCGACCAGGCGCTCCAGCAGGGCGTGTTCGGCATAGTGGGGATGCTTTTCGACGAAAGGCCACAGACTGAGCATCACCTCCTGGACGGCTTGCATGTACTCGGGTTGCTGCGGGTCGCGCGCGGCGACGCCACGCAGGAAGTCGTCCAGACTCTGCACTTTCACCATGATCTCCTCGGGGGTGCTTCGAATAGGTGCGGAAATTGCGCCAGATTGGGGCGCTATCAGTTTGTTTTGGTGCAAGACTGCACCTGATTGGTGCGGCGATTGTAGGGGCAAAATGTTGCCCTGCGCAAAGTGGAAAATCGCGCCATCGCATTGATATCAAACGGATTTTTGCAAGCCTATAAATGGGGACGCAAGAATGCGGGAGTATCCCCGGATATCGGGGGAGAGCGGCCGCCGATGCTTGTCAGGCTTGAATTTTCAGGGGAAATTAATGTGTCCCCGTTTAATTGACCAATACGCTCATAGGAGAGCGGCCGATGTTTTGCCGAGGCGGCATGCCGCTGGCGAGCCCGCACGGGCGGCATTGCGGCGAATGGGGATGCATTGCGTCCCCATTAATTTCTTGAGAAAAATCAGGCTCGCAAGGTCGTGTCGTAATCGATCGTCAGGGGCGCGTGATCCGAGAAGCGTTCGTCCTTGTAGATGGCGACGCTGCGTGCCTTGGCGGCGATGCCCGGCGTGGCGATCTGGTAATCGATACGCCACCCGACGTTCTTTGCCCAGGCCTGGCCCCGGTTGCTCCACCAGGTGTACTGGTCGGGCCGGTCGTCGATGGTGCGAAACACGTCCACGAAACCGCGCTTGTCGAAGACGTCAGTCAGCCAGGCGCGTTCTTCGGGCAGAAAGCCCGAGTTCTTCATGTTGCCCTTCCAGTTTTTCAGGTCGATTTCCTTGTGGGCGATGTTCCAGTCGCCGCAAATGACGAATTCGCGGCCGGTCGTCTTGTGTTCGTGCATCAGGGCGTCGATCCACGGGCCGAACCGGTCCAGGAAGCGGTACTTCGCCTGCTGGCGTTCGTCGCCGCTGGAGCCCGAGGGCAGGTAGGCGCTGATGATCGACAGGTCCTTCCAGTCGGCGCGGATGATGCGGCCTTCAGGGTCGAATTCCTCGCAGCCCAGGCCGTGGTTCACGCGCTCGGCGGCATCGCGCAGGTAGATGCCCACCCCGCTGTAGCCCTTTTTCACGGCATGGTGAAAGTGGCCGGTATAACCAGGCGGATGGCGCAGGTCGTCAGTCAGGTCCTCGTGGGAAACCTTGATCTCCTGCAGGCACAGCACGTCGGCGGCGTGCTTTTCCATCCACGGTTGCAGGCCCTTTTTGAAGGCGGACCGGATGCCATTGAGGTTGATCGACGTGATGCGCAGCAAAGCGAAACTCCTGTAATGCGGCCGCCGGTGGCGGACAATGCCAGGAATTTAACCGACTCGGCGGCGATGGTCCGGATGTGCGCCGACAGCGGATAAAATGCGGGGTCTTCCCCTTACCGGATCTACTTGCATGCCCGCCGCCCCGTCCTCCGTCACCGCCCTGGATTTCGTCCGCTTCGCCTTGAACGAGGGTGTGCTGCGCTTTGGCAGCTTCAAGGTCAAGTCCGGCCGGATGAGTCCCTATTTCTTTAACGCCGGCCTTTTCAATAGCGGCCGCTCGGTTGGCAAGCTGGCGCAGTTCTACGCGCAGGCGCTGCTGGACTCCGGTGTGGCGTTCGACATGCTTTTCGGGCCCGCCTACAAGGGCATCCCCCTGTCGACCGCGACGGCCGTGGCGCTGGCCAGCCATCCGGACTTGCAGGGCCGCAACGACGTGCCCTTTGCCTATAACCGCAAGGAAGCCAAGGACCACGGCGAAGGCGGCACGCTGGTCGGCGCCCCGCTCAAGGGCAAGGTCGTCATCATCGATGACGTGATCACGGCAGGAACCTCGGTGCGCGAGTCGGTTGAAATCATCCGCGCGGCTGGCGCGGAGCCGGCCGCTGTGCTGATCGCCATGGACCGCATGGAACGCGCGGGCCCGGACGACGCGCTGTCGCCGCATTCGGCCGTGCAGGACGTGGCCAAGACCTACGGCATTCCGGTGGTGGCGATTGCGTCGCTGGCGGACATCATGGCGCTGCTGCAGGACGACGCGGCGTTTGCCGAGCATCGCGATGCCGTGCAGGCTTATCGGACGAAGTACGGGGTGAAGTAAGGCGGGGCCGGCGACTTGCCTGCCGGCTTTCGTAGTGAGTGACCGGGGATTCAAGCCGGTTGGCCGGCTTGTCCATTCCGATCACGACGACATCGCAGGCATGCGCCGCCTGCGCCAGCCGCTTGTCGAAAGTGGCCAAGGCGGCGCCTTGCCACAGGGCGAGTTCCAGGTAGGACGCGTCGTACACCGTGAGCGCGTGTTGCCGCGCAAGCGATATGCTGCGGGACAGCCAGGCGGTGGCGTGGCGCGACTCATGGATCACCGGCGCCTTGTTCAATCGAGCGAAGAACGCAGCCAGCATGTCTGGCGTGGATTGTTGCTGCCGCTCGATGCGCAGTGCACCCTGCGCGACTTCCAGCGCCCAAATCAATGGGACGAGCGCGGGTTCGTCTGTCAGGTCTTCCAGGATGGCGAGCGCTTGAGCGCTGAATGTCTGGCTGGGCAGTTGCAGCCAACTCAGGGCGACCGACGCATCGAGCACGAGCTTCATTCGTGTATCCCCTTGACGGCATACCACCAGGTGGCTTCGTCCACGTAAGGGATCCCTTTGGTCTGCTTGAGGCCTTCGAGCGCGCGGTGCGCCTCTTCGGTCAGCAGCGGATTGACTTGCCGAAGCTGGGCATAGGCCATGCCGTCCCGTGTGATGACGACACGGGTGCCGGTGTGGGCGGCTTCGATGAGTTCATCCAGTCGCTGCGCGACTTGTTCGTGCGGAATGGACAGGTATGGAGGCGTCATGGCCAAATCCCTGGGGCAATATCGACCAGACCATTCTTGGCCAAACAAAAGGCCGCGACAAGATGCCGCGGCCTTCGGATTGGTCTGATATTGCGCCGGCCCCGTGATGACGGGCTGGCCCGTCGATCAGCTATCCAGCTTCTGCTTGAGCAAATCGTTGACCTGCTGCGGGTTCGCCTTGCCGCGGGCGGCCTTCATGATCTGGCCGACCAGCGAGTTGAACGCCTTCTGCTTGCCCGCGCGGTACTCCTCGACGATGGCCGGGTTGGCGGCCAGCACCTCGTCGATCATGGCGCCGATGGCGCCGGTGTCGCTGATCTGCTTCAGGCCGCGGGCCTCGATGATGGCGTCCGCGTCGCCGCCGTTTTCGCCGGCCCACATGGCGCCAAAGACTTCGCGCGCGATCTTGTTGGAGATCGTGCCGTCGATGATGCGGACGATCAGGGCCGCCAGCGCCGGCGCCGCGACGGGCGATTCGGCGATGGTCTTTTCTTCTTTGTTGAGCGCGGCGGCGACTTCGCCCATGACCCAGTTGGACGCGAGCTTGGCCTGCCCCGCCGGCAGCACGTGCGCGACCGCCTCGAAGTAGGCGGCCAGGTCGCGGCTGACGGTCAGTTGGGCGGCGTCGTAGGCGGGCAGGCCGTATTCCGTTTCGAAGCGGGCGCGCTGGGCGGCCGGCAGCTCGGGCATGGCGGCGCGGACCTCGTCGACCCATTCGCTGGAGATCACCAGCGTGGGCAGGTCGGGATCGGGGAAGTAGCGGTAGTCGTGCGCGTCTTCCTTGCTGCGCATGCTGCGGGTTTCGTCGCGGTCGGCGTCGTACAGGCGGGTTTCCTGGACGACCGTGCCGCCGTCCTCGATCAGCTCGATCTGGCGGCGCGCTTCATAGATGATGGCGCGTTCCAGGAAGCGGAACGAGTTGACGTTCTTGATCTCGGTGCGGGTGCCGAATTCCTTCTGGCCCACGGGGCGCACCGACACGTTGGCGTCGCAGCGGAACGAGCCTTCCTGCATGTTGCCGTCGCAGATGCCCAGCCAGACGACCAGGCTGTGCAGCGCGCGGGCGTAGGCCACGGCCTCGGCCGCGGAGCGCATTTCGGGCTCGGTCACGATCTCCAGCAGCGGGGTGCCGGCGCGGTTCAGGTCGATGCCGCTGGCCGGGCCGCCATTGGACAGGCTGAAGTCGTCGTGCAGGGACTTGCCCGCGTCTTCTTCCAGGTGGGCGCGCGTCAGGTTGACGGTCTTTTCCTCTTCGCCGACAAAGAACGACAGCGAACCGCCCACCACTACCGGCAGTTCGTACTGGCTGATCTGGTAGCCCTTGGGCAGGTCGGGGTAGAAGTAGTTCTTGCGCGCAAAGACCGAGCGCGGCGCGATTTTGGCGCCCACGGCCAGGCCGAAGCGGATGGCGCGTTCGGCCGCGCCGCGGTTCATGACCGGCAGGCTGCCCGGCAGGGCCAGGTCGACTTCATTGGCCTGCGTGTTGGGCGCGGCGCCGAATCGCGTGCTGCTGCCCGAAAAAATCTTGGAGTCCGTGGAAAGCTGCGTGTGCGTTTCCAGGCCGATGACGATTTCCCAGTTCATGTTCTCAGCCTTGCTGGACAGGGGCACGCTGATGCCAGTCCGTCACGTGTTGGTAGCGGTCGGCGATGGCCAGCAGGCGGCCTTCGTCGAAGTAGTTGCCGATGATCTGCAGGCCGATGGGGCGCAAACCGCGCTCTCCGCCGAAGCCGCAAGGAATCGACATGGCGGGCAGGCCCGCCAGGCTGACGCCCAGCGTGTAGACGTCGGCCAGCCAGTCGGCGGTCGGGTCGTCGCGGTTGTCGCCGATGTTCTTGGCGACCGTGGGCGTGACCGGGCCCATGATGACGTCGCACTGGCCGGCAAAGGCGCGCTGGAAGTCCTGCGCGATCAGGCGGCGCAGGCGCTGGGCCTGCAGGTAGTAGGCGTCGTAGTAGCCATGGGACAGCACGTAGGTGCCGATCAGGATGCGGCGCTTGACCTCGTCGCCGAAGCCTTCGGCGCGCGAGCGGCTGATCATTTCGTTCAGGTCGCCGTACTGCTTGGCGCGATGGCCGTAGCGCACGCCGTCGTAGCGGGCCAGGTTGCTGGACGCTTCGGCGGGGGCGATCACGTAATAGGCGGGGATAGCCAGTTCGGTGCGCGGCAGCGAGACCGGCACGCGCACGGCGCCCAGCGCCTCGAACTGCGCCAGCGCGGCCTGCACGGCGGCCGCCACGTCGGGGGCGAGGCCCGCGCCGAAATATTCTTCCGGCACGCCGATGCGCAGGCCCTTCAGGGGCTGGCTGCCGGCCGCGTCGAAACGGCCTTGGGCCGCGTCGAAGTCGCGGCGCACGCGGCCGGGCGCATTGACCGCGCCGTCGCATTTTTCCAGGCTGGTGGCGTCGCGCGGATCAAACCCGCTGATGACGTCCAGCAGCTCGAGCAGGTCGCGGCTGCTGGGGGCCAGCGGACCGGCCTGGTCCAGGCTGGAGCCGAAGGCCACCATGCCGTAGCGCGAGACGGTGCCGTACGTGGGCTTGATGCCGCTCACGCCGCACAGGGCGGCGGGCTGGCGCACCGAGCCGCCGGTGTCCGTGCCGGTGGCCGCCGCCACCAGGCGCGCGGCCACGGCGGCGGCGGAACCGCCCGAGGAGCCGCCGGGCACGGCCGCGGGGTCCCAGGGGTTCTTGACTGCGCCGTAGGCGGAGTTCTCGTTGCCGGACCCCATGGCGAATTCATCGCAGTTCAGCTTGCCCAGCGACACGGCGCCAGCCGCGCCCAGGCGTTCCACGACGGTGGCGTCGAACGGGCTGACGTAGCCTTCGAGCATCTTGCTGCCCGCGGTGGTGCGCCAGCCGCGCGTGACGAACGCGTCCTTGTGGGCGATCGGGATGCCGGCCAGCGGACCCGCGGTGCCGGCCGCCAGGGCGGCATCGGCCGCGCGCGCCTGGGCGAGCGTCAATTCGGCGTCAATATGTAAAAAGGTATTCAGGCCGCTGGCCGCTTCGGCGGCCGACAGGGCGCTTTGCGCCAGGTCGACGGCGCTGACTTCGCGCTGGGCGAGGGCCGCGCGCAGGCCGGCGATCCCCTCGAATTGGGTGTGCAGGGCAGGTTTCGTCATGACTTATTCCAGGACCTTGGGAACCAGGAACAGGCCGTCCTGGGCGTCGGGCGCGTTGGCCAGCAGTTCCTGGCGGCGGGCTTCCGAACCGGCTTCGGTCACGGCGTCTTCACGCAGGCGCAATACGATGTCCTCGTGGGCGGACAAGGGATGCGCCAGGGGTTCGACGCCTTGGGTATCGACGGACTGGAGCCGTTCGATCAGGTGGAGGATGCCGTTGAGTTCGGCCTGCGCGACGGTGCGCTGGTCGGGGGTCAGTTCGATTCTGGCCAGCCGGGCAATGCGGGCCACATCTGTGTCATTGAGCGCCATGGGGGATTGCAAAATCGATAAGCGAAGGCCGAGGGGCGGGACTGGGCAGTATGCATACGCCGAACCCGTTACAAAGCTTGAATAGCCTGCATTTATGCGCTATTTCCGGGGAAATTATAAGTTATGATTCACGGTTTAATCGCCGTGATGACAGGCGGACCCGTTGTTTTGCGGGCCAGACGCCCCGCGGCTTGACCCCAATTCCCCCCAGAATTTAGCTGAGCTCCCATGTTCGGATTCCTGCGCAGTTATTTTTCCAGCGATATGGCGATTGACCTCGGTACCGCCAATACGCTGATTTACGTCCGCGGCAAGGGCATCGTGCTCGATGAACCGTCCGTGGTCGCAATCCGTCATGAAGGCGGCCCCCACGGCAAGAAGATCATCCAGGCCGTCGGGCACGAAGCCAAGCAGATGCTCGGCCGAGTTCCCGGCAACATCGAGGCCATCCGGCCCATGAAGGACGGCGTGATCGCCGACTTCACGGTGACCGAGCAGATGCTCAAGCAGTTCATTCGCATGGTGCACCCCCGCAACATGCTGGCCCCCAGCCCGCGGATCATCGTCTGCGTGCCTTGCGGCTCCACCCAGGTCGAACGCCGCGCCATTCGTGAATCGGCGCTGGGCGCCGGCGCTTCGCACGTCTTCCTGATCGAAGAACCCATGGCCGCCGCCATCGGCGCCGGCCTGGCCGTGTCCGACGCCAGCGGTTCGATGGTCGTCGACATCGGCGGCGGCACGACCGAAGTGGCCGTCATCTCGCTGGGCGGCATGGTCTACAAGGGTTCCGTGCGCGTCGGCGGCGACAAGTTCGACGAAGCCATCGTCAACTACATCCGCCGCAACTATGGCATGCTGATCGGCGAACCCACGGCCGAACTGATCAAGAAGGAAATCGGCTCGGCGTTCCCGGGTTCCGAAGTCCGCGAAATCGAAGTCAAGGGCCGCAACCTGGCCGAAGGCGTGCCGCGCAGCTTCACGGTGTCGTCCAACGAGATCCTGGAATCGCTGACCGATCCGCTCAACCAGATCGTGTCCGCCGTCAAGATCGCCCTGGAACAGACGCCGCCCGAGCTGGGCGCCGACATCACCGACAAGGGTATCGCCCTGACCGGCGGCGGCGCATTGCTGCGCGACCTGGACCGGCTGCTCCAGGAAGAAACCGGCCTGCCGGTCGTGGTGGCCGACGATCCCCTGACCTGCGTCGTGCGCGGTTGCGGCGAGGCGCTCGAACACCTTGAGAAACTGGGCGCCATCTTCATCAACGACTAATATTGCCCGCCAGCCCGGAGCCCCGCTTTTTTCTGGCTCCGGCCGCTGCGGGGGCCTCGGACGCGGGCGCCCGGGCTGAGATTCATGCAACGACAAGGGACTCCCCCCCTATTCAGGCGCGGCCCACCAGCCGAGGTGCGGCTCGTTGTTCTGGTCGTCCTGGCCCTGGCCCTGATCGTCATGGATTCGCAATGGCGCATGCTGGAGCCGGCGCGCCGGGCGATTTCCGTGGCGCTTTATCCTTTCCAGCGCGCCGTCATGGCGCCGCGCGACCTCGTCCAGCAAGTCAATGAGTGGGTCAACGCGGCCAATCTCATCCGCAGCGAAAACGAGGCCCTGCAGCGCCAGCGCATCGAACTGGCTCAGGTGGCCTCCCATGCGGCCCAACTGGCCGCCGAAAACTCCCAACTGCGTCGCCTGCTGGGCGTGACCGACACCGTGGCGCAGTCCGCCGTGGTGGTCGAAGTCATGTACGAGCCCACCAACGCCTTCACCCAGCGCCTGGTCTTCAACAAGGGCAGCAAGGACGGGCTCGCACCGGGCATGCCCGTGATCGACGAAGGCGGGGTGGTCGGCCAGATCGTGCGCGTGACGCCCATGACCGCCGAGGCGGCGCTCGTCACCGACGAGCAGGTCTCTATTCCCGTGCAACTGCTGCGCAACGGACTGCGCCTCATCGCGTTCGGCGGCAATTCGCCCGGCAAGATGGAAGTGCGCTACCTGGCGGCCAATGCCGACATCAAGGAAGGGGATACTATTGTCACCAGCGGCGTCGGCGGCCTGTTTCCCGCCGGCCTGCCCGTGGCCAAGGTGACCTCGGTGGAACGCGATACCGCATCGGGCTTCGCGCGCGCCGTGTGTGAACCGCTGGCCCACCCCGAACGCTATCGCCACTTCCTGGTTCTACAGGTGGATGTGGATCGCGCCGAATCCAACCGTCAGGAGGTCGATTCCGGTGGATCGGAGTAACCAACAAGCTGCTGGCCAGTCCGCGCGCCGGCTGGGCACGCCCAGCAACGTGCATCCCGACAGGCTGTCCGGCCCGGCGCACGCCGTGTTCGTGTGGGGCACCGTGCTCCTCGCATGGCTGGTGTCGTTGCTGCCGTGGCGCCTGTGGCAGGGCGCGCCCGACGTGCTGCTGCTCATCATCGCCTTCTGGTGCGTCCACGAGCCGCGCCGCGTCGGCCTGTTCACGGCATTCTTCTTCGGCCTGCTGATGGACGTGCACGATGCCGGCCCGCTGGGCGAGCATGCCTTGTCCTACACGCTCGTGGCCTACGGCGCCGTCGTCCTGCACCGCCGCCTGCAGCGGTTCGATCTCTGGAGCCAGGCGATGCACATGCTGCCTGTGTTCTTCATCGCCCGTTTCCTGACCCAGATCATCCACGCGTGGCTGGCCGGAAAATGGCCGGGCTGGGACTGGGGCATCAGCGTGTTGCTGACGACCGCCCTGTGGCCGTTGGCGGGCTGGGTGCTGCACCTGCCGCAACGCGGTGTCGACGACGCCGAATCTTCCTCCGCCTGACCGCGGCGTTGCGTCATGTTTGAATTCAAGAAAACCGGCCAGCAGCAGAAGCAGCGCTTCCGCCTGCGCGCCTGGGTGGGCGGCGCCTTTGCGCTGGTCTGCTTTGGCGTGCTGGTGGGCCGGTTCTGGTACCTGCAGGTCGACCGCTACGAAGGCCTGTCCGAACGCGCCGACCGCAACCGCATCGCGGTCGTGCCGATCCCGCCCCGCCGCGGCGAGATCCTGGACCGCAACGGCGAGGTCCTGGCCCGCAACTATCGCACCTACACCCTCGAAGTCGTGCCCGCGCAGGCGGGCAACATGAACGAACTCTTCGAGCGCCTGACCCAGGTCGTCTACATCAGCCCGTCCGACCAGCGCCGCTTCAAGCGCCGCGCGGCCGAGTCCAGCCGCTACGCCAGCCTGCAATTGCGCAACAACCTGAACGACACCGAGGCGGCCTGGTTCGCCGCGCACGCGTTCCAGTTCCCTGGCGTGGAACTGCGCGCCCGCTGGGTGCGCGAGTACCCGCAAGGCGTGTCCGCCGCGCACGTGGTGGGCTACATCGGCCGCATCGCCGACAACGACATCGAAGAGCTGGACCGCGCCGGACAGCTCGGCAACTATCGCGGCACCGAGGTCATCGGCAAGAAGGGCATCGAAAAGACCTGGGAAGAACAACTGCACGGACGCACGGGACTGGAAGAAGTCGAAGTGACCGCCGGCGGCCGCCCCATGCGCACGTTGCGCCGCATCGATCCGGTGCCGGGCTCGGACATCATGCTGTCCATCGACATGGGCCTGCAGAAGGTGGCCGAAGAGGCGTTCGCGGGACAGCGCGGCGCGCTGGTCGCCATCGATCCGGACACGGGCGAGGTCCTGGCCTTCGTGTCGCAGCCGTCCTTCGACCCCAACCTGTTCGTGGACGGCATCGACGTGGACAACTGGCGCATGCTGAACGAATCGCCGGACCATCCGCTGATCAATCGTCCCCTGTACGGCACGTACCCCATCGGATCCACATACAAGCCGTTCGTGGGCCTGGCCGCGCTGGAGCTGGGCAAGCGCCGCGCGACCGACCGCATCTCGGACCCCGGCTATTACGAATTCGGCGGACAGAAATTCCGCAACGCGGGGGGCGCCGCCTACGGCATGACGGACATGCACAAGGCCATTGTCGTGTCCTCCGACACCTATTTCTACTCGCTCGGCCCCGAGATCGGCGTGAACGCGCTGCACGACTTCACCAAGCAGTTCGGATTCGGCCAGATCACCGGCATCGACCTGGAAGGCGAGAAGCGCGGCGTGCTGCCGTCCACCGACTGGAAGCGCGCGGCCTACAAGGACAAGGAGCGCCAGCGCTGGTACGCGGGCGAAACGATCTCCGTGGCGGTCGGACAGGGCTACAACGCCTTCACGTTGCTGCAGCTGGCGCAGGGCACGTCCACGCTGGCCAACAACGGCCTGTACCGCCGCCCGCATCTGGTGCACGCGGTGCGCGACTCGCGCACGGGCGTGGCCAAGCCCACCGAGGCGCCGCCCGACTACCGCATTCCGCTCAAGCAGGCCAACGTGGACGTGATCAAGAACGCCATGGCCGACGTGGTGAAGGCCGGCACGGCGCGCCGCGCGTTCGCCAACACCCCCTACCAGGCCGCCGGCAAGACCGGCACCGCGCAGGTGTTCAGCCTGCGCGGCGGCCACTACCGCGCCAGCGCCATCGATGAGCGCCTGCGCGACCACGCCCTTTTCATGGGCTTTGCCCCGCTGGAACACCCGCGCATCGCCGTGGCGCTGATCGTCGAGAACGCGGGCTGGGGCGCCAGCGTGGCAGCCCCCGTTGCGCGCAAGGTGTTCGACTACTGGCTGGCCAAGGACCGCCAGGACAAGATCGTGCGGCCCGAGGCCGCCGATGCCATGGCGACCGTCGACACCATCACCTCCGATCTGGTGCGCCAACAATGAAGCGTCTTGGCCTCATCCTGCTGCGCGTCTTCACGGCCTTCGACTGGCCGCTGCTCGCCATCCTGCTGATGTTCGCGGCGCTGGGCCTGACGGTGATGCATTCGGCCGTCGGCGGCACCGACTGGCGCTTCGCGGAACAGTCGCGCAACTTCATCATCGCGTTCTTCGCGATGTGGACGATGGCGCTGATACCGCCCAAGCTCCTGATGAAGCTGGCCTTGCCCTTCTATGTGGTGGGCGTCGTGCTGCTGCTGGGCGTCGAGTTCTTCGGCGAGACCAGCAAGGGCGCGACCCGCTGGCTGAACCTGGGCGTCACGCGCATCCAGCCTTCGGAAATGATGAAAATCGCGGTGCCCATGATGCTGGCCTGGTACTTCCAGCGCCACGAAGGCGCCGTGCGCGTACGCGACTTCCTGGCCGCCGCCGCGATGCTGGCCGCGCCCTTCGGCCTGATTGTGCTGCAGCCCGACCTGGGCACGGCGCTGCTCGTCTTCGGCGCCGGCTTCTTCGTGATCTATTTCGCCGGCCTGTCGTTCAAGCTGCTGGTGCCGGTCTTGCTGGCCGGCGTCATCGGCATCGGCACGCTGGTCTATTACGAAGATCAGCTCTGCGAACCCGATGTGGACTGGGTCGTGCTGCACGACTACCAGAAGCACCGCGTCTGCACGTTGCTCAACCCCAGCTCGGACCCGCTGGGCAAGGGCTTCCACACGATCCAGTCGATGATCGCGGTGGGCTCGGGCGGCATGTACGGCAAGGGCTATATGAAAGGGACGCAGACGCACCTGGATTTCATCCCCGAACGCACGACCGACTTCATCTTTGCCGTGTACGCTGAGGAATTCGGCCTGTATGGCGGCATTGCGATCCTGGTGCTGTACGGCCTGATGATGGCGCGCGGCCTGACGATCGCTTCCCGGGCCTCATCCCAGTTCGGCCGCCTGCTTGCCGGGGCGCTGACGATGATGATGTTCATCTATGTGTTCGTGAACATCGGGATGGTGACGGGGATCCTGCCGGTGGTGGGCGTGCCGTTACCGTTCATGAGCTACGGGGGGACGGCGCTGTTCACGATGGGGATCGCGTTCGGGATCATGATGAGTATCAGCCGGCATCGGTCAGTGAAGACGTGACGGCCGGCTTGATTCTGTCTGCAGGGCACACCGGATCTTCGTAGGTCGCCCGACACCGCGGAACCCCCCCTCGTCCTAGCGCCCGTAAAGCTGAAACCACCCGAGCCCGGTGTGGCGTGGGCCTGGGGTGGGCGGGGCGTTTAGGTGCGCCCGACGGAATCCGAAGGAGTCGCCGAAGGCGAGGACGAGGATGAGGATGGGGCAGTCCGGAGCGAAGGCTCCGGACCGCAACCGGAGCCCCGCCCGCCCCAGGCCCACGCCGCGCCGGGCGTCTCAAGTACTCCACTCACCCCCAGCCTCAATACCCCCAGCAAAACCTACCCCGGCAGTACCTCCGCCACCCCCAACTCCGTAGCCAGCTTCGTCAGCCCATCCCAGATTCGGCTATCAAACTCCACCGAATCCGCATTGACCGCCCGGTTCCGCGCCTCGTATTCACCCGGATACTGCACGGATTCGACCCCCGGCTGCGGCTTGCAGGCATGCAGATAGTCGATGAATGCGCCCACCTCCATCGACCGCCAGTCCGTGTTGAAGTCGACCTGCGGATCCAGCAACAGCGCGAACATGTTGTTCGTCGCCACGCCGATGCGCGGATGTTCAGGCTGGATCGTGCCGCCGCCGGACAGCACGCCGGCCAGCAGTTCGGCCACCAGGCCCAGTGCATACCCCTTGTGCCCGCCGAACGGCAGCAGCGCGCCCGGCGGATCGGTGAACAGCGCGCCCGGGTCGGTGGTCGGGTTGCCGTCGGCGTCGATCAGCGACCCCGGCGGGGCCTGTTCGCCCTTTGCGGCCAGCACGCGGGCCTTGTTCACGGCGATCGAGCTGGTGGCCATGTCCACGATGAAGGGCGGACGCCCGCCCGGCAGCGGTCCGGCGAAGCACAGCGGATTCGTGGTCAGGCACGCCTGCGCGCCGCCGAAAGGCGCGACGGTCGGCGAGCGGTTGATCACATTGGTGAACGCCAGCAGGATCAGCCCCTTGGCCGCCACCATCTCGCCGAAATGGCCCATGCGGCCCAGGTGATGGCTGTGGCGCAGCGTCAGGATGCACTGCCCGTGTTCCTGCGTGCGCTCGATCGCCTTCTCGATGACGACCTTGCCCACGTACTGCCCGAGTCCATGGTGGCCGTCGTACGCCAGCATCGCGCCGCGGTCGTTGACCAGCTCGGGGCGGCCATCGGGTTGCGCCAGTCCCTCGGACAGCACGCGGCGGTAATTCGTCAGGATGGACAGCCCGTGGCTGGTGTAGCCCACCCGGTCGGACTCGACCAGGTGCTCGGCCACGTCCCGCGCGATATCCTCGGGCACGCCTTGCGCCATCAGCACCCGGCGGCCGTACTCATTGGCTTGGGCGATGGTGATTCTCATGGCAACTCCTTACAGCCAGCCCAGCCAGCGCCAGTAGGTCATGCCCATCAGCAGCATCAGCAGATAGCCCACGATGGTGACGATGATCCCGACCTTTGCGAACTGCTTGGCATTGAAAGTCTCCGTGCCCAGGCACACCATGTTCTGCGGCGCGTTGATCGGCAGGATGAAGCCATAGCTGACCACGAAGCCCAGCAGCATCGTCATGCCGAGTCGGCTGAAATCGCCCGGCAGCGTCGCCAGCACCGAAATCAGGATGGGCAGCATGGCCGAGGTCAACGCGGTCGCGCTGGCAAAACCCAGGTGGATGACGATGAGGAAAGCGGCCAGGATGGCGAAGATGGCGAGCGGTCCCAGATGGTCCAGGCCGGTGTGCTGCACCACCTGGTTGCCCAGCCATTGGCCGGCCTGCGTCGTCAGGAGGGCGGTGCCCAGGC
Organism: Achromobacter sp. NFACC18-2; assembly: GCF_900108985.1. NCBI lineage: Bacteria > Pseudomonadati > Pseudomonadota > Betaproteobacteria > Burkholderiales > Alcaligenaceae > Achromobacter > Achromobacter sp. NFACC18-2. The sequence continues at coordinate 123,028 of NZ_FNYM01000006.1, read as the reverse complement.
TGATGCCCACGCCGAACACGATCACCGTGCCCCATGGAATGCGCGATTGCACGTCCTTCCACGTCATCACGCCAAAGCGCGGCAGCATCAGCAGCACCAGGCCGAAGTAAGTGGTCGACGTGGTGTCGAACTTGTGCAGCTTGCCTTCCGTCGACCAGAACAGCAGCAGCATGATCGACACCGCCATCAGGCGCTTCTGCGCGCCGGTCATGGGGCCAAGGTCAAGCAGCGACTTCTCGACGGCTTCCTTGCCGCCGGCGATGCTGTTGCTTTCGGGCGGCAGCAGCTTGAGCACGATGACGATCAGCACCGCCGACATGATCAGCGACCAGGGGGCGCCGGCGATCAGCCAGTCCGACCACGCCACGCGTTCGCCCAGCATCTTTTCCATGAAGCCGACCGTCAGCAGGTTCTGCGCGGCGGCGGTCTGGATGCCGACGTTCCAGATGCTCGTGGCCTGCGCCACGATGATCATGATGCCGGCCGCGATGTTCGAACGCTTGTCCACGCCGAAGGCCGCGATCACGCCCATCATGATGGGCACCACGGCCGCGCTGCGCGCGGTGGCGCTGGGCACGACCAGGCTGAGCACGATGGTGACCGCGATACATCCGATGAGGATGCGCCGGGTGCTGGTGCCCACCTTGGACAGCGTCACCAGCGCGATGCGCCGGTCCAGCCCCGTGAAGGTCATGGCGGCGGCAATGAACAAGGCGCCGGTGACGAGCGCCAGCGCCGAGTTTGCAAAGCCGGTCAGCGCCATGCTGATGGCGGCCGAGGTGCCGTAGAGGACGTTAGGGTCTTTGATGGTGGGCGCCGTGCCCAGCAGGAACGCCATCAGCGTCGTGATCATGATGGCGCTGGCTTCGTAAGAAACCGCTTCGGTGATCCAGACCACCACGGCAAATGCCAGGATTGCCAGCATGCGATGCCCGGCCACGGGCAGGTCTGCGGGCAGGGGCATCATCAACACGCCGATCATCACAAGGATGCCGGCGATCAGGCCGATGGGAACTTTGGCTTTCTTTGGGGCTTGCGAGGCGGGGACAGCGGTTTCCGCGGCCATATCCTTCTCCGGTTGTGGTCAAACTGACGAAACACCGCCCGCGAGCACGGGAGTCAATCAAATCGGTGTGTCGACGCTACAGGATGATCGTGACGGCATTGAGGAAAACCCGTATTGATGTTGCGCAAACGGATTGGGATCAGCGCTTGTGGAAAACTTGTCATGGGCATTATGCTCGTCGCCCTTCGGGCGCCGCAAGCGCAAGACTGTTGCATTCGCGCAAACGAATCAGGGCACGCCGCGCCCATCAAGCCGCCGAAGCGGCGCCGATTGATGCGCGAAACGGCGCGAAAGGGCAAGAATGCGGGCGATTCAGCCCAGGGCCAGACGCAGCTGTTCGTCCAGATGCAGCGTCGGGGCGACGCGCCAGCCGCTCTGGGCATAGCGCAACCAGCGGCCCAGGACCAGGTGCGTCAGCAGGCTGGCGTGCGCGGCGACATTGGCTTCCTGGGGCAGGCCGCCGTCGGTGATGGCGATGCGCAGGGACTGCTTGAGCGACGCTTCGATCCGGTCATTGATGTGATTGATGCGTTCCTGCAGCCGGTTGTCTTCCGTGACCAGCGCGTCGCCGGTCAGCACCCGCGTCATGCCCTTGTTGCGTTCCGAGAAGGTCAGCAGCATCGCGACGGTCTTGTGGGCCTGGGGCACGCCATAGGGTTCGGCGGTGGCGATCTGGTTCACCAGCGTGAAGATGCTGGTCTCGATGAACTCGATCAGCCCTTCGAACATCTGCGCCTTGCTCGCGAAATGCCGGTAGAGCGCCGCTTCCGAGACCTCCAGGCGCGCGGCCAGGGCGGCCGTCGTGATGCGGGAAGCGTGCGGCTGCTCCAGCATCTCGGCCAGGGTCTGCAGAATCTGGGTCTTGCGCTCGCCGGGTTTGCTCGCCATGGAAGGGACTGCTTCGCGCAGGATGACGGGTGGGAAGGGGGGGTGGAGCGCGCCGTCAGCCCCGCAGGGGGCGTCGGCGTAACAATAAATCACTGACGCAGTTTACCCGCAAGTCGACGTAGGCCGGGCGGTGCGATCGTCCGCGGCCGAAGGGGGTGCCGGGATGGTAGACGTGAACCGTGCGCAGCCCCGCGAGGCGGGCGCCGCGCAGGTTGGCCAGCGTGTCTTCCACCAGCACGGCGCGGTGGGCGGGGACGCCCTCGCGCGCCAGCACGTAGCGCAGCAGGGCAGCCGAAGGCTTGGGCCGGTATTCGCCATGCAGGCGCATGTGCTCGATGGCCCACAGGCTGTCGAACTGGCGCAGGATGCCCAGGTGCGACAGCACCGAGCGCGCGTAATGCAGCGGCGCGTTGGTCAGCAGCACCTTGCGGCCGGGCAGGCGGCGCAGCTTGTAGGCCAGCGCCTTTTCCGACCGCACCAGCGGCTTGACGTCGAAGTCGTGGCTGCGATGCAGGAATTCGTGGGCGTCCACGCCGTGATGGCGCACCATGCCGATCATGGTGGCGCCGTAGCGCTTCCAGTACTGGGAACGCACCACGTTGGCGGCGTCCACGTCCACGTTGAGCGCTTCGGCCACGGCCATTGTCATGCCGTGGTCGATCCTGGAAAAGATGGCGTGCGACGTGTCGTGCAGCGTGTTGTCCAGGTCGAACAGCCACAGGCGTTCGGCATCGCCCGTGGCGAGGCTGCGCGAGCGGCGCAGGCGCACCGCCGGCCGCAGCAATTGTCGATGGATTCGCATCGGAAGCGCCGCGGACGCGGCCTCCATCAGTGCGAGCTGATCATCGTGCCGACGCCCTGGTCGGTCAGGATTTCCAGCAGCAGGCAGTGCGGCACCCGGCCGTCGACGATGTGCACCGAGTTCACGCCGTTCTTGGCGGCATCCAGCGCGGACGAGATCTTGGGCAGCATGCCGCCGGAAATCGTACCGTCGGCGAAGAGCTCGTCGATGGTCTGCGCGGACAGGCTGCGCAGCAGCTTGCCGCTCTTGTCCAGCACGCCCGGGGTGTTGGTCAGCATCAGCAGCTTTTCGGCGCCCAGGACTTCGGCCATCTTGCCGGCGACCACGTCGGCATTGATGTTGTAGGCCGTGCCGTCGTCGCCATAGCCGATGGGCGAAATGACGGGGATGAACTGGTCGTCCTGCAGCGCCTTCACGACGGCCGGCTCGACCATGGTGATGTCGCCGACGAAGCCGATGTCGATGGGCTCGGACGGATTGTCCTTGTTGGCCATCAGCTTCTTCTGGGCCTGGATCAGTCCACCGTCCTTGCCGGTCAGGCCGACGGCCTTGCCGCCGACCTCGTTGATCATCATGACGATGTCCTGCTGGACCTGGCCGCCCAGCACCCATTCCACGACTTCCATGGTTTCGGCGTCGGTGACGCGCATGCCCTGGATGAAGGTGCCTTGCTTGCCGATGCGGCGCAGGGCGTCATCGATCTGCGGACCGCCGCCGTGCACCACCACCGGGTTCAGACCCACCAGCTTGAGCAGCACGACATCGTGCGCGAAGCTGCGCTGCAAGCGCTCTTCCGTCATGGCGTTGCCGCCGTACTTGACCACGATGGTCTTGCCGTGAAATCGTCGGATATACGGCAGAGCCTCGGACAGCACGGCGGCTTTGACGGCAGGAGACGAAACGGCGGCAGGGTCGGGGGTGTCGGTCATGGCAGCTAAGTCGGCAGATAAATAACAGATAAGTTAGCGGGCGTTGAAAAGCGGGCGTTAAAAAAATGCCTGCACAAAATCGCGGTTGGGACGCGCTGGCGCAAGCATACGACGGATTGTAGTCCCCACAGGTTTCTTATGCTGCAAACCCATGTCCATATGCCCGACAAATAACAGGCATTCAGGTAAATTGGGGGCGTTTTCACAACGGCGCGCCCCGCAAAAGGGGGCCCGCACGACCCCGCGGGGCATCGATCCCCGTTTTTACCCATAAAAGAGGCAAGACATGCGTTTGAACTTCGTCCGTTCCGTCCTGGCGGCGTCGGTGGTGCTGGCCGCCGCCAACGCGGCCCACGCCGAGAAAGTGGTGGTGGGCGCCACGCAGGTGCCCCACGCCGAGATCCTGGAAGTGGTCAAGCCCGGGCTGGCCAAGCAAGGCGTGGAGCTCGACATCAAGGTGTTCAGCGACTACGTGCAGCCCAACCTGCAACTGGCGGACAAGCAGCTCGACGCCAACTTCTTCCAGCACAAGCCGTACCTGGAGACCTTCAACAAGGACCGCAAGGCCACGCTGGTGCCGGTGGCGCTGGTCCACGTCGAGCCCTTCGGCGGCTACTCCAAGAAGATCAAGAGCCTGTCCGAGCTCAAGGACGGCGCGACCGTGGCCATTCCCAACGACCCGTCCAACGGCGGCCGGGCGCTGGTCCTGATGCAGAAGCAGGGCCTGCTCAAGCTCAAGGACCCGTCCAACATCCTGGCGACCGCCGCGGACGTCGTTGAAAATCCCAAGAAGCTGAAGTTCCGCGAACTGGAAGCCGCCATGCTGCCGCGCGCGCTCGACGACGTGGACCTGGCGCTGATCAACACCAACTATGCGCTGGAAGCCGGCCTGGTGCCGACCAAGGACGCGCTCTTCATCGAAGGCGCCGATTCGCCCTATGCCAACGTCCTCGTGACCCGCAGCGACAACAAGGACGCGCCCGGGATCAAGAAGCTGGTCCAGGCGCTGCACTCGCCGGAAGTCAAGACGTTCATCCAGGAAAAGTACAAGGGCGCGGTCGTTCCGGCCTTCTGAGGCACGGGTCGCGGGCGGCTTGCCTGCCGCCCGCGGCCGGGCGTAAAAAAACCGCCCTGTGAACTGCCGGGCGGTTGTTCGAGGCGGTTGGCCTGGCCGGTTCAGCCGGCGGCCAGCGCCTTTTCGACGGTGGCGTGGAATTCCGCCTTGTCGTATTCGCCGAGATAGCGCTTGATGATGTGCCCCTCTTTGTCGATGAGGAACGCCGTGGGCGTGAGGCGGATGTCGCCGAAGGCGCGGGCGATGTCGCCCTTGGTGTCCAGGGCGACGGGGAAGGGCAGCTTGCGCGTTTCGGCGAAGTTCAGCACGAAGTTGGGCGGGTCGTAGTTCATGGCGACCGCGATGGCTTCGTAGCCCTTGCCGGCGTACTCGTTGTAGGCCGAGATGGTGTCGGGCATCTGCTTGACGCAGGTGACGCAACTGGTTGCCCAGAACTTGACCAGCACGACCTTGCCGCGCAGGTCCTGCATCGAGAAAGTCTTGCCTTCCAGGGTGGTGAAGGTGACGTCGGGGGCGGTCTGGGCCGGACGCAGTACGAACCAGGCGCCGATGCCGACCGCCACGAGGACTGCGAGGGCTACGATGGCTTTTTTCATTTGATGGGCATCGCCTCGACGCCGCTGCTGGTGCCGGCCGGGGCGTCGCCGCCCGTGCCGGCGCCGCTTTCGATGGGCGCCTTGGTTTCCGTGGTGGTGGGTTTGGTGCCGCTGCCCGACAGGCGGATGGCTTCTTCGCGGCTGATGGTTTCAAAGAGTTTGACCACCTTGGCCACGCCGCTGACATCCGCGGTGGCGTTGGCGGCGTATTCGCCCTCGGTCTGCGTGACCTTGCCCATCAGGTAGACGACGCTGCGGTCGGTCGTGACGGCGATGGTGCCCGAGGGCACGTACTTGGTGTTGAGGAGGGCGGTCTTGACCTTGGAGGTCAGCCAGGTGTCGTTGGAGCGCACGCCAAACGAGGCGATCGGGCCGACGTAAAGCTGGTTGATGACCTGCTTCACGTTTTCCACGCTCTGGGCGATGGCCGTGGCCTGGTTCTTGGCTTCTTCGGTGGGCACGTCGCCGGTCAGGAGCAGATGGCCGCCGTAGGCCATGGCATTGACACGCGCCGTCTCGCCCAGTTTCTGGGAGATCTGGTTCTGCGCCTTGAACGCCATGTTCTGGTCTTCGAGCTGGACGCCGGACGTGCGGCGGTCGGTCACCACGACCGCCGTGGTGGCGGCGGCGCCGCCCACGATCAAAGGCGCGCAGGCCGACAGCGACAGCGCCGCGGTGGACAGCGCGGCGGCGAGCATCAGCGGGCGGACTGCGGGTCTGGCGTCAAGAATCATTCGGTGTCTCCAAGCAGAAGAGCGTCGATGCCGTCGCACAGCGCGTGCAGCAGCAGAATATGGACTTCCTGGATGCGCATGGTGCGATCGCTGGGAACACATAGATGGACGTCCATCGGGGTAATGAGTTCCCCCATGACGCCGCCACCCTTGCCCGTCAGGGCCAGGACATGCATTTCGCGCGCGCTGGCGGCTTCCATGGCGCGGACCACATTGGGCGAATTGCCGCTGGTGGAGATGGCCACGAGCACGTCGCCGGCCTGGCCGAAGGCGTTGACCTGCCGTTCGAAGACCTCGTCGAAGCCGTAGTCATTGCCGACCGCGGTGAGGATCGAGGTATCGGTGTTGAGCGCGATGCCCGCGAGCGGCAGGCGTTCGCGTTCGAAGCGGCCCACCAGTTCCGCGATGAAATGCTGCGCGTCGGCGGCCGAGCCGCCATTGCCGCAAGCCAGAATCTTGCCGTTGTTCGCCAGGGCGCCGAACAGCACGTCCACCGCCACGGCCAGCGGTTCGGCCAGGACGTTCATGCTTTGTTCGTGAGCGGCCATGGCGTCGCGAAAGTGCGACGTCATACGAGAGGTCATATCCATGGCCGCGATTATCTCACGGGGCAAGGCCGCCGTTCTGTCTTCGCGCGGCGATGGCGGGCCCGGCGGATCCGGGCGGCATCGCGGCGGATTCCGACACGTCTGAACACGTCACGACCCGTCACGACCCATCACGGTACCCAGAATGCGCCGCGCAACCAGGTCGGCCGGCCGTCGTCGAAGACCACGGCATCGAAGCGCGCGGCCGGGAGCGCGCCCTGCCAGTGCCGCCGGGCCAGCTCGGGGAGCCAGTGCGCCGCCGTCCGGGCGAGCCGGGCCTGCTTGTCGCGTCCGATGCTGGCGGCGGCGTCGCCGAAGCGGCTGCGGGCGCGCGCCCGGACCTCGACGAAGACGAGGGTATCGCCCTCGCGCATGGCCAGATCGATCTCGCCGGCGCGGCACGCCAGGTTGCGCGCCAGCAGGGCCAGTCCATGTTCCTGCAACAGGCGCAGCGCGGCGGCCTCGTGAAGGTCGCCGCGGCGCTGCGTGGGCGAGCGGCGCGGGGGCGGCCGGTCGGCGGCCGCGCGGCCGGTCCGTCGCCGGCGCTTTGCGGCGCGGCGGCGGGCGGCAAGGGCGAGTTCGCAGGCCAGGCGCAGGGTGTCATCCACCATGGGAGTCCAAAAGACAGCGGGCGTAGGCGGCTACACTGACATGGTTTCTCCGTGTCAGCAGGCTGCAATGAATCAAAACGTCTCACCCCCCATGGCCGGCGATGCCTGGTCCCGCGTTGCCGAACGCGTGGCGGGGCAGCATTGGCCCGCCTCGACGCTGTACGTGGTGGCCACGCCCATCGGCAACCTGGGCGACCTGGGCCTGCGCGCGTGGCACGCCTTGCAGCGGGCCGACGTGATCGCTGCCGAAGACACGCGCGCCAGCCGCACCCTGCTGGACGCCTGGGGCGTCGGCACGCCGCTCATGGCCGCGCATCGGCACAACGAGGCCGCGGCGGCGCAGGCCATCTGCGAGCGCCTGGCACTAGGCCAGCGCGTGGCCCTGGTGTCCGATGCCGGCGCGCCGGCGGTCAGCGATCCTGGCGCGCGCGTGGTCCGCGCGGTGCGCGCCGCCGGCTACGCGGTGGTGCCGGTGCCCGGCCCCAGTGCCGTGATCGCGGCCCTGATGGGCAGCGGCGTGACGACGGACGAGAACCCCGCCTACGCCTTCGCGGGGTTTGCGCCGTCCAAGGCGGTGGCCCGGCAGCGTTGGCTGCGCCAATGGTGCGCCTTGCCCGCGCCCGTCGTGATGTTCGAGTCGCCTCACCGGCTGGCGGCCGCTTTCGCCGACCTGCTCGCGGTTTGCGGGCCGGATCGCGAGCTGACCGTCGCGCGCGAGCTGACCAAGCGCTTCGAAGAGATCGCTACCGTCAAGCTGGGCGAGGCGGCGGCCTGGCTGGCCGCGGATGCACACCGCGAACAGGGTGAATTCGTGCTGATCGTCCATGCCGAAGTCCAGGAGGCGCCGGACGACGAGGCGGATCCGGCCCACGACGTGCTGCTCGATGCGTTATTGGAATCGCTGTCGGTGCGCGATGCCGCGCGCGTCGCGGCCAAGGTCACCGGCCAGCCGCGCGACGTGCTGTACAACCGGGCGCTGTCCCGCAAGAAGGCGCAGGACTGAGCCATGGCGTATTCGACCGTCGTGGCCCGCAAGCCGGCCGATCCGCAGGCGCCCCTGACCTACCGCGACATCTCCACGCCGTTGGGCGAGATGCGCCTGGTGGCCAGCCCGGCGGGGCTGCGCGGCGCGTGGTTCACCGATCAGGCGCTGCTGCCGCCGCCGCAAGACTGGACGCTGACGGACTGCGATCCCATCCTGGAGCAGGCGCGGCGCGAGTTGGACGCGTGGTTTGCCGGCGGGCGCCGTGCGTTCGACGTGGCGCTCGACCCGGTGGGCACGCCGTTCCAGCACGAGGTCTGGCGTGCGCTGTGCGCGCTGGACTTCGGCACGCTCACCAGCTATGGCGAGCTGGCTCGCGCGGTGAACCGGCCCAAGGGCGCGCAGGCGGTGGGCGGGGCCGTAGGCCGCAATCCGATCAGCATCATCATTCCCTGCCACCGCGTGATCGGCGCGGACACGTCGCTGACCGGTTTCGGCGGCGGGCTGGCGCGCAAGCAGGCGCTGCTGGCGCACGAAGGCAATCGCTATCTGAGCCGCAGCGCGCGCGCCCGCCGGGTGTGCGACGGGCAGGCCGAACTGCCCTGGTAGCGCCTCAGTCGTTCATTGCGACGCGATGGTCGGCAGGATGCCGATGCGGTCCGACACGAGCGGCACCGCATCCAGCGCGCTCTGGCGATCGGGGTACGGGCCGATCCGCACGCGGTACAGATTGTTGGCCTGTTCGACGGATGCCGGCGGCGCGCCTTCGGCCCCCAACTGGGTATTGATGCGACTGACGAGCGACTGCGCATTGGCCGGCTGGCTGAACGCGCCCACCTGCAGGTAGACGCTGCCGCTGGCGATACCCGGCGCCGGACGCATCGGGGCGGGGCCGGGCGCCGCGGGCGCCAGCGGCGTGGGCGTCAGCGCGACGGGCGTCGCGGCCACGGGGGCCAGCACGGGCGTCGAGCCCGTCGCGGATGCCGGTTCCGGCGCGGGCGCGGCCGGCGCGCCTTGCGAGGCAAGGCGGCGGATCTCGTCGGCCTGGATGGCTTCCACGATCACCTGGCCGCTGCCCGGGCCGATGATGCCCAACTTGTAGGCCGCGACGTAGGAAAGATCCATGATGCGGTCGCTGTGGAAGGGGCCGCGATCGTTCACCCGCACGATGATCGTCTTGCCGTTGACCAGGCTGGTCACGCGCGCGTAGCTGGGGATCGGCAACGTGGTGTGCGCGGCGGTCATGGCGTACATGTCGTAGGTCTCGCCGATCGACGTGGAGTTGCCGTGGAATTTCTTGCCGTACCACGAGGCGATGCCGCGCTTCTTGTAGGGCTGTCCGCTGGTGTCCGGCACGTAGCGCTGGCCGAACACCACATAGGGCCGGTTGGCGCCACTGGCGTAGGGCTCCAGTTTGGGCACCGCGTCCGGGATCTGGTCCAGGTTGGACGGCGGGTTGGCGTCGGGACCGTCGTCCTTGTAGTACCCGCCCTTCTTGCGCCCGCCGCTGGTGGAGCAGCCTGCCACGGCGATGGCCAGCAGCAGCACGAAAATCAGATGCAGGGGGCGGGAAAGCGTCATGCGGATTCGTCGGGCAGTTGGGTGCGGTGGCGCACCAGCAGGGGATCGTGGTCGGCGAAGCGCTGCGCCAGTTGCTCCACCACGTAGACCGAGCGGTGCTGGCCGCCGGTGCAGCCGATGGCCACGGTCAGGTAGTTGCGCGTGTCCTGGGTATACATGGGCAGCCAGCGGTTCAGGAAGCCGGCGATGTCGTCGATCATCTGGCCCACCTGCGCGTACCCGGCCAGCCACGTGGCCACGGGTTCGTCGCGGCCCGTCAGCGGACGCAGGTTGCGGTCATAGTGGGGGTTGGGCAGGCAGCGCACGTCGAACACCAGGTCCGCGTCGCCCGGCACGCCGCGCTTGTAGGCGAACGATTCGAACGTCAGCACCAGCGGCGCGCGGTCGGCCTTGATCAGGTCGCGTATCCAGGCGCGCAACTGGCCGGGCGTCAGGTCCGACGTGTCGATGACGTGTTCCTGTTCGCGCAGCGGCGCCAGCAGTTCTCTTTCGAGGGCGATGCACTCGGTCAGCGACGGGGCCGTCCCGCCGCGCTGCAGGCGGTCGGTCAGCGGATGGCGGCGGCGCGATTCCGAATAGCGCTGCACCAGCGTGGCCGTGTTGGCATCCAGGAAGACCACGCGCAGGCTGGTGCCCATGGCGCGCAGCGCGGTGACCACGTCGGGCAGTTCGGCCAGCTCGCCCGGAGAGCGGACGTCGATGGCGACCGCCACGCGCTCCATGCCGTCGTCACGCGCCTGGGCAATGAATTCGGTCAGGAAGCGGACGGGAAGGTTGTCGACACAGGTGTAGCTGGCGTCTTCGAGCATGCGCAGCGCGACGGATTTGCCGGAGCCGGAAATGCCGGTGACGAGGACGACTTTCAACATGGACATGATTGTGGCACGCTTTTCCAGGACGATGCCGGCGGGATAGCATCTGATATGGCCATAAACTCGGGATCTGCGCCTGTTGCTCCCCGCGCGCCCTGACGTAAGCTTGGGGCCGGAGATTCAGCAGTTTCACCGCAGTTCCACCGCAGTTCTACTTTACGCGCCCCGCCGTCACGATTCGGGGATTGGAATTCGACCTAGATGTTAGCCCTCATTTCCTCTCGTCGTGTTTCACTGCCGCGGTTTTGGGCGTTCCACCGGGCTCTGGCAGCCGCGTTTGTTGTCTTTATGGCTACGCCCGCGTCGGCGCAGGAGGCCGCGCAGCCAAGCCTGCAGCCGGACACCATGGCGGCGCGCGTCGCGGCCTGTACGGCCTGTCACGGCGCGCAGGGCAGGGCGGGGGCCGACGGCTACTATCCGCGGCTGGCGGGCAAACCGCAGGACTATCTCTATCACCAGCTCCTGAATTTCCGCGATGGGCGGCGGCAGTACCGGCCGATGACGCATTTGCTGGCCGGTCTGCCCGACGACTACCTGCGCGAAATGGCCGCCTATTTTTCCGAGCAGCACGTGCCGTATCCGGCGCCCGCGCGCGCGGACGTGTCCGCCGCCACGCTGGAAGCCGGCCGCCGGCTCGCCATGGATGGCGACGCTGCGCGCGGCCTGCCCGCCTGCGCGTCCTGTCACGGCGCGGCCCTGAGCGGCATGCTGCCAGCCATTCCCGGCCTGCTGGGACTGCCGCGCGACTATATTGGCGCGCAGATCGGCGGCTGGAAGAACGGCCTGCGCCGGGCCGCGGCGCCGGACTGCATGGCGGACATTTCCAACACGCTCACCCCCACCGACATCGGCGCCCTGGCGGCGTGGCTGTCGTCGCAACCCGTCGTCGAGCCCTACGTGCCCGACGCCGCGGACTCGGTCCGGCTTCCCGCGCAATGCGGCAGCCAGGCGCAGCGCTGAGACGGGGGCGCACATGAAGCTGATGAAAAGACTCCTCGCCGTCCTGTTGCTGGCTGCCGTCGCGGCGGCCGGCGGGCTGTACTGGCTGGGCACGCGCGATGACGGCAGCACCGGCCCCGCCGCGGCGGCGGCCGACGGCACGGCCCTCATCGAGCGCGGCCGCTATCTGGCGCTGGCCGGCAACTGCATGGCCTGCCACACCAGCCGCGGCGGCAAGGCGTATGCCGGCGGCACGCCCATTCCCACGCCATTCGGCACGGTCTACGGCCCCAACATCACGCCGGATCCCGAGACGGGCATCGGCGCCTGGTCGGCCGACGACTTCTGGCAGGCGCTGCACAACGGCAAATCCAAAGATGGCACGCTGCTGTATCCGGCGTTTCCGTACACCGAATACACGCGCGTCACGCGCAGCGATTCCGACGCCCTGTATGCCTATCTGCGCAGCGTTTCGCCCGTCAAACAGGCCAGCCGGCCGGCCGAGCTGGACTTCCCCTACGACCAGCGCGTGCTGCTGGCCGCCTGGCGCGCGCTGTACTTCAATCCCGGCGTGCAAGAACCCGATCCCGGCCAGTCGGTCCAGTGGAATCGCGGCCGCTACCTGGTCGACGGCGTGGGCCATTGCGCCGCCTGCCACACGCCGCGCAACAGCCTGGGCGCCTCGCGCGCGGGCGACGCGCTGGCGGGCGGCGTGATCCCGGTGCTGGACTGGTATGCGCCGCCGCTCACGAACGATATGCAGACCGGCATGGGGCGCTGGACGGCGCAGGATATCGCCACCCTGCTCAAGACCGGCATGTCCGCGCATTCGACCGTCAGCGGGCCGATGGCGGAGGTCGTGCTGGGCAGCACCCAGCACCTGAGCGATGAGGACGCCCTGGCCATCGGCGTGTACCTCAAATCGTTGCCCGCCACGCCACCGGCCTCGACGGCGCGGACCGCCAGCGCGGCGCCCGCGGCGATGGAACTGGGCGGCAAGCGCTATCGCCAGCAATGCGCGCAATGCCACCAGCCGGATGGCACGGGCAGCGGCACGGCATGGCCAGCGCTGGCGGGCAATCCGACGGTCACAGCGCCTTCGCCGGTCAACGCCATCCGCATGGTGCTCGACGGCGGTTTTGCGCCCGCCACGGCCGCGAACCCGCGTCCCCACGGCATGCCGCCGTTCGGACAGATGCTCAACGACGACGACATCGCGATGGTGGTGACCTACATCCGCAATAGCTGGGGCAATGAGGCGGGCGCGGTGAGCGCCCTGGACGTTAAGCGCGCGCGGGCGGCGTCGACCTTGAACTAGCGCACGCCGCGTGCGCCAGGTCGCCCAGCGTGCGGATCGCGGCGTCGATGCCCGCGTCCCAGGGATGCCCATAGTTCAGGCGCAGCGCGCTGCCGAACTGTCCGCTGGCCGAGAAGATCGGGCCCGGCGCGACGCTGATGCCGCGGGCCAGCGCCTGGTGGTGCAGCGCCAGCGCGTCCACGGCGGCGGGCAGCTCCAGCCACAGAAAGAATCCGCCCTGCGGCCGCGTCACGCGTGTGCCCGCGGGGAAGGCCTGCGCAATGGCGTCGGCCATGCGTTCCTGCTGCGCCTGCAGGGTCTGGCGCAGCCGGCGCAGGTGGCGGTCGTAGCCGCCCTGTTCCAGGTATTCGGCGATGGCGCCCTGCGCGGGACCGGACGCCGACAGCGTCGACGACAGCTTCAGGCGCTGCACGCGCTGCGTGTAGCGCCCCGCGCTGGCCCAGCCGATGCGGTAGCCCGGCGCCAGGCACTTCGAGAACGACGAGCAATGCAGCACCAGCCCGCGCGTATCGTAGGCCTTCGCGGGCACGGGCCGCGCCGCGCCGAAATACAGTTCGCCGTAGACGTCGTCCTCGATCAGCGGGATGTCGTGCCGCGCGAGCAGTTCGACGAGCTGGCGTTTCCTGTCGTCGGGCATCAGGCAACCCAGCGGATTCTGGAATTGCGTCATCAGCCAGCAGGCGCGCGGCGAATGGCGCAGGATGGCGGCCTGCATCGCGTCCAGGTCGATGCCGGTTCGCGGATGCGTGGGCACTTCCAGCGCCTTGAGGCCCAGGCGTTCCAGGGCCTGCAGCGCGCCGTAGAAGGTCGGCGCCTCGACCATGACGGTGTCGCCCGGCTGCGTGACCGCCTGCAGGCAGAGATTGAGCGCCTCGAGCGCGCCATTGGTGACCACGATGTCGCTGGCGGGCAGGTTGATGCCGCCGATCAGGTAGCGCAGCGCGATCTGCCGGCGCAGGCGCGGGTTGCCAGGCGCCAGGTCGTCCACGGTGTCGCGCGGATCCTGGCGTTTCAGGTGCGCGGCCATGGCCTGCGCCAGGCGCGGCAGCGGAAACAGCAGCGGGGAGGGGAACGCGGAGCCCAGCGGCGTGACGTCGCGGTTGCGCACCGAGCCCAGGATGTCGAAGATCCGTTCGCTGATGGCCAGCGCCGTCGATTCGCCGTCGGGACAGGAGGCGCCGGGTTCGGGCGGCAGCGATTCGGCCGGCGCGTTGACGTAATAGCCCGAGCGCGGCTGGGCGCGGATGAGGCCGCGCGCTTCAAGCAGGTAATAGGCCTGGAATACCGTGGAGGGACTGACGCCCCGCGCGGAACAGGCATCGCGCACCGAGGGCAGCCTGTCGCCGGCGCGCAGCACGCCGCTGGCGATCGACGTGGCGATCTCGTCGGCCAGGGTCTCGTAAAGGCTCACGATGCCGCAGGGCGACGACGCGGGCTCATTTGCTGCTTTGGAGGATCGCCATGGCCTGGCGTTCCATGAACTCGCCCAGCGTGTCGATGCCGCGCAGCTTCAGGATGGTGTTGCGCACCGCGGCCTCGACCAGCACGGCCAGGTTGCGGCCCGCGGCCACCTGCAGCATTACCTTGCGCACGGGCAGGCCCAGCATGTCCTGCGTGATGTCCTGCAGCGGCAGGCGTTCGAACTTGTCCTGCGCGGTGGCGCGCACCAGGTGCACGATGAGCTTGAGCCGCATCTTGCGGCGAACGGACGTTTCGCCAAAGATGGTGCGGATGTCGAGCAGGCCCAGGCCACGGACTTCCAGCAGGTTCTGGAGCAGTTGCGGACAGTGGCCTTCGATCATGTTGGGGGCGGTGCGCGAGAACTCGACCGCATCGTCGGCAACCAGGCCGTGCCCGCGCGAGATCAGTTCCAGGGCCAGTTCGCTCTTGCCCAGGCCCGATTCGCCCGTGATCAGCACGCCCAGTCCCAGCACGTCGAGAAAGACGCCATGCACCGTGGTGGTGGGCGCCAGCTTCTTGCCGAGGTAGATGCGCAGCAGGTCGATGAGCTGCGCGGCGGCGACCGGCGTGGACAGGAGCGGCACCTGGTGCTGATCGCACTGGTCGACCAGGTCTTGCGGCGGCGTCAGTCCGTCGGCCAGCAGGATGGCGGGCACGCCGCCGATCAGCAGCTCGTCCATGTGGTGCATGCGACGGCGCAGGTCGAAGCGCGTGTAATACGCCAGCTCTTCCTGGCCGAACACCTGGATGCGCGACGGGTGGATGAGGTTCAGGTGGCCGACGAGGTCGGCGGCCGCCATGCCGTCATCGGGAATCGCGCGGTCCGCCGCGCCCTGGCCCGAGATCCAGTTGAAGGGGATTTTGTCGGCGTTGTCGTCGACGAGTTCCTGCACCGTGAGCATGGCAGCGACTTTCGCGTGGGATCAGAGTTGGCCGGTCGTGAGCATCTTGTGGACGATCGCCGGATCGGGCTCGGTGGCCAGCGCCTCGCGCAATGCCTTGTTGGACATGAGCTGGGCGAGTTCGGCGAGGATGTCCAGGTGCTGCTGCGTGGCCGTTTCCGGCACCAGCAGGCACAACAGCATCGAAACGGGTTGCCCGTCGGGCGCGTCGAAGGTGATGGGCTGGGCCAGGCGGATGAACGCCGCCAGCGCCTGTTCCAGGCCCTTCACGCGGCCGTGCGGCACGGCCACGCCCTGGCCAAGCGCCGTGGACCCCAGGCGCTCGCGGGCGAACAGGCTGTCGAACACGAGCGCGCGTGCCAGGCCATTGTTGTTTTCAAAAAGCAGGCCGGCCTGTTCGAACGCGCGCTTCTTGCTGGTGGCGAGCAGATCGAGCACGACGTTGCCGGCGGGTAGGATGCGCGACAAATGATTCATCGGGTCATTATAGGGTGATATGACGCACTGCAACAATCAACGGCCCGGCATGTCGGACGACGCGACGCCCGGGCCACAAGAGCGACAGCATAGACCGATCGCGGGGCGTTGTGGGCATTCCGGGCCGCTCGGCGGTCCCGTCGCGGCAAAGCCAGGGAAAACGCTGATCCGCCTGCGCACGCAGGAACGCGGGATGGAACGAAAAAAGGGGGGAGGGGGTAATGCAGGAGGGGGAGTTTGCCGATGCCCCGGCTGGACGCGAAGTCGAGCGGGACACCGGGACTTAGGCAGGATCCTTGGATCGCTGTACTGCTAATCGCTCAGGTGAGCGGTCGTGAGGCGCGTTACTGCTGGGGTGGCGAGAGGCTCGCCGCTTGCCGCTTCACGGACTCTGCTGAATGACTTCTGACCTTGTCCTTGTGCTTGATGACCTGACGGTCGACTTTGTCGGCAAGAAGATCGATGGCCGCATAGAGGTTTTCATCGGTTGCTTCACAATGAATGTCCTTGCCGCTCAGGCGCATGGTGATTTCGGCTCTATGCCGCAGGGGCTCTACTGAGAGCATGACCTGGGTATCGATGACGTGATCGAAATGCCGCAGCACTCGCGCCAGTTTGTTCATGACATATTCCCGGATGGCCGGGGTGACGTCGAGGTGACGACCGCAGATGCTCAGGTTCATAGTGTGCTCTCCTTCTGAAAGAGGAAAAAAGGTGCGCAAAAGGCGCGGTGAGGTCGTTAGGCGTTCTCCTTCAATAAGCAGGTTCGTTTAGTACTAGTGTATAGACTCGGGCCGATAAAACAAGCTGACCTACCGCAAGACCATGGCATTTTTATGGCTGAACCCCTAGGGCGTATGGCCCCGGTTCTCCGGGGCGCCGGGCGTGCGTTACGGGGTCTTTCATGGGCGGTTACATACGGAAGTGTTCGCCCAGGTACACGCGGCGAACCGCGGGATCGCCCACGATTTCCTCGGGATGGCCATCGGTGAGCACCTTGCCCTCGCTGATGATGTAGGCGCGGTCGCAGATGCCCAGGGTTTCGCGCACGTTGTGGTCGGTGATCAGCACGCCGATGCCACGGCCCTTGAGGAAGCGCACGATGCGCTGGATCTCGATGACGGCGATGGGGTCCACGCCGGCAAAGGGCTCGTCCAGCAGGATGAAGCGCGGACTGGTGGCCAGGGCGCGCGCGATTTCCACGCGGCGTCGTTCACCGCCCGACAGCGAGATCGCGGCGTTGCTGCGGATGTGCCCGATCTGCAGCTCTTCCAGCAGGGACTCCATCTGCTCGTTGATCTTTGCGGTCGACAGGGGGCGGCCATCGGGGCCGACTTGCAGCTCGAGCACCGCGCGGATGTTCTGTTCCACCGTCAGGCGGCGGAACACCGATGCATCCTGCGGCAGATACGAAAGGCCCATGCGCGCGCGCTTGTGGATCGGCATCGCGGTGATGACGGCGCCGTCGATTTCGATCCGGCCGGCGTCGGCCGGCACCAGGCCCACGATCATGTAGAAACTGGTGGTCTTGCCCGCGCCGTTGGGACCCAGCAGGCCGACGACTTCGCCGCTGACCACGGACAGGGACACGTCCTGCACGACGGTGCGGCCGTTATAGGTCTTGCGCAGTCCGGTTGCGCGCAGGCTGCCCTGCTTGACGCCCGAAGGGGCGGAGGTCACGGGGGTCGGCACTGAAGGTTGGTTCATCGTGGCTGCGATTGGTGTTGCATGGGAAGCGCTTCAGCGCCCTTTCTTGGCTGCCTGCTGCTTGCGGCATTCGGCGACGGCGGCGTCCAGCTTGGCGCGAGGTTCGGCCAGGGACCGCACCCGTCCGCCCGCCGCGGCGGAGTTGGGACCGCCCTGCGCTTCATAGGTGCCGCTTTTCTCGTTGTAGCGTACCCGCTCGCCCCGAATGGTATCGAACGGTTTCCCACAGACGTAGCGGATCACCACCGCCTGGCCGATGAGGTCGAAAGTGCTTTTGGTGCCGTCGTATTCGGCGCGCAGGCCCTTGCCTTCGATGAGTTCGAAGTTCTCCGGCCGTTCCTGGCGGATGGTGACCACCTTGCCCTTGTTGGCGGTGGCCGTGCCGTACTGGTTGCCCTGCGCATCTTCGTTCATCTGCAACGTGTCGGACGTCAGCGTCATCAGGCCGCGCGTCATGTTGACGTTGCCGGTGAAGACGCTTTGCTTCTTCACGTCGTCGTAGTGCAGCGTGTCCGACAGGATGAGCGTGCTGGGCTCTTCGGCCGGCGTGGCCGCCTTCGGTTCCGCCGCGTATGCGGGCGCAAGCGCGCCGGCCGTCAACAGCACGGCGCCCATCAGGCGGGTCGTCGGGGCAAGGAGGGTCCGGAGGTCGGTCATGGTTTTTTCTGGTCAGTGTTGTTGGCTGGAATCTCGGTGCGGCGCTGCTGTCTGCCTTCCGAACCGGCGATTTCCACATCGGTCGATGCCGAAACCTGCAATTGGCGCGTCTTGTTGTTGTAATGCATGCCCGTGCCCGTCATCCGTGAACGGCCCTTCAGGACCACCGCCGGCAGATCGGTATAGACGACGTCATCATCGGGCAGGATGATGAGCTGCTGGCTGCGCACGTCCAGCATGTCGTTTTCGGCATCGGGCTGGCGCAGCACATGGGCATCGCCGTCCATGACGATGCGCTTGCCGCCTTGCTCCATCACGGCCGTCTTGGAGACGGCCACGGTGATCGGGTTGGTTTCGCGCTGGCCCACGGCGCGCGGCGTCGTGACGTGATACGAATCGTCGTCGGGGAAGTGCTCCATGTACTCGCCTTCCAGGCGGTTGATGGGCTTGCCCGTGGGATCGGTGCGCAGCATCACGAAATTGCGCGACCAGGAGTCCATTTCATGGGTGACGCGGCGCGGCGGGTCGACCTGGATGGCCCGTTGCGCGTAATCGGCCGCCCACCACGAACTGGTGACCAGCACCAGCAGCAGGAACAGCGCAATCAGGGAGGGAAAACGTTCTTTCATCGGGTGCGCCGCGAGGGCGTAGTCCTGGTGGGTGCGATCACTGGATGGCCCCGGGGCCCAGCAGCCCGGGCGAGGCCAGGAACGCGCCAAGGCGTCCTTGCGAGGCCAGCAGGAGATCGCAGCATTCACGAACGGCCCCGCTTCCGCCCGGCAGGGTCGAGACCCAGTGGGCTGCCTGGCTGACGTAGCCGGGGGCGTTCGGCACGCTGGCCGCAAAGCCCGCGCGCTGCAAGGCCGGCAGGTCGATGATGTCATCGCCCATGTAGCCGGTTTGATTCAGTTGGACACCCGAACGCTGCGCAAGTTCGGTCAGGGCGGTTCCCTTGTCGCGCACCCCCTGCATGACCTCGGCGATGCCGAGCTCGGCCGCGCGCCGCGCGACAATGGGGCCGGAGCGGCCCGTGATCAGCGCCACCTTCAGGCCGCTTTCCATCAGCAGCCGCATCCCGTGGCCGTCCAGGGCGTGAAAACGTTTTTGCAGTTCGCCGCCTTCGCCGTAATACAGACTGCCGTCGGTCAGGACGCCATCCACGTCGAACACCATCAGGCGCACGGCCGCGGCGCGTTCGCGCACGATGGCGGGGATACGGGCAAGCACCAGCGCTTCGGCCGGGTGATTCACGGAAGCAGAGAGGTTCATAGTCATACCACTTTAGCGGCCATCAGATCATGCATGTGCAACGCGCCGACCAGCGCGCCGTCATTGTCCATCACCAGCATGTGATTGAGCCGTAGTTCGTCCATCTGCCGGGCGGCCTCGACGGCCAGCGCCTCGGGATTGATGCTGCGCGGCGAGCGCGTCATGCCCGACTCGACGGTCAGGCTGCGGATGTCGCCATGCCGCGCGATGAGACGGCGCAGGTCGCCGTCGGTGAAGATGCCCAGGGGATGGTGCTGCGCGTCGGTCACGACCGTCATGCCCATGCCCTTGGCCGACATGACTTCCAGCGCCTGCGACACCGGGGTGCCGGCCAGGACGATGGGCAGCGCATTGCCCTGGCGCATGACGTCGCGCACGTGGGTGAGCAAACGGCGGCCGAGCGCGCCGCCCGGGTGCGAGCGGGCAAAATCCTGCGGCCCGAAACCGCGCGCCTCCAGGCAGGCGACGGCCAGGGCGTCGCCCAGGGCGAGCGCGGCCGTGGTGCTTGCGGTGGGCGCCAGGTTGAGCGGGCACGCCTCCTGGGCCACGCTGGCGTCCAGATGGATGTCGGCCTGGCGCGCCAGTTCGGACTGCGGGTTGCCGGTGATCGCCACCAGCCCGGCGCCCATGCGGCGCACCACCGGCAGGATGGTGAGGAGTTCCTCGCCCGAGCCGGAATACGAAATCGCGATCAGCACGTCGTCGCGGGTGATCATGCCCAGGTCGCCATGCACGGCTTCGGCGGCGTGCACGAAGAAGGCCGGGGTGCCCGTGGAGGCCAGCGTCGCGGCGATCTTGCGGGCGATGTGTCCCGTTTTTCCGATGCCGCTCACCACCACGCGGCCGCGGCACGCGAGCAGCATGTCCACGACCTGCGTGAAGCTGTCATCCAGCCTGGCGGACAGGTCCTGCAGGCCCTGGCTTTCAATTTGGAGCGTTCTGCGCGCAGATGCCAGCGCGGTGGCGGACGATGGGGTGGGATGGTCGGTCATGGGCGGATTTTAATCGCAGTATGCTAGTTTGCCCCGGCCAGGGGCGTATGGCATGCTGGCGAGTCTTTCAACGGCTTTCAAACTTTCTTTCCAGGCCCGCTCCATGTCCAGCATTCCCAGTCCCGTCCTTGGCACGCCACTGTCCCCCCTGGCTACCCGCGTCATGTTGCTGGGTTCCGGAGAATTGGGCAAAGAGGTCATCATCGCCCTGCAGCGGCTGGGCGTGGAGGTCATTGCGGTGGATCGGTATGCCGACGCCCCTGGCCACCAGGTGGCGCATCGGGCGCATGTGGTCTCGATGACGGACCCGCAGGCCCTGCGGCAGATCATCGAGCAGGAGCAGCCGCACGTTATTGTCCCCGAAATCGAAGCCATTGCCACCAGCCTGCTGGTGGAACTGGAAGCGGCCGGCGTGGCGCGGGTAACCCCGACCGCCCGTGCGGCCCAGCTCACCATGAACCGCGAGGGCATCCGCCGGCTGGCGGCCGAGACCCTGGGCCTGCCCACCTCGCCGTACCGTTTCGTGGATACCGAGGAAGAACTGCGCCAGGCCACCGAAGGCGACATCGGCTATCCCTGCGTCATCAAGCCGGTCATGTCGTCCTCGGGCAAGGGCCAGTCCATCATCAAGAGCGCCGACGACGTGGCGTCCGCTTGGCGCTATGCCCAGGAAGGGGGCCGGGTCGGGGGCGGCCGCGCCATCGTCGAGGGCTTCATCCGCTTCGACTACGAAATCACGCTCCTGACCGTGCGCGCCCGGGGCGCCGACGGCCAGGTCGAAACCCGCTATTGCGAACCCATCGGCCACAAGCAGGTCGACGGCGATTACGTCGAAAGCTGGCAGCCGCACCCGATGTCGCCCGCGGCGCTCCAGCGCGCCCGCGAGATCGCGCTGGCCGTGACGTCCGAACTGGGCGGGCTGGGCATTTTTGGCGTGGAGCTCTTCGTGGCCGGCGACCAGGTCTGGTTCTCCGAGGTCAGCCCCCGTCCGCACGACACCGGCATGGTCACCATGATCACCCAGGTGCAGAACGAATTCGAGCTGCACGCCCGCGCCCTGCTTGGGCTGCCGGTGGATACCAGCCTGCGCCAGCCGGGCGCCAGCAGCGTCATCTACGGGGGCGTCGAGGCCGCCGCCGTCTCGTTCCACAACGTGGCCGAAGCCCTGGCCGAGCCGGGCACCGACATCCGGCTCTTCGGCAAGCCCGAATCCTTCGTCAAGCGCCGCATGGGCGTGGGCCTGGCCGTGGCCGAAGACGTCGCCGCCGCCCGCGCCAAGGCCAAGCGCGTGTCCGCCGCCGTGACCGTCAAGGCCGGCTGAACCCCAGTCCGCACCCGCCGGGAGGGGGGCAAAAGCCCGCCCTGATCCCGCGATAACGCCACCCGCCCGCCGGTCGGTGGCGTTTTTTTTGCCCGTTTCCCCCGGATTGTGTTGTAAGCCTGTCACGTTCGACGGCTAATTTGGGCTGCCTGCCGCCTGAATCGCCGTCGCTTGCGTGCTTGCCCCTGCGCGCTGTGTGGTTTGCGCTTTCTCATCGTTTGTTCGATAATTTCAGAAATTCCTGAAATCAACGTAACGGCATGTGTCGTTCCGCGATTCATCGTGTTACAGGTTGACCCTCATGGCGCTTTCCCCCCAGATCGAACGTTTTGTCCTGCACTTTGGTGAAATGGGCAGCCGCTGGGGCGTGAATCGCACGGTCGGCCAGATCTACGCCCTGCTGTTCCTGGCGCCCAAGCCGCTCAACGCCGATGACATCGCCGAGGGCCTGGGCTTCTCGCGCTCGAACGTCAGCCTCGGATTGAAAGAGCTGCAATCCTGGCGCCTGGTCAAACTGATCCACCAAGTGGGCGACCGCCGCGACTACTTCGAGACTCCCAAGGACGTCTGGGAGATCTTCCGCATCCTGATGGAAGAAAAGCGCAAGCGCGAAGTCGATCCCACCCTCACGCTGCTGCGCGACACCCTGCTGGAGTCGCCGTCCGGCCCGGACGAGGCTTACGCGCAACAACGAATGACCGAAATGCTGGAGCTCATCGAACTGTCCACCGGGTGGTTCGACGAGGTTCAACGGCTGCCGCCAGAAACCCTCCAAAGCCTGATGAAACTTGGTTCCAAGGTGCAGAAGGTGCTGGGCTTTGCCGGCAAATTGCGAGGCAAGGGCTGACCCGCCACCCCTCGATTTTTCAGGAAACCCCTATGAAGTTGTATGCATCGCCCCTAACATGGCGCGGTAGACGGCCTGGGAACCATGCCGGTTGCCGCAGCGCGTCGACGCTTTGGGAGCAGCCTCATGATTGATCTCGATGTCGTGAACCTATCGCGGTTCCAGTTCGCCGCGACCGCGCTCTACCATTTCATCTTCGTCCCCCTCACGCTTGGCCTGTCGTTCATGCTGGCCATCATGGAAAGCGTGTATGTCATGACCGGCCGCGCCATCTGGAAAAAGATGACGATGTTCTGGGGCACGCTGTTCGGCATCAACTTCGCGCTGGGCGTGGCGACCGGCGTGGTGATGGAGTTCCAGTTCGGCATGAACTGGTCCTACTACAGCCACTACGTGGGCGACATCTTCGGCGCGCCGCTGGCGCTCGAAGGGCTGATGGCGTTCTTCCTGGAAGCCACCTTCGTCGGCCTGTTTTTCTTTGGCTGGAACCGCATGTCCAAGGTCAGTCACCTGGTGGTGACCTGGCTGGTGGCCTTCGGCACCAACTTCTCCGCGCTGTGGATCCTGATCGCCAACGGCTGGATGCAGAACCCGGTCGGCGCCGTCTTCAATCCCGACACCATGCGGATGGAAATGACCGATTTCGCCGCGGTCATCTTCAACCCCGTCGCGCAGGCCAAGTTCGTGCACACGGTCAGCGCCGGGTATGTGGCGGGCGCCATGTTCGTCATGTCGATCAGCGCGTGGTATCTGCTGCGCGGCCGGCATATCGACCTGGCCAAGCGCTCCATGGCGGTGGCCGCCAGTTTCGGCCTGGCCGGCGCGCTGTCGGTGGTCGTGCTGGGCGACGAAAGCGGCTACCTCACCACCGAGCACCAGAAGATGAAGATCGCGGCCATGGAATCCATGTGGCACACCGAGCCCGCGCCCGCGTCCTTCAACCTGATCGCGATCCCGAACCAGGCCGAACGCCGCAACGATTTCGCCATCGAGATTCCCTACGTGATGGGCATCATCGGCACCCGCTCGCTGACCACGCCGCTCCTGGGCATAAATGACCTGATCCTGCGCGCCGAGAATCGCATCCGCGACGGCATCGTGGCCTACGAGGCCCTGCAGAAGATCCGCGCCAATCCCAAGGACATCGATGCGCGCATGGTGTTCGACAGGACCTGGCCGGACCTGGGCTACGCGCTGCTCGTCAAGCGCCACCAGCCTGACATCAGCAAGGTCACCGAGGCGGACATCAAGCAGGCCGCCATCGATACCGTGCCGACCGTGGCGCCGCTGTTCTGGGCGTTCCGCATCATGGTCGCGGTGGGCATGTACCTGATCCTGTTCTTCGGCGTGGCGTTCTGGCTCGCCTCGCGCGGCCGCCTGGACAGCCGGCCCGGCCTGCTGAAGGTGGCGCTGTGGAGCCTGCCGCTGCCCTGGATCGCCATTGAAAGCGGCTGGTTCGTCGCCGAGTATGGCCGCCAGCCCTGGGTGATCGAAGGCGTGTTGCCGACCTACTACGCGGCGTCTGGCCTCACGATGACCGACCTGGTGGTCAGCCTGTCGATCTTCCTGGTGCTGTACACCGTGCTGCTGATCATCGGCGTCAAGGTGATGCTGCATGCCATCAAGGCCGGACCCAAATCCGACGGACCGGCGCCTGGCGCCGCCGCCGCCGATCCTGTCCACGCCGCCGTGCGCGCCTGAAGGGAGAGACGCAAATGGATACCCTTATTCCTATCGACTACGGCACGCTGCGCGTCGTGTGGTGGGTGCTGCTGGGCGCCTTGCTCATCGGCTTTGCCGTCATGGACGGCTTTGACCTGGGCGTGGCCGCGCTCCTGCCGGTGGTCGCCAAGACCGACGCCGAGCGCCGCATCGTCATCAACGTGGTGGGGCCGGTCTGGGAAGGCAACCAGGTCTGGCTGATCACCGCGGGCGGCGCCATCTTCGCGGCGTGGCCCTTGCTGTACGCCGCGTCGTTCTCCGGCTTCTACCTGGCGATGATGCTGGTGCTCATTGCGCTGATCCTGCGGCCGGTGGGCTTCAAGTACCGCAGCAAGATGGAAGGCACCCGCTGGCGCAACCGCTGGGACGCCGTGCTGTGCTTCTCGGGCGTGGTGGCGTCGCTGGTGTTCGGCGTCGCCATGGGCAACATCATCCTGGGCGTGCCGTTCACATTCGAGGCGCTGACCCTGCGCCCCGTCTATGAAGGCCACTTCTTCCAGTTGTTCATGCCCTTTGCGCTGCTCGCTGGCGTGCTGAGCGTGGTCATGCTGGCGATGCACGGCGCGGTGCTGCTCGCCTGGCGCACGGACGATCCCGTCTCGTCGCGGGCCCGCAATTGGGGGCGCCTGTGCGCCTTGCTGACCGCCGCGCTCTTCGTGGCCGGTGGCTTCTGGGTGGCGGGCGGCGTGCCGGGCCATGCGATCACCAGCGCGGTCGACATGGCCGCGCCGTCCGATCCCATGCTCAAGACGGTGTCGGTCCAAACCGGCGCCTGGATGGCCAACTACGCGAAGTGGCCGTGGATGTGGATCGCGCCCGTCCTGGGCGTGGCCGGCGCGGTGCTTGCGGCCCTGCTGCTGACCGTGCGCGCCAACGTGCTGGCGTTCCTGTCGTCGTCGGCCTCGATCGCCGGCGTGATCCTGACGGTGGGCTTCTCGCTCTTTCCGTTCATCATGCCCTCGTCGACCAATCCGAAGGCCGGCCTGACGATCTGGGACGGATCCTCCAGCCACCTGACGCTGTGGATCATGGTGATCGCCGTCGCCGTCTTCCTGCCCATCGTGACCGTCTACACCGGCTGGGTGTATCGCGTCATGCGCGGCAAGGTCACCCATGATTCGGTGGGCGACACGCCCAACTCGTACTGATAAAGGAGCCTCCACCATGTGGTATTTCTCGTGGATTCTCGGCCTGGGCCTGGCGTGTGCATTCGCCATCCTCAATGCAATGTGGTTCGAGCTGCGCGAGGGTCATACGCATGACCCGCGTGCCAGCCGCGACGACGAGTGAGCGGCGGCGCAAGCAGCCTCGAGCACGATCCGTCCGCGTCCCTGCAGAAGCCGCCGCGCGAGCAGTCGCGGTGGCTGATGGGACTGGCCAGGACAGCGCGCTTTCCGCTGATCCTGGCCGGCGCCGCGCCGCTGGTCGGCGGGGCCCTGCTGGTTGTCCAGGCATGGCTGCTGGCCAGCGTGCTCGATTCGGCGATCGTCGGCCAGGTGCCGAGGCATGAACTGCTGGGCGGCATCCTCGGCATTGCGGCGCTGATGCTGCTGCGCGCCTGCATCGCCTGGGCGGGCGAGCGCGCCGGCGCCGATGCGTCCGAACGGATCAAGCGCCATGTGCGCCAATCGCTGTTCCAGCGGCTGGTGCGCAGCGGACCGTACTGGAGCCGGGGCAAGGCATCGGGCGAGCTGGCGAGCGCGGTGGTCGACCAGGTCGAGGCGCTGGACGGTTTCTTCGCCAAGTATCTCCCCGCCATGGCCGCTGCCGCCATGCTGCCGGTGGCGTTCTCCGTGGTGCTGCTGCCCATGGATGTCGTCGCCGGCCTGGTCCTGCTGATCACGGCGCCGCTGATTCCGCTGTTCATGGCGCTGGTGGGGTGGGGCGCGCAAGGCGCCAGCCGCCGTCACCTGCGCGCCTTCGCGCGCCTGTCGGGCTTTTTCGCGGACCGGCTGCGCGGGCTGTCCACGCTCAAACTGTATGGACGCGCCCAGGCCGAGGCCCAGTCCGTCGTGGCCGCCAGCGATGCGCTGCGCCAGCGCACGATGTCGGTGCTGCGCATCGCGTTCCTGTCTTCGGCCGTGCTGGAATTCTTTGCCGCCCTGGGCGTGGCGGGCGTTGCCGTCTACATCGGCCTGACCTACCTGGGGTTCCTGGACGTGCGCTGGTCGCCGCTGACCTTGCAGGCCGGGCTGTTCTGCCTGCTGATGGCGCCGGAGGTCTATGCGCCGCTGCGCCAGTTCGCGGCCCACTATCACGACCGCGCGACCGCGCTTGCCGCCGTCACGCAGCTCGCCGTCTTGTTCGACGGCCTGCCCCAGGACGCCGGCGATGAGGCTGCCGAGGCGGCGGCCGCGCCCACCGCCGCGCCCGTGCATGCCAGCCAGGGCGCCGGCCTTGTCATGGCCGGCCTGCGCGTCGAGGCGCCGGGCCGCGGCCACGCGGTGCTGTCGGACGCCGCATTCACGCTTGCGCCGGGTGAGCACGTGGCGCTGATGGGGCCCAGCGGCGCCGGCAAGACCACGCTCATCGAAGCCATCGCGCGCCTGCGGCCGGCCGGCGGCGATATCCGCATCGACGGCCTGCCCCTGGCGCAGTGGGAAGAAGCCGCCTTGCGTCAGCGCGTGGCGCTGATCGGCCAGCGGCCCCAACTGCTGGCCGGGTCCATCGCCGACAACATCCGCTTGGGCCGTCCCGGCGCCACGGACTTGCAGGTGCAGGACGCCGCGCGCCGCGCCTGTGTGCTTGAATTCGCGCAAGACCTGCCGCAAGGGCTGGACACCCCGCTCGGCAGCCGCGGCCATGGCCTGTCTGGCGGACAGGCGCAGCGCGTGGCGCTGGCCCGCCTGTTCCTGCGCGACCCTGGCCTGATCCTGCTGGACGAGCCCACCGCGCACCTGGACGAGGCCACGCAGGCCCGCGTCCTGGACGAAATCCTGGAGTTTGCCGCCGGCCGCACCTTGCTGCTGGCCACGCACGCGCCGGCAGTCGCCGCCCGGTTCGACCGGGTGGCGCGCGTTGCGCACGGCGCTGTGGAAGACGCATGAAAAACCTGTTGCTGCTCCTGCCCCTGTATGCGCGTCGTAAAAGCGGGCTTTTGCTCGCATTGTTCTGCGCGCTGGCCACGGTGGCCGCGGGCGTGGGCCTGCTGGGGGTGTCGGGCTGGTTCCTGACGGGCGCGTTCCTGGCCGGCGCCGGCAGTGTCTTCAATCTGTTCGCGCCCTCGGCGCTGGTGCGCGGGCTCTCGTTCCTGCGGATCGTGTCGCGCTATGCGGACCGGGTGGTCGGGCATTCGGCCACGTTGCGCCTCTTGGCCGATCTGCGCGCCATGGTGTTCGCGGCGCTGATCCGGCTGACACCGCGCCAGCTCGCGCGCTATCGCAGCGGCGATCTGGTCGCCCGCATGACCAACGACGTCGACGCGCTGGACACGGTGTTCCTGTTCGTGCTGGCGCCGCTGGCGACGGCGGTCCTCGCGGGCGCCGTGCTGACGGCCGTGCTGGGGCAATGGCTGCCCGCCGCCGCGCTGGTGTTCGCGTTGGCGCTGCTGACGGCGTGCGTGTTTGTGCCCCTGTGGCTGGTGCGCGCGGCGCGCAAGCCGGGCGCGGCGGCGCAGGAGAGCGCGGCGGGGCTGCGCGCCGCCACGCTGGACGCCGTGGATGGCCATGCGGACATGGTGGCGATGCATGCGCAGGATCAGACACTGGCACATTTCAATGGCCTGTGCGAGGCGAGCGCCCGGGCGCGGCGCAGCCAGGCGCGGGTGGCGGTGCGCGGGCAATGGTTCCTGCAGGTGTGCGCGGGCATTGCGGTGCTGGCGCTGCTGTGGTTCGGCCTGGCCGCGCACGAGGCGGGCCGCATTGAGGGTCCGGTCCTGGCCGGCCTGCTGCTGGCCGTCATCGGCATCTTCGAGGTGGCCGGTCCCATCATGCGCGGCGCTTCCCGCATGGGGTCGGCGATGTCGGCGGCCGCGCGCATCCGCGAGATCACGCAGTGCCTGCCCGACATGCAGGATCCGGCCGTGCCGCGTCCGCTGCCCGCCCGCGGCGCGCTGGAACTGGACGGTGTGCGCTTTGCCTACCCGGCGCGCACGCCGGGCGACAGCCCCCCGGTGCTGCATGACATCAGCCTGCGCATCGAGCCGGGCGAACGCGTGGCCATTCTGGGGGCCAGCGGCGCGGGCAAGTCCACGCTGCTGCATCTGATCCTGCGGCTCGAGGATCCGCAGGCCGGGCAGGTCAGGTTCGGTGGCTGCGATGCGCGCGAATGCGCGCAGGCGGACTGGCATCGACGGATCGCCCTGCTGTCGCAGGATTCGCCGCTGTTCCTGGGCACGCTGCGCACCAACCTGCTGATCGGCGACCCGGACGCCGACGATGCCACGCTGTGGCGCGCCCTGGACGCGGCCAGGCTGGGCGACTTCGTGCGCGGCCTGCCTGACGGCCTGGACACCTGGGCGGGCGAAACCGGTTCGCAGCTGTCGGCCGGACAGGCGCGACGGCTTTGCCTGGCAAGGGCGCTACTGACGCCGGCCGCCATCCTCGTGCTGGACGAGCCGACCGCGGGGCTGGACGCCGCGGCCGAGTCCGCGTTCTTCGCCGACCTTGAACATGCGGTGCGCGGACGCACTGTGGCGCTGGCGACGCACGCGGCCTTGCCCGACGGCGCGGTGCATCGTCGCCATGTTCTGCGCGATGGAACGTTGCATGTCATGTCATCGCAAGCGGCAATCCTGGCTTAAGCGGGGCGGCGCGGTTATAGTTCGCCTTGCTTCAATTCTCTTCAGGGACGCACTTCATGCAGACCGACAACGCCGAGTTCATCCGGCGCACCATCCGCAGCGTTCCGGATTGGCCTCAACCCGGTGTCACCTTCCGCGACATTACGCCGGTGCTGCAGGATCCCCGTGCGTTCCGGGTCCTGATCGATCTCTTCGTCTATCGCTACATGCGCCAACGCCTGGATTTGGTGGCGGGCGTGGATGCGCGCGGTTTCATCGTCGGCAGCGTGCTGGCCTATGAGTTGAATCTGGGCTTCGTGCCCGTGCGCAAGAAGGGCAAGCTGCCGTATCGCACGGTGGCCGAGGAATATTCGCTGGAATACGGCAACGCGGCCGTCGAGATGCACACGGATTCGGTGCGCACGGGCCAGCGCGTCCTGCTGGTGGACGACCTGATCGCCACGGGCGGAACCATGCTCGCGGCCATCAAGCTGCTGCAGCGCCTGGGCGCCAACGTGGTGGAAGCCGCCGCCATCATCGACCTGCCGGATCTGGGTGGTTCCGCCAAGGTGGCCGCCACCGGCACGCCGCTCTACACGGTCTGTCAGTACGGCGCGGACACGACGCCGTAGCGCGTAGCGCACGGGGTGCGTCCCCGCGCCGGCGCGCGTATGTCCATGGCATATGCGTCCGGCTTATGCGTCCGGCTTGTGCCTGTGGCTTATGCGTCTGAAAGCCGGGGCTGGATGAAATCCAGGAAAGCCTTGGTCTTGGCGGGCAGCATGCGCGAGGGCAGCAACGCAAAGAGGGGCAGGGGAGTCAGGCTCCATTCGGGCAGGACGCGCACCAGGCCCGCCTGCTTGATGGCGCGCTCCATCGCATCGAACACCAGCAGCGGCGTGATGCCCAGCCCATGGCCGGCCAGACGCCCCAGCATGCCCACGTTGTTGGCCGACAGGCGGCCCGATACCTGCACGCGTTCCACTTTGTCGCCTGAATGGAGCATCCAGAAGGATGAGTCTTCGCGCATCGTCGGCCGCAGGCATTCGTGGTGCGACAGATCCGCCGGCACCCGCGGTTCGCCGTGGCGGGCCAGGTAATCGGGGGAGGCGTAGAGCTGGTGCGCCATCAGCACGATCTTGCGCGAGATCAGGCTGGAATCGGGCTGCTGCCCGAAACGCAGGATCAGGTCGAACGGATTGCTGATGGGGTCGATCGGGCGCATGCTCAGATCGAAGTCGCACTCGATGTCGGGATGCTGCTCGCGGAACTCGCGGATCACGGCGGGCAGGAACAATTGCGCCAGGCTGCTGGGCAGCGAGATGCGTAGGCGGCCCTTGGGCTGCACCGCCATGTCGAGCAACTGGTCGTGTGCGATGCGCGCTTCTTCGACGATGTGCCGGCAGCGCTCGAAATAAATGGCGCCCGCCTCGGTGAGATCGATCTTGCGCGTGCTGCGATTGAGCAGCCGCATGCCCACGCTGCGTTCCAGTTCGCTCACGCGGCGCGAGAGCGTGGACGTCGGGATATTCAGGGCCTCGGCGGCGTGGCTGAAGTTCTTGCGCTTGGCGACCTCGACGAATAGCGCGATGTCGTTAAGCTGAATGTCCATGGGGCCCTCGAGACTCAAAATTCCATTGCTGGCAGATTTGTATGATAAATGGAATTATTGTCCCGCCAGCAGAAATGTCTATTTCTCCACACTGCATATCGCTTGCATTGCGTGGCGGCGTCATCTCCCGTTACCCAGCTTGCCGAAAACTGAATGCCGGCAAGGCTTGTCGCCATTGGGCGCCAGGCGCGAGCGCCCCGGAAATGCGCAGAAAGTGCGCAGCAAGTGCGCAAGTCGGGACGGATACGACTTGAAATTGTCCCATCCGTGCAAATATGTTCACCAAAATAAGGGTTTTTACTAGGCCCGGATCGCCAGATACTTCGTCCCAGCAATCAAATTGTCACATCGGCGCTGTCAGCCTGGCAGATGGCGATGCGCACGTTTAGGATGGAGTCATCTCAATGAAAGTGAAAGCCCTAGCTACCGCACTCATGGTTACCGCCGCTCTGGCAGGCATGTCCGCCGCTCACGCCGATGGCAAGACGCGTGAACAGGTGCAGCAGGAATTGCAGGCCGCCAAGGCGGCAGGCACCGTCACGTTTGGCGAACTGGACTACCCGCCGGCCGTGGCCCAGACCACCAGCCTGTCGCGCGAACAGGTCCAGCAGGAGCTGCAAAGCGCCAAGGCCGCGGGCCAGGTGACGTCCGCCGAACTGGACTATCCGCCCAAGACCGTGGCGCCGGCCGGCGGCAAGAGCCGCGAGCAGGTCCGCCAGGAATTGGCCGACGCCAAGGCGCGCGGCGAATACACGTTCGGCGAGCTGGACTACCCGCCCCAAGGACGCTGATTCACGCGCCGGCAGTCCATACGCCCGGAGAGGTCACCGCACGAACCCCTTGTGACGCCAAGGGGTTTTTTGTTCCCGCGAGTTCGCCCCGTCCACGATAGTGTGGCTTTTACGCCGCACAAACTGTTCCGCAGGCAGCACTACTCTTGTCGGCCAGAACGATCCCGGCGCATCCTTGCAGGCAAGGCTTCGGGTTTTGTGAGTAAAAATTCGTATTCGTTATCAACGCGTTAGCTGGATTCTTCAAATGCGGGGCGCGTTCAGCATCCCGTCATTATCCCAACCGTGGAAAGTAGTTCGTCGAAATGCTGGTTACTGCGGCGCGCTGCAAGCTGGACACTAGCTTCAGTGCATGCGCCGCTCGATCGATTGCAGCGGCATGCGGGATCGCGCCGTGGGTCGCGGCGCCCTGCAATGTGCCTTTCATCTCGCCATTTTGGGGATTCAAATGAAGAAGACGTTTTTGGCCGTCGCGTTGCTGACGGGCTTTGCCGGCGCCGCGCAAGCCGCCGATTCCGTGACGCTGTACGGCTTGATCGACGCCGGTGTCGGTTACGAAAAAGTGAAGTTCAAGGGCGATTCGCAGAGCCGCTTCGGCGGCGTGCAGGGCGTGAGCAGCGGCTCGCGCTTTGGCCTGCGCGGTACGGAAGACCTGGGCGACGGCCTGCGCGCCGTGTTCACCCTGGAAGGCGGCTTCGGACCCATGAACGGCAAGTCGCTGCAAAGCAACCGCCTGTTCGGCCGGCAGGCCACCGTGGGCCTGGACAGCGATTCCTGGGGTCGCCTGGAATTCGGCCGCCAGACCAACCTGGCCTCCAAGTACTTCGGCTCGATCGATCCGTTCTCGACCAGCTACAACACCGCCAACATGGGCACCACGTTCGGCAGCGCCAACACGATGCGCCTGGACAACATGGTGCTGTACCAGACCCCCAGCCTGAGCGGCTTCAAGGCGGGCATCGGCTATTCGTTCAGCGCCGACGACACCGTCAGCGACACGACGCAGACCGGCTTCGCCACGGGCAACAACAACCGGGTGATCACCGCCGGCGTGCAATACGTCAACGGCCCGCTGAATCTGGCCGCGTCGTATGACCGCTTCAATCCGTCCAACAACCGCGTCGGCGGCAAGGATGCGGCGCGCATCCAGGAATACATCGTCGGCGGTACGTACGACTTTGAAGTGGTGAAGCTCGCGGCCGCCTTCGGCCAGACGCGCGACGGCTGGTTTGTCGGCCAGAACATGGGCACCACCCCCGACGGCATGAACACCCTGGGCTCGTTCAAGCTGGCTGATGGCTTCCGCGCCAATTCGTACATGATCGGCGCGACCGTGCCGTTGGGCCGCCATGCCGTGTTCGGTTCGTGGCAGCGCGCGACCGCCAGCAACGACAAGCTGACGGGCGACGATGCGACGTTCAACGTCTACAGCCTGGGCTACACCTACGACTTCACCAAGCGCACCAACCTGTACGCGTACGCCTCCTACGGCGACAACTACGCGTTCCAGCACGACGCCACCGACACCGCTGTCGCCGTCGGCGTGCGCCACCGTTTCTAAGCGACGGAACGTCCGGCTGGACCTTGCTGAATGCGCGGCCCATTCTCCGTGGGCCGCCGAGTGACAGCGAACCCCCCCCTGATTGGGTTCGGCCGGGCGTGACTTGAGCACAGAAGGGAAGGGCCTCCGCAAGGAGGCCCTCTCGCTTTCTGGCGCCGGCGCTACAGGAACAGCTTGTAGGCCGGGTTGTCGGTCTCGTTCCAGTGCGGATAGCCCAGTTCCGCCACGAAGCTGCGGAACTGCTTCTTGTCCGCGGGCGGCACCTGGATGCCGATCAGGATGCGGCCATAGTCCGCGCCCTGGTTGCGGTAATGGAAGAGGCTGATGTTCCAGTCGGGATTCATCGCGTTCAGGAAGCGCATCAGCGCGCCCGGACGCTCGGGGAATTCAAAGCGGTACAGCAGTTCGTTGCGCGCCAGCGCCGACCGCCCGCCCACCATGTGGCGCAGGTGGGTCTTGGCCATTTCGTCGTGGGTCAGGTCCAGCGTGTCGAAGCCGTGGCGGCGGAAGTTCGCCGCAATCTTGTCCGGTTCGGACGCGGACGAGACCTGGATGCCAACGAACACATGGGCGCGGTCCGCGTCCGAGATGCGGTAGTTGAACTCGGTGACGCTGCGTTCGCCCACCAGTTCGCAGAAGCGGCGAAAGCTCCCGCGCTGCTCGGGCATGGTGACCGCGAAGACGGCCTCGCGCATTTCGCCGACCTCCGCGCGTTCGGAGACGAAGCGCAGGCGGTCGAAGTTCATGTTGGCGCCGCAGGCAATGGCGACCAGCGTCTTGTTCTTCAGGTGGTGTTCGGCCGCGTACTGCTTGGCGCCGGCCACGGCCATCGCGCCGGCCGGCTCCAGCACGCTGCGCGTGTCCTGGAAGACGTCCTTGATGGCGGCGCAGATCGCATCCGTGTTGACCACCACGTAATCGTCCACGTACTTGCGCGCCAGCTTGAAGGTTTCGGCGCCCACCATCTTGACCGCCGTGCCATCCGAGAACAGGCCCACGTCGTTCAACTGCACCCGCCGGCCCGCGCGCACGCTGCGCAGCATGGCGTCGGAGTCCTCGGTCTGCACCCCGATGATCTTGATCTCGGGACGAAGCTGCTTGATGTACGCCGCCACCCCGGCGATCAGGCCGCCGCCGCCGATCGCCACGAAGATCGCGTCGATGGGGCCCGGGTGCTGGCGCAGGATCTCCATGCCTACCGTGCCCTGGCCCGCGATCACGTCGGGATCGTCGAAGGGGTGGACGAAGGTCAGCTTCTCTTTCTTTTCCAGCACCTGCGCATGCGCGTAGGCGTCCGAGAAGCTCTCGCCCGCCAGCACGACCTCGCCGCCCAGCCGGCGCACCGCGTCGATCTTGACCTGCGGGCTGGTCGTGGGCATGACGATCACGGCGCGGCAGCCCAGGCGGCTGGCCGCCAGGGCGACGCCCTGGGCGTGGTTGCCGGCCGAGGCCGCGATGACGCCGCGATTGCGCGCCGCCGGGCTCAGGTTGGCCATCTTGTTGTAGGCGCCGCGCAGCTTGAAGCTGAACACCGCCTGCGTATCCTCGCGCTTGAGCAGCATCGTGTTCGACATCCGCTGGGACAGCAGCGGCGCCACCTCCAGCGGCGATTCGACCGCGACGTCATAAACCTTGGAAGTCAGAATGCGTTTCAGATAATCAGTGGACATGGGCCGCGCGACTGGGCAAGAGTGAGGACTGGCCGAGATTATTGCAGGGAATGCGTGTCGCCTTCCCGGTTTCCCGCGGCTACACTGCCGCCACCATGGAAGAAAGTCTCCTATCCGCAGTCAATTGGCTCCTCGGCGTGCTGGCCTTGCCCTCGGTGGGCCTGCCGGCCATCTTCACCGTCTCGCTCGTGTCCGCGACGCTGCTGCCGCTGGGCTCCGAGCCGGCGGTGTTCGGGTACATCAAGCTTTCGCCGGACATGTTCTGGCCCGCCATCCTCGTCGCGACCCTGGGCAACACCGTGGGCGGGGCCATCAGCTACGCCATGGGGCTGGGCGCGGAAAAGGCGGTCGAGCGCTGGAAGGAAAAGCACCCCCATCCGCATCCCAAGGCGACCGAAGGCGGGCGCATGCGCGGCCGCTGGCACGAGCGCGCCCACGACTTGCTGCATCGCATGGGGCCGCCCGCCCTGTTGCTGTCCTGGCTGCCCGCGGTGGGCGATCCCCTGTGCGCGGTCGCCGGCTGGCTGCGCCTGTCCTTCTGGCCCTGCGTGCTCTACATGACGATCGGCAAATTCATGCGCTATCTGTTCATGACGGCCGGACTGCTCTGGTTCTTTCCCGGAAAAATCTAGCGCTGACGCCGTGCTTAAAAAGGGACGGTGCACGCCGTTCCGATAGCGCCTTTGGACGGCTTGGCAGGGATATTAGGGGTCAAGTCGGGACAATGGCATAAAATACTTTTTTAAGGGCCCCCTCTTGCCGCCATGAACGCCCCTCTCGCCAGCCACATCTTGAACGGGGCGATGCCGCCCGCAACACCCGCGCGCTTGCGCGAAATCCCCTACAACTACACGTCGTTTTCCGACCGCGAAATCGTGGGCCGGCTGTTGGGCGAAGACGCCTGGAGCCTGCTGACCGACCTGCGCGGCGAACGCCGCACCGGCCGTTCGGCCCGGATGCTGTACGAAGTGCTGGGCGATATCTGGGTCGTGCGTCGCAACCCCTATCTGCAGGATGACCTGCTCGACAACCCCAAGCGCCGCAAGCAGCTCATCGAAGCCCTGCATCACCGCCTGGGCGAAATCGACCGTCGCCGCGAGCCCGGCGCGCCCGCCGAAGCCGGCCACGACCCGCATCGCGACGAAAAGGTCGTCGGGTTGCTGGCCCGAGCCCGCTCCGCCATCGCCGCCTTCGAAGGCGAGTTCGACCAGACCGCCATGATGCGCAAGCAGGCGCAGAAGGTGCTGGGGCGCATCACGGCGCGCGACAACATCAAGTTCGACGGCCTGTCGCGCGTGTCGCACGTGACGGACGCGACCGACTGGCGCGTGGAGTACCCCTTCGTGGTGCTGACGCCGGACAGCGAAGACGAGATCGCCGCGCTGGTCACCGCCTGTATCGAACTGGGCCTGACCATCGTGCCGCGCGGCGGCGGCACCGGCTATACCGGCGGCGCCATTCCGCTGACCTGGAAGTCGGCGGTCATCAACACCGAGAAATTCGACAAGCTGGGCAAGGTCGAGTCCTGTATCCTGCCCGGCCTCACCGAGCCCGTGGCCGTCATCCACGCCGGCGCCGGCGTGGTCACCAAGCGCGTCTCCGAAGCGGCCGAGGCTGCCGGTTTCGTTTTCGCCGTGGACCCGACCTCGGCCGAGGCCTCCTGCGTGGGCGGCAACATCGCCATGAACGCCGGCGGCAAGAAGGCCGTGCTGTGGGGCACCGCGCTGGACAACCTGGCCTGGTGGCGCATGGTCGATCCGGACGGCAACTGGCTGGAAGTAACGCGCCTGGACCACAACATGGGCAAGATCCATGACGTGGACGTGGCCCGTTTCGAGCTCAAGTGGTTCGACGGCAAGGGCAAGCCCGGCGAACGCCTGCTCAAGACCGAGACGCTGGAGATCCATGGCCGCGTCTTCCGCAAGGAAGGCCTGGGCAAGGACGTCACCGACAAATTCCTGGCCGGCCTGCCCGGCATCCAAAAGGAAGGTTGCGACGGCCTCATCACCTCGGCGCGCTGGGTGCTGCACCGCATGCCGCGCCACACGCGCACGGTCTGCATGGAGTTCTTCGGGCAGGCGCGCGACGCCATCCCGTCGATCGTCGAGGTCAAGGGCTACCTGGACGGCGAAGGCAAGGCGCGCGGCGCCATCCTGGCCGGCCTGGAGCATCTGGACGAACGCTACCTGCGCGCCGTGGGCTATGCCACCAAGAGCAAGCGCGGCGTCCTGCCCAAGATGGTGCTGATCGGTGACATCGTCGGCGACGACGAAGATGCGGTCGCCGCGGCCGCCAGCGAGGTCGTGCGCCTGGCCAACACGCGCCACGGCGAAGGCTTCGTGGCCGTCAGCCCCGAGGCGCGCAAGAAATTCTGGCTGGACCGCTCGCGCACCGCCGCGATCGCCCGCCACACCAACGCCTTCAAGATCAACGAAGACGTCGTGATCCCGCTGCCCCGCATGGGCGAATACACGGATCACATCGAGCGCATCAACATCGAGCTGTCCACCCGCAACAAGCTCAAGCTCCTGGGCGAGCTGGACGCCTACCTGTGCGCGCCCCTGCCCGTGGGCAAGGTGGACGACACCGACATCGAGGCCACCCGCGCCGAAGCGCTGGCCGAGCGGACGCGCCAGGCGATGGAACTGCTGGCCGCCACGCGCCAGCGCTGGCAGTGGCTGCTGGACAACCTTGACCTGCCGTTGGGCGACGCGCTGCCGCAGCTCGACGGCCTGGGCCTGGGCGACCTGCGCGACACGCTGACCGCGCGCCTGGCGGCGCAACCGGAGGCCCGCGTCTTCGAAGTGGTGCAGGACCGCACGATCCGCGTCTCCTGGAAGACCGAGGTACTCGCCGGCCTGCAGCGCGCCTATTCGGGCGCCACCTACAAGCAGATCGTCGACGAGCTCGTCGCCATCCATGGCCGCGTGCTCAAGAGCCGGGTATTCGTCGCGCTGCACATGCATGCCGGCGACGGCAACGTGCACACCAACATCCCGGTCAACTCGGACGACTACGAAATGCTGCGCGAGGCCCACGCGGCCGTCGAGCGCATCATGCAGATCGCCCGCGACCTGGACGGCGTGATCTCGGGCGAGCACGGCATCGGCCTGACCAAGTACGAGTTCCTGACCGAGGCCGAGCTGGCTCCGTTCCAGGACTACAAGCGGCGCGTGGACCCCAACGGCCACTTCAACGCCGGCAAGCTCATGCCCGGCGCCGACCTGCGCCACGCCTGGACGCCCAGCTTCAACCTGATGGGCCACGAGTCGCTCATCATGCAGCAGAGCGACATCGGCGCCATCTCGGAATCGATCAAGGACTGCCTGCGCTGCGGCAAGTGCAAGCCCGTGTGCGCCACCCATGTGCCGCGCGCGAACCTGCTGTATTCGCCGCGCAACAAGATCCTGGCGACGTCCCTGCTGGTGGAAGCCTTCCTGTACGAAGAGCAGACCCGCCGCGGCGTGAGCCTGAAGCACTGGGAAGAATTCGAGGACGTGGCCGATCACTGCACCGTCTGCCACAAGTGCTACAACCCCTGTCCGGTCGATATCGACTTCGGCGACGTGTCGATGAACATGCGCGCCGTGCTGCGCCGCATGGGCCGCAAGTCGTTCAACCCGGGCACGGCCAGCGCCATGTTCTTCCTGAACGCCAAGGATCCGGCCACCATCAACGCCACCCGCAAGGCCATGGTGGGCGTGGGCTACAAGGTCCAGCGCGCCGCGCACGACCTGTTCTCGGGCCTGGTGAAAAAGCAGACCGCCAAGCCGCCGGCCACCGTGGGCAAGCCGCCGCTGCGCGAGCAGGTGGTGCACTTCGTGAACAAGAAGATGCCCGGCGGGCTGCCCAAGCAGGCCGCGCGCAAGCTGCTGGACATCGAAGACGCGAACTACGTGCCGATCATCCGCGATCCCAAGGCCACCACGGCCGATACGGAAGCGGTGTTCTACTTCCCCGGTTGCGGCTCCGAGCGCCTGTTCTCGCAGGTGGGCCTGGCTACGCAGGCCATGCTGTGGCATGCGGGCGTGCAGACCGTGCTGCCGCCGGGTTACCTGTGCTGCGGCTATCCGCAGCGCGGCAACGGCATGACGGACAAGGCCGAGCAGATCATCACCGATAACCGGGTCCTGTTCCACCGCGTGGCCAACACGCTGAACTACCTGGACATCAAGACCGTGGTGGTCAGTTGCGGCACCTGCTATGACCAGTTGGCGGGCTATGAATTCGAGAAGATCTTCCCGGGTTGCCGCCTGATCGACATCCACGAATACCTGCTGGAAAAGGGCATCAAGCTGGAAGGGGCCAAGGGCGTGCG
Source organism: Achromobacter sp. NFACC18-2 (assembly GCF_900108985.1). Taxonomy (NCBI): domain Bacteria; kingdom Pseudomonadati; phylum Pseudomonadota; class Betaproteobacteria; order Burkholderiales; family Alcaligenaceae; genus Achromobacter; species Achromobacter sp. NFACC18-2. The sequence continues at coordinate 84,021 of NZ_FNYM01000006.1, read as the reverse complement.
CTACATGTACCACGACCCCTGCCACACCCCCATGAAGCTGCAGGAGCCCATGAAGACCGTGCGCGCGCTGGTGGGCGACGGCGCGGTCAAGAGCGACCGTTGCTGCGGCGAATCGGGCACCCTGGCGGTCAGCCGGCCCGATATCTCCACGCAGGTGCGCTTTCGCAAGCAGGAAGAGCTGCTCAAGGGCGACGCCGCGATCCGCAGCGACGGCTTCACGGGCGACGTGAAGGTCCTGACCTCGTGCCCGTCGTGCCTGCAGGGCCTGTCGCGCTATGAAGGCGACACCGGCATGGAAGCCGACTACATCGTGGTCGAGATGGCGCGCCACATCCTGGGCGAAGGCTGGATGGAAGACTACGTGCGCCGCGCCAACGCGGGCGGGATCGAACGGGTCCTGGTCTAAACCCGACACGTCTTTCGTGCGAATGAAGCCGCGGCCAGCGATGGCCGCGGTTTTTTTTTCGCCCTTCCGCGCCCCTCTTGAAACCCAAAAAACCGATCCCATACTGGGATTGAAGCGATCAGACCTGCGGTCGTGGTTGTGGCGATTGCCTAGTGTCTGTATCGGTCCCTTTTTTCATTCGAGGAGACCCTTATGAGCAACTTTCCATTCAGCGACAGCGGCTTTGCGACCGCGTTCGACGCCATCCAGGAACACATGGGCCGCGTGCTGCGCGGCGCGGGCGTGCCCGCTGCCTTGCGCGCCACGCCGCAGGCCTACTTTCCGCCGGTCAACGTCGGCGTGTCGGGCGATTCCATCGAGGTCGTCGCCTTCGTGCCCGGCATGGAGCCGGACGCCCTGAACGTATCGATCGAAAAAAGCCTGCTCACCATCAGCGGCGAACGCAAGCCGCAGGAGCTGCCCGAGGGCGCCCGTTACTACGCGCGGGAACGCGCGCAGGGCCGTTACACGCGGGTGATCGAACTGCCTGCGGATGCGGACCCCGACAACGTGCAGGCGCGCTACACCGACGGCTGCCTGGCCATTTCCATCAAGCGCAAGGAATCGGCCAAGCCCCGTACCGTGACCGTGCAGTGAACCAGCCCGCAACCGCAAAGGAGTATCGATCATGAATGAACGCAAAGACCTGACCGTGCCCGCGGAAGGGGCGGTTTCCGAAAAGCGCGATGCGCGCGGCGTGACCGTGCCGGCCGTGGACATCTACGAAGACAAGGAAGGCATCACCCTGCTGGCGGATCTGCCCGGCGTATCCAAGGAGAGGCTGCGCATCAACGTCGAGGCCGACGTGCTGCAGATCGAGGGCGAAGCGTCGGTGGAGACGCCCAGCGACCTGCGGCTGGTGCTGGGCGAAATGCGCGCGCCGCTCTTTCGCCGGGCGTTCCGCCTGGGACAGGAGTTCGATCGCGCGCAGATCAGCGCCAGCCTGAAACAGGGCCTGCTCACGCTGCGCATCCCGCGCGTGCGCGAGGCGCAGCCGCGGCAGATTCCCGTCGTGGCGGGCTGACCCCGGAGCGGGGCGCCGCGCGGCGCCCCTGCGAAAAAAAGCCGCGGTCGTCGGACCGCGGCTTTTGCGCGAAAGGCAGGGCGACGCCGGGGGCGTCACTCCAGCTTGATGTTCGCCTTCTTGATGACGTCCGCCCAGGCGGCGCGCTCCTGTTCGGAATAGGCCTTGAAGTCCTGGGCCGACATCGGCATGGGAATGACGCCCATGTCCAGCATCTTCTGCGACACCGCCGACGACTTGAGCGTGGCGTCCAGGTCGGCCGACAGCTTCTTCACCACCGCTTCAGGCAGGCCGGCGGGGCCCACCAGGCCTTGCCAGGCGTACGCCGTGAAGTTGGCCACGCCCTGTTCGGCCATGGTCGGGACGTCCGGCAGCACCGGCACGCGATCCGGCGTGGCGGCAGCCAGCACGCGCAGTTTGCCGGCCTTGACGTTGGGCAGGCCCGAGCCCAGGTCGATGAACATCATGTCCACCTGGCCACCCAGCAGGTCCTGGATGGCGGGCGCGGCGCCCTTGTACGGCACGTGCAGCACGTTGGCGCCCGTGCGCTGCTTGAAGAGTTCCAGCGCCAGGTGATGCGGCGAGCCCGCGCCGGCCGAAGCCGACGTCAGTTTGCCTGGATCTTTCTTGGCGGCGGCGATCACCTCTTCGACCGTCTTGTACGGCGAGTTGACGTTCACGGCCAAGAGCAACGGGAACTTGGCGATCCCGCCGATATAGGTGAACTTGGCCGGATCGTAGGACAGCTTGGCGTACAGCGACGAATTGAAGGCCAGCGTGCCCGAGTCGGCCGTGCCGACCAGGTAGCCGTTGGGCTCCGCCTGGGCGATGGCCGTGGCGCCGATGATGGTGCCCGCGCCGGGGCGGTTCTCGACCACGATGGTCTGGCCCAGCGTCTTTTCCAGGCTGCTGGCCACCGTGCGCGCCACCACGTCGGTGCCGCCGCCGGCGGGATAGGGGACGATCCAGCGGATCGGTTGCGTGGGCCAGGATTGGGCGCAGGCCGCGGTGGCGGCCAGCGACAGGGCGGCAAGCGCCAGCAGGCGCTTTGCATGCTTGTGCATGGAGTGTCTCCTCGTGCGGGGTGTCGTGAGCGCGGCGCCCGCGTCGTTGATCGACGTCAACTTTGCGCCGCATTTTTTTGCGTCGCTATTATGCCTTGCGCCTACGCAAAAAGGGGGCCGCGCTTTGGGCCCCGTCAAATGCCCATGCCCGCGCCAGCCGCTTATTGCGGATCCGGATAGCTGCGCGCGCCGAAAATGGCCGAGCCGATACGCACTTCGGTCGAGCCTTCTTCGATGGCAAGTTCGAAGTCCCCGCTCATGCCCATGGACAGGCGGTCCAGCGAAACGCCGGGAATGCGCTCCTGCGCCAGGCGATCGCGCAGTTCGCGCAGCGCGCGAAAGCACGCGCGCACCTGGGCCGGATCGGGCGAATTGACGGCCAGCGTCATCAGGCCCCGCACGTGCAGCGTGGGAAAGTCCGCGGCGATGCGCCGCAGGAAGGGGGCAACGTCTTCGGGCGCCATGCCGTATTTGCTGGGTTCCGGAGAGGTCTTGACCTGCACCAGCACGTCCAGGGTCCGGCCCTCGTTTTGCAGGCGGCGGTGCAGGGCCTCGGCCAGTTCGACGCGGTCCAGGGACTGCACCTCCGCGGCGTCGCGGGCGGCGTCCTTGGCCTTGTTGGTCTGCAGGTGGCCGATCAGCACCCATTTCAGCCCGTGTCCCGCCAGCGCGACGGCCTTCTGGCGGATTTCCTGCGTCTTGTTCTCGCCGAAACGGGTCAGGCCCAGCGCCATGGCCTCGCGCAGGGCGTCCTCGCCGAACGTCTTGCTGACGGGCAGCAGGGTCACGCTGTCGGGGCGGCGGCCGGCGCGCTCGCAGGCCTCTCGGATGCGTTGCTGGATCCGGGCGAGGCGCCCGGCCATGGTGTCTTCGGCGATCATGCAGCTCTCTGGCAAAAACGGGATGTCCCATAGTGTAGGACGTGCTCCGGACCTCCCGCCACGCGGGCGGTTTCAGGCGCTGGCCGCGCCCTTGACCCTGTCGTTGACCCTGTCAGAGCGGCAGGCTTAGAATTTGCGGAGATTTGTTTATATTTCAAAGTTCTATGCCGTCCGGCGCCGCCCATTCGGGCGACACGTTCCCCCCTCCTACTCAGCCCTTCCGCCATGTCCAGTGCAGCGCCCGAATACGCCTTTGCCACGCCGTTCCTGAATCCCCCCGCCTCGCCCATCCGATCGCTCATGCCCTACGCCATGCGTCCGGGCACCATTTCACTGGCCGGCGGATATCCGGCGCAGGAGCTGTTCGACGTCGACGGCCTGTCGATCGCGTCCACCCAGGTCACGGCCCGGCTGGGCACGTGCCTGCAGTACTCCAACATCGACGGCCAGGCCAGCTTGCGGCATGAGCTGGCGCGGCTGTCCGCGGCGCGCGGACTGGTCTGCAACGCCGACACGGAGCTCGCCGTGACGGGCGGATCGCAGCAGGCGCTGGCGCTGCTCACGCGCGTGATGCTGCAGCCCGGCGACCACGCCATCATCGAATCGCCGGCTTTCCCGAATTCCGTGCAGGCCTTGCGCTATACGGGGGCCACGGTGCACACCGTGCCCTCCGGCCCCGACGGCATCGACGTGGATGCGCTGGACGAGCTGGCTGCGCGCGTGAAGCCCAAGATGGTCTGCGTCGTCGCGTCGTTCTCCAATCCCTGCGGCGCCACCATCTCGCGCCAGCGCCGCCTGCGCCTGCTGGAACTGGCCGTCAAGCACCGCTTCCTCATCGTCGAGGACGATCCCTACAGCGAGCTGCGCTTTGCCGGCGAAGCCGTGCCACCCATCGCGGCGCTGGCCGAAGGCGAGGCGCGCCACTGGGCCGTGTACCTGGCCAGCATGTCCAAGACCATGGCCCCGGCGCTGCGGATCGGCTGGCTGGTCGCCCCGCCCGAGATCCGCCGCCGCTGCGTCGGCGCCAAGGCCGCCGACGACATGGCGTCCTCGGCCTGGATCCAGGAAATCGTGGCGCAGTACCTGGCCAATGGCCGCTACGACGAACACGTGCCGCGCATCCGCGCCGCCTATGGGCTGCGCTGCACGGCCATGGCCGAGGCCCTGGCGCGCGAGCTCGACGGCCGCATCACGTTCAGCAAGCCCGAGGGCGGCATGTTCTTCTGGGCGCGCCTGACGGGCGACGTGGACGCCACGCGCCTGCTGCCGTATGCCATCGAGCATGAAGTGGTCTACGTGCCCGGCAAGGCGTTTTACGCCGACGCGGCGCAGGCGGACCTCTACGCCATGCGCATGTCGTTCGCGACCATGAACGAAAGCCAGATCGCGCAGGGCATGGTCCGCCTGGGCCGCGCGCTGGACGCGTGCCAGGCCAACGAGCCGGTGTCCATTTCGCTGGCGGCTTGACCTCGCGCAGCGTCGCGCCCGCCTCGCATTGCTATCCTTTCCGCACTTGCCCGCCGGCGCGAGCCGGCGGCAAGTCCCGGCATGCCGGGCATACCCAAATAAGCGCCCGTTATTTGGCGGGGGCGCTTCATGTCGATAAGCTTCTTGCCTCGGCGCGCGTTCGCGCCCGGTAGCAGAACAGGAATCCAGGTCATGAACATTGCAAAAGGGTGGGTAGGCGCGGCGCTGTTGTTGGCGGCGGCGCAGGGAGCTCAGGCGGCGACGCTGGACGTCGTGAAGCAGCGCGGCGCCGTGGCTTGCGGCACGACCACGGGCTTCGCGGGATTCTCCGCGCCCGACGCGCAAGGCAAGTGGCAGGGCCTGGACGTGGACCTGTGCCGCGCGGTGGCCGCGGCGGTCTTCGGCGACGCGGACAAGATCAAGGTGGTGCCGCTCAATTCGCAGCAGCGCTTTACCGCGCTGCAATCCGGCGAGATCGACGTGCTGACGCGCAACACCACCGTGACGCAGCAGCGCGACACGGCGCTGGGCATCATCCACGCCGGCATCAATTTCTACGACGGCCAGGGCTTCCTGGTGCCGAAGTCGCTGGGCGTGAAGAGCGCCAAGGAGATCAACGGCGCCACGATCTGCCTGCAGACCGGCACGTCCAACGAAAACACCCTTGCCGACTGGGCGCGCGCCAACAACGTGACGTACAAGCCCGTCGTCATCGAGACCTTCAACGAAGTGGTCAATGCCTTCGCGTCCGGGCGCTGCGACGTGTTCTCGACGGACGCCTCGGGCCTGGCGTCGATCCGCATCTCCAAGCTGCAGAATCCGGACGACTATGTGGTGCTGCCCGAGATCATCTCCAAGGAGCCGCTGGGCCCCTTCGTGCGCCAGGGCGACGACGCCTGGCTCAACATCGTCCGCTGGTCGCTGTCGGCCATGATCGAAGCCGAAGAGTACGGCGTGACGTCCAGGAACGTGGATGAACAGACCCGAAGCGCCAACCCCAACATCAAGCGCATCCTGGGCGTGACGCCCGGCAGCGGCGCCAACCTGGGGCTGGATGAAAAATGGGCCTACAACATCGTCAAGCAGGTGGGCAACTACGGCGAAAGCTTCGAGCGCAACGTGGGCGAGGGCAGTCCGCTCAAGATCAAGCGCGGCCTGAATGCGCAATGGACGCAGGGCGGATTGATGTACGCGCTGCCGATCCGCTGACGAACCCAGGGCGTTTCGTTTTGCCTATCCGCGCCGATAAACCTGCGCGATCTTCACGAAGGCGGCGCGCAGTTCCCGCGTGCCGCCCTGGAAGATCACCGGTTTGCCGCGGTGCGTGAACACCACCAGCCGCTTTGAAAACACCATGGGCACGAAGCGCGCGTAACGCACGTCTTCCCATGCCACCTCGCGCCGCGTGAACCAGGTCTGGCGCAGGCCGTGTTCGTCGATGGTGGTGATGGACGTCTGCATGTGCCAGGACACGAACAGCAGCGCCACAAAGCACAGCACCACCGCCACCGCCAGCAGCGTATCGAAGGGCTGTGCGGGCGCGCGGATCGCGGTGGTCACGACCTGCACGCCCAGGATCGCCAGCAGCACCCAGGTCAGGATGCGCACCCAGTCCGGCCAGGCCTGGCCCGACAGGGGCAGCGGGCCGATGGCGCGGAGCAGCGCCGGGAGGTCTTCGGGCGCGGGGTCGGCATTGGGCGTGGTCATGCGGACCGGATCAGGCGGCACGCTTGGCGGCGATGGCGTTGCCGGCGCGGCTGGAACCCTTGCGGTTCAGGTGTCCGGACATCCATTGCCCGATGTCGACCACGGCGTCGAAGTCCACGCCCGTGTCGATGTCCAGGCCGCGCAGCATGTACAGCACGTCTTCGGTCGCGACGTTGCCGGTGGCGCCCTTTGCGTAGGGGCAGCCGCCCAGGCCGGCCACCGAGGTGTGGAAGATGGAAATGTCCGTCTCCAGCGCCGCGAGGATGTTGGCCAGCGCCTGGCCGTAGGTGTCGTGGAAATGGCCGGACACGCGCGCCGGGTCGACCACGCGGGTGACGGCGGCCATCACTTCGCGCACGCGCTTGGGCGTGCCCACGCCGATGGTGTCGGCCACGTCGATCTCGTCGACCTGCATCGCCAGGTAGCGTTGCGCCACGTCCACCACGGCTTCGACGGGAACTTCGCCCTGGTAGGGGCAGCCCAGCGCGCAGCTGATGCTGCCGCGCACGCGGATGCCGGCCTCGCGGGCGGCCTGGACCACGGGTTCGAAACGCGCGATGGATTCAGCGATGGAACAGTTGATGTTCTTCTGGGAGAAGGCTTCGGACGCCGCGCCGAAGATCACGATTTCGTCCGCGCGGGCGGCCAGTGCGCCTTCGAAGCCCTTCATGTTGGGGGTCAGCACCGAGTAGATGGTGCCGGGGCGGCGCTCGATGCGCGCCATCACGTCTGCGCCGTCGGCCATCTGCGGCACCCATTTGGGCGAGACGAACGAGGCGGCTTCCACATTGGGAAAGCCCGCGGCGCTCAGGCGGTTGACCAGTTCGACCTTGATGTCGGTGGGGACGAATTCCTTTTCGTTCTGCAGGCCGTCGCGAGGCGACACCTCGACGATCTTTACGCGGGAGGGCAATGCCATGTCTCTTCCTGTTTCGGTATTGGATGACCGGCGCGGCGAGGCCGCGGCGCCATCGCCCATATTAGCGCCATCGCATGCGGCGCCGCTGCGGCCCTAGTGCAAACGCTGGTAGCGGCCATCGTCCAGCCGGGCGATGCGGCCCTGCAATTCCAGGTCGAGCAGTTGCGCCTGCAGCACGGCGGTATCGAGCCCGCATCGCGCCTGGATGGCATCCAGGTGCAGCGGGTCATAGCCCAGCGCATCCAGCACCGGATGGGCGGCGCGCGCGGGGGACGGCTCGGTGCGCGGGGCCTGCGCCGGCGTCGGCCCGCCGCCCAGTTCGTCGGTGATGTCGGCGGCGGTCTCCACCAGCTTGGCGCCCTGGCGGATCAGCGCATGGCAGCCGCGCGACAGTGGCGAATGGATCGAGCCCGGGATGGCGAAGACTTCGCGGCCGCTCTCGCCCGCCAGCCGGGCGGTGATGAGCGACCCGCTTTGCTTGGCGGCCTCGACCACCAGGACGCCGCGCGCCAGGCCCGCCACGATGCGGTTGCGCTTGGGAAAGTGCTGGGGCCGCGCGCCGGTGCCCAGGGGCAGTTCGGACACCAGCGCCCCATGCGCCGCGATGCGGTGCGCCAGGTCGCGGTGGCTGGCCGGGTAGACGCGATCGATGCCCGTGCCCATGACCGCCACGGTGCCGGCGCCGTCGGGGCCGGCATCCAGCGCGCCTTCATGCGCGGCGGCGTCGATGCCCAGCGCCAGGCCGCTGACCACGCGCCAGCCGTTCGCCGCCAGGTGCCGGGCAAAGGCGCGCGCGTTTTCCTGTCCGCCCGGCGTCGCATTGCGCGCGCCCACGACCGCCAGCGACGGCCCCTGCAGGAACGCGGGATCACCCGCCACGTAGAGCAGGATCGGCGGATCGGCGATCGTCAGCAGGCTTTGCGGATAGGTGGGATCGGCCAGGGTCAGGATGTGGCGGCCGGGGGCCTGCACCCATTCCAGCGCCCGCGCCACCTGCTCGGCCATGTCCGCCGGCATGGGCGCCGCCAATTGCCGCGCCAGCGCGTCGGGCACATGGCGCGCAAGCGCCGTGGCGCGTTGCGCGTAGATCTGCTCGGGCAGGCCCAGCGCGCTCAGAAGCATGCAGGCGGTGGCGGAACCGATATTCGGTTCGAGGGACAGCCGCAGCCAGGCGGATAGTTCGTCGGAGGATTGCGTAAGCGGCATGGAACGGGCGCGAGAAAGGCGTCGTGGGTCCGAGAGTGTCGCACGCGCCGGGCAGGCCGGCGGCGGCGGGGTGGATCGATACGCGCGGGACCGGCAAGGCAAGGGCGCCGCCTGTGAAAAAAAGCGTGCCGGGGCAATGTCCGCAATCCCCGAATTAGCCGAAAACTATTAGAAATCAATACTCTAATGAATTAAACTCTTGTGTACGCATCACTCTGGCGATCCCCTTTCAATGGCTTTACTTCCCATCCTTCGCTACCCGGACCCGCGCTTGCACAAAAAGGCCAAGCCGGTCGCCGAGGTCGATGACCGCATCCGGCAGCTCGTGCGCGACATGGCGGAAACCATGTACGACGCGCCTGGCGTCGGCCTGGCCGCAACCCAGGTCGACGTGCACGAACGCGTCGTCGTGATCGATGTGTCCGAGGACAGCAATCAACTGCTGACCCTGATCAACCCCGAGATCACCTGGCGCAGCGACGACTACAAGATCTACGAAGAAGGCTGCCTGTCCGTTCCCGGCATCTACGACGAAGTCGAGCGCGCCTCGCGCATCCGCTGCAAGGCGCTGGACATCGACGGCAAGCCGTTCGAGTTCGAGGCCGATGGCCTGCTGGCCGTGTGCGTGCAGCACGAGCTGGATCACCTGGAAGGCAAGGTGTTCGTGGAATACCTGTCGAACCTCAAGCAGAACCGCATCAAAACCAAGCTCAAGAAAGCCGAGCGCGAAGCCTTGCGCGCGTAGGTCGGCCCTTAACCCCATGCGCATCGTCTTTGCCGGTACCCCGGAATTCGCCCGTATCGCGTTCGACGCCCTGCGGGCGGCCGGCCACGAAATCCCCCTCGTCATGACGCAGCCGGACCGCCCCGCGGGGCGGGGCCTGAAGCTCACGCCCAGCCCGGTCAAGCAGGCGGCCGTGGAGGCGGGCATCCCCGTCGCCCAGCCGCGCAGCCTGCGGCTGGACGGCCGCTATCCCGACGAGGCCGCCGAGGCCCGCCAACTGCTGGAAAGCGTGGCGCCGGACGTGATGGTGGTGGCCGCCTACGGGCTGATCCTGCCGCAATGGGTGCTGGAACTGCCGCGCCTGGGCTGCCTGAACATCCACGCGAGCCTGCTGCCGCGCTGGCGCGGCGCGGCGCCGATCCAGCGCGCCATCGAAGCCGGCGACGCGCGCACCGGCGTCACCATCATGCAGATGGACCAGGGGCTGGATACGGGGGACATGCTGCTCGAACGCATCGTGCCGATTTCGGACGAGACCAACGCGGCGCAGTTGCATGACGCGCTGGCGGTGGCGGGCGGCGAAGCCATCGTCGAGGCGCTGGCCGCGCTGGCCGAAGGTGGCCGTGGCCTGACCCCGCGCAAGCAGCCCGAAGCGGGCGTGACCTACGCGGCCAAGCTGGACAAGGCCGAAGCCGCGCTCGATTGCAGCCAGCCGGCCGCGTTGCTGGCGCGTCGCGTGCGGGCCTTCAATCCCGTGCCCGGCGCCAGCATCCGCCTGCCCGGCCTGCCCGATGCCGTGAAGGTCTGGCGCGCCCAGGCGCTGGACGAGACCGCCACGGCCGCGCCGGGCAGCGTCCTGCGCGCGGACGCGGCAGGGATCGACATTGCCACGGGCCAGGGCGTGCTGCGCCTGCTGGAGCTGCAGAAGGCCGGCGGCAAGCGCCAGCCCGTGGATGTGTTCGTGCGCGGCTGGCAGCCGGCCTGAGCGTTGCCGCCCGCCCGGCTCACCCCTGGCGGGTAGCCGCCAGCAGATCCACGTAGGCGCCCGACAGCAACTGTTCGGGCGCGACGCCCAGCCCGGCCATCAGCGTGCGGGCTTCTTCCATTCCTGCCTCGACGGTCTCGTCTTCGCGCAGCACCACCTCCAGCTCCAGAAACTCGCCCAGGCCTTCGACCCGGTCCAGGTGGATGCGCGTGCGTCCGGCCATGAATACCGTCCGCTGCTTCTTGACGCGGCGGGTCACGCCATAGGCGTGCGAAAGCGTGTCGCGCAGGGCGTCGGGGGCGTCCGTGGGCGCGATCACGTAGAAGCTTTCCTTGGGGCCGGTATCGTCGGCGCGTTGGTAGAAGATCAGCTCGCCCGTGCCGTTCGCAAAGGCGCGCAGCTTCAGCCGCCCGGTCTCGCACGCGAAGAACGTGTCGTCCTGGTCGATGCGGGCGGGCTCCTTGCCGGACAACGCCGCAGCCAGGGGGACGATGGCCTCCAGGCTATCGACCCGGGCCTTGATTTCGACATTGCGCGCCATGCAGGTTTCCCGGTCAGTAGAGTGAACCGGCGACGCGGGCCGGCAGGTCGCGATCATAGGCGACGCCGTCGAAGGTGCCGGCGGTGAGGTCGGAGAGGATCCGGCCCACGCTGGGCAGCGCGGTGCGCGCGATCTGCGTTTGCGGATCCCACAGGCGCGAGCGCAGCAGCGCCCGGGAACACTGGAAATACACGGTGTGCACGTCGACGATCAGCACGGAACGCGGCAGCTTGCCGTCCATCTCGAAGCGCGCCAGCAACGCCGGGTCCACGCTGATGCGCGCCGTGCCATTGACGCGCAGCGTCTCGCCGACGCCCGGCACCAGGAACAGCAGCGCCACGCGCGGATCGGCGATGACGTTGAGCAGGCTGTCCACGCGGTTGTTGCCGCGGCGGTCGGGCAGCAGCAGCGTCTTCTCGTCCTGCACCACCACGAATCCGGCGGGGTCGCCGCGCGGCGAGGCGTCCAGCCCGTCCGGTCCCGCGGTGGCCAGCAGCGCGAAAGGCGCGGCCTCGATGAACGCGCGGTAGTGCGGGTGCACATGGTCCACTTCCTTTTTCAAGGAGGCTTCGCCGGGCGAACCGTAGAGCGCTTGCAGGGCGAGGGCGTCGGTAATCAGATGGGCGGGGTCGATGTGCATGGGTACGGGGCGTTATGCCAGGGCGTTGGAAAGGTCTGCGACCGTCAGGAACAGCTCGTCCGGGCCACGGCCGCGCAGGGCGTCGACATGGTTATAACCCCAGGCAACCGATCCGACCCGCACGCCGGCCTTGCGGGCGGCGTCGATATCGCGCATTTCGTCGCCCACCAGCAGGAAGCGCTCGGGCGCCGTGCCATGCTGCCTGAGCAGGCGGTCGATCTTTGCGGCCTTGCCGAAGAGGTCGGTGCCGCATTCGTAGTCGTCAAACAGCGCCGCGGTTTCCTCGCCCAGCACGCGCTTGACGTTCTCGACGGAATTGGAGCTGACGATCGCCAGCCGCAGGCCGCTCGCCTTCAGGCGGGCGAGCGCTTGCGGAATGCCGTCGAACAGCTGGACGCTGGGATCGATCTCCTGCATCAGCGTGCGCACGTGCGTCATGATCGCCGGCAGCTTCCACAGCGGGATGTTCAGGTACTTCAGGATTTCGCCGGCATCGCGGCTGCGCAGGGCTTCGCGTTCCGAGGCGTCGATCTTGCGGAAGTGGTATTTGTCCGCGACAGTGTTCAGGATGGCGTTGAACCACGGCATGGTGTCCGCCAAAGTCCCGTCGAAGTCGAATGCAGCAATGTCGTATTTCAATTCTTGGAATCCAGTGCCGGCAGGCGGGGCAGGGGCCATGCACGCTGGCAGGCGCCCTGCGCCGTCCCTAAACGCCGTGCGGGTGAAGGAGATAGTGCACGACCGGCGCCAGCCCTTCAAGCGGCGGCGCGCCGGCCACCACGCGCGCGGCGTTCGTCCACGGGTAGTCCAGGGCCAGCAACCAGCCGAACACGGCCGCCGTGTCGCCGGGGGGCAGGTTCACCATGGTTTCGATCGTGATGGTCAGCCGCTTGGCGCGGTACGGGTCGGGCTGGAAGACCCAGTCGTAGCGGCCACAGCCCACGCGCACGTTGCCGGTGGCCTTCTCCGTCATGCCCACCAGCCAGTCGCACTGGTAATCGGGCAGGCGCGCGTCCGCCTCGGGGCGCGACAGAAAGAAGGTGTAGACGTTGTCGTAGGTCTGGCCGAATTTGCGCACCAGCGTGTCGGTGATGGCGGCCAGGCCATGCGACTCGGGCGGAAAGGCGATGGCCTGCGTGCGCAGCGCCATCTTCAACACGGCGTCCGGCGCGAAGGCGCGGGCCATGTAATGGGGGCGGTTCTCGTCCTTGGCGTGAAAATAGTCGCGCAATACGGACTCGGTGCAGGCGGGGATCAACGAATCGGTGGGCATTGCGAGGGGCTTCCGTTCAGGTGTCGGGAGTAGGGGTCAGGGCTTTCTGACCGGATCGAACCATTTCGTGATGTTGGGCGGCTCGTAAATGGCATAGCGATCCAGCAGCAAGGCGGGGTCTTCCTCAACCACCAGCATGTCGCGATGCTGGGGACGGATAAATGCTTCTTCCACGGAGTGGTTGATGAATTGCATCAGGGCATCGTAATACCCCGCGATGTTGAGCAATCCGCAGGGCTTCTGGTGCATGTTGAGCTGCGCCCAGGTCCACACCTCGAAAAACTCTTCGAGCGTGCCGGCGCCGCCCGGCAGGGCGACGAAGCCGTCGGCCTTCTCCATCATCATCGCCTTGCGTTCGTGCATGTTCTGCACCATGTGCAGCTCCGTCAGCCCCAGGTGCGCCTGTTCTTTCTTGAGCAGCAGTTCCGGGATCACGCCGATCACGCGGCCGCCGGCGGCCAGCACCTCGTTGGCCACCACGCCCATGATGCCGACCACCGACCCGCCGTACACCAGGCCCAGGTCGCGCTTGACGAGTTCACGGGCCAGCACGCGCGCCTGCTCGACGTAGTCCGGCCGGGTGCCGGGGTTGGAACCGCAATACACGCAGATATTCTTGAGATTCATAAACAAGGGGTCAGAGGGCTGGCCGCGTTACAGATTGCGTCACGCCGCCTTTTCGCGAAGCCGATAGTTTACGCAAGGTTGAGAGGGACCCTTGCCCGGGCGCGGCGCCGTCGAACCCGCGAGGCGGGCAATGTTTGGACACAGCATGTTCCGGCACGGCCGGTAGACTGGGGATTGCTAATACGACTGGAAGTCCAGCGTCGTGCTGCTTTCACGGACTATGAGGAGCCTACGATATGGAACAAGCAACCCGCACCCCGCAGCAGGCCAAGCGTCCTTTCGATATGGATGTGCAGGCGATCCGCGCCAAGGCGCGCAAGGACATCGAGTCTGGCGCCATCACCGATACCTATCGGGCTGATCGCGAAACCGTGCTGAAGCTGCTGAACGAAGCGCTGGCCACGGAGGTGGTCTGTGTGCTGCGCTACAAGCGCCACCACTTCATGGCTCGCGGCTTGAACGCCGAGCCCGTCGCCGCGGAATTTGCCGAGCACGCGGCGCAGGAACAGGAACATGCCGACAAGCTGGCCGAGCGCATCGTGCAGCTCGGCGGCGAGCCGAACCTGTCGCCCAAGGGCCTGCTGGAGCGCAGCCACTCGGAATACGTCGAAGGCAATTCGCTGGAAGAGATGATCAAGGAAAACCTGATCGCCGAGCGCATCGCCATCGACAGCTATCGCCAGATGATCGAATACATCGGTGAACAGGATTCCACCACGCGCCGCCTGCTGGAGGAGATCCTGGCGGTGGAAGAGGAACACGCCGACGACCTGTCGGACTTCCTGGCCAAGTCGTGATGGGGCAGTGACCGTCCGCGCGGCCGCTTGAGCCGCCGGTCAAAACGCCGGCCGGCGCGTGTTGACGCGCCGGCCGGCGTTTTTTTTGAAGTCAGATCGCGTCGGCCCAGAGATCGTATTCGTCGGAATCGGTGACGCGCACGCGCACCATGTCGCCCGCCTTCAGGGGCTGGTCCGAACTGACGTAGACGCAGCCATCGATTTCCGGCGCGTCGCCCGCGCTGCGGCCCACGGCGCCGTCCTCGTCGACTTCGTCGATCAGCACGTCGATCTCGCGGCCGACCTTGCGCGCCAGCCGCTGCGTCGAGATGGTCTGCTGCAACGCCATGAAGCGTTCCCAGCGGTCCTGCTTGACGTCGTCCGGCACCGGATCGTCCAGCAGATTGGCGGGCGCACCCTCAACCGGCGAATACTGGAAACAGCCCACGCGGTCGAGCTGCGCCTCCTGCATCCAGTCCAGCAGGTACTGGAAGTCTTCCTCGGTTTCGCCGGGAAACCCCACGATGAACGTCGAGCGGATCGTGAGGTCCGGACAGATCTCGCGCCAGCGCTTGATGCGCGCGAGCGTCTTGTCTTCGAAGGCCGGACGCTTCATGGCCTTCAGGATGCGCGGGCTGGCGTGCTGGAAGGGAATGTCCAGGTAGGGCAGGATCTTGCCCTCGGCCATCAGCGGGATCACCTCGTCCACGTGCGGGTACGGGTACACATAGTGCAGCCGCGTCCACACGCCCATTTCGGACAGGGCCACACAGAGCTCGGTCATGCGCGTCCTGACCGGGCGGCCGTTCCAGAAGCCGCTGCGGTACTTCATGTCCACGCCATACGCGCTGGTGTCCTGCGAGATCACCAGCAGTTCCTTCACGCCTGCCTTCACCAGGCGCTCGGCTTCGTTCAGCACGTCGCCCACCGGACGGCTGACCAGGTCGCCGCGCATCGAGGGGATGATGCAGAAACTGCAACGATGGTTGCAGCCTTCCGAGATCTTCAGATAGGCATAGTGGCGCGGCGTGAGCTTCACGCCCTGCGGCGGCACCAGGTCCACGTACGGATTGTGGTCCTTGTTGGGCGGCGCGGCGCTGTGCACGGCGCGCACCACCTCTTCATATTGCTGGGGACCGGTCACCGACAGCACGCTGGGATGCACGTCGCGGATCACCGATTCCTCGACGCCCATGCAGCCGGTCACGATGACCTTGCCGTTCTCGGCGATGGCCTCGCCGATGGCTTCCAGCGATTCGGCCTTGGCGCTGTCGATGAACCCACAGGTGTTGACCACGACGACGTCCGCGTCGTTGTATTCGGGCGTGACTTCGTACCCTTCGGTGCGCAGCTGGGTCAGGATGCGCTCGGAGTCGACCAGGGCCTTGGGACAGCCGAGGGACACGAATCCCACGCGCGGCGCGCGGCCGGGGGCCGCTCCTTGCGCCGCCGTCGCAATCGCGTCCAGGGTCGAGCTGTTGCCGTTGCTGGCGGCGCTGCCGGCGCCTTTGCCGGGCCGGGATCGTTCAAGAATTTCCAATCTGGTTCACCGTAGGTTCGCGCACGGGCATAGGCGGTGCGGCGGGGTAATCGTCAAAGGGTCGGGATCAGGCAGTCGCGTCCTGCGAGGTCAGGTCGCGCAGCGTTTCCGGATACAGCATGGCCACCCGCAGCAATGTCTGCGCGGCGCCCGAGGGGTTGCGCCGGCCTTGCTCCCAATCCTGCAAGGTGCGCACGCTCACGCCCAGCAACGCCGCGAAATCCGCCTGCGGCAGGCCGACGCGATTGCGCGCTTCGCTGATATGCGACGCCTGCCACCGGACGGACCGGGCAGGCTGGACAGCCTTATTCATGACTCAATCAATGGGAGGGGGCGGTGCGGCATTCATCCGTGCCGGCGGGAGTTTGGCCGGCGGCCGCACCGATTGGGATAGCGGGGCAGCGCAGGATTATACGGCATTGCCGTAGGCGCGGATAGCACGCGATGACGGGGCCGGTCTTGCAACGGGGGACGGAAAGGGGCAAGGCAGTGATCTGGACGCGCGATTCAGGCCGCGGCGCGGCGATACAGCGCCAGCATGCCCGCCAGTCCGGGATGGGGTCCTGGTCGGAAGGACGCTCCTTTGCTTCATTGGTGGTCTTCTCCGACTACATGCGCCATAGATGGGCATACGAATTTCAAATCGGAGGCCTTTTGCAATTGTTCACTGTGTTCTATAGCGAATCTTTTGCCGTCGTGGGGACGAAAATGCAATGGGACCACAAGAAGCAAGACTACATCGTCACGAAAGCTTGGGGGCCAGGCGACTCAGTCGTTGACGAGGCATTCGAAGGTACGACTTGTGCCAGCGGCTGAGTCGGGGGTGGATACCATGTCGCGTGAAGGCGCCCTAGAAGGGCAGCAAGTGTTGGTTCGCATTGAAAACTGACCCGGCGTTTGCGGAGACTCGGCAAATCCGTGTGGCATGTCCTGATATTGGGCTAGACTTGACATTTCATTTCTAACTAATTCTGGACGTAAGCAACCCGCCATGAGCCTCCTTCCCGTTTGCCGCGCGGCAACGCTTCTGCCCTTGATCGCCGTAGTCAGCGGGTGCGCCATGCACTCCGCCAAGTTGACGCCGCCGCCGGCAGCGGCGGCACACATCCGGCTGAAAGACCCCGTCGCTTTCGACAGCACTTATGCGGGTTCGGTGCGTGAGTTCCGACTCGCGGCCGGCGACTATCGTCCCGTTGGCGAAGATCGGGAGGGGGCCTATTACAAAGGCCCGCCAATGTGCTTCAGAGAGGTCTGGACCAAAGTTAGTTGGGCAATCAAGGACGAGATGTTGCATCGTGGCACCTTCGCGGACTGTGGCATTTTCGTGCCGAAGAATGCGTCGCTTCCCGCCAAGGGCTTCCTGAGCCCGCGCACGCAAACCGCTTACCTGCCGGCTGACCAAATGGCCGCGGAGAATGCGCGCCAAGCGGCGGCATTAGATCAAGCCCGCGCGGTGGCGGAATTGCCCCGCGCCGATCAGGCAACAGACAAGGCAATTCAGGACCTGTCGGCAACGCTGCCGGCGCAAGGGGCTGCGGCGCCATCGCCAGGCATGACATCGCTTCAGGCGGGCGTGGGAGGCGCCATCGGGATGGGTATCGTTCAAGCCATGATTGCCGCAGATGACGGAGACATAGCATTCCTGTCTGCCCAACCCCTGGGCAATCGGCTGCGCGAGGCCATCGAGTTCATTGACGGCCCAGTAGGCGCGCCCGTGGCGCAGGCAAAATAAGCGCTAAGCATTGGCGCGGCACGGCGGGGAAGGCGCCAGCAGAGCGGCAATGAGCGCAAGCGCCGATCGATATGCGGGCGCTGCGTGGCCCGCCATGGTGGATCAGGGCGCCGCCCGCCGGTACAGCGCCAGCGTCCCCGCCAGTCCGATCAGCAGCCCCCCGCAGACCCGGTTCAGCCAGCGCAGGCCGCCCGTCTGGAAGGCGCGCACCATCTGCGCGCCGAGCGCCGCGTAGGCCAGCATCGCAGCGATGTTCATCAGCGCCATGACGGCGGCCAGGAGGGCGTATTGGGCGGGCAGGGGCGCGGCGGGATTGATGAATTGGGGCAGGAAGGCCGACATGAAGAGCAGGGCCTTGGGGTTGGTCAGGGCGACGACGAAGCTGCGCAGGCCCAGCGCCAGTCCCGCCGGGCGGGCGTCTCGGGGCGCCTCGGAAGGCAGCGTGAGCGCCGCGTCCGACCGCAGGAGCTTCCAGCCCAGCCACGCCAGATAGGCCGCGCCGACCCATTTGACGATCTGGAAGGCGACCTCCGAGGCGGCCAGCACCACGCCCAGGCCGCAGGCCACCGCGCCGATCAGGACCAGGTCGGCCAGCACCGCGCCGCCCATGCCCCAGCAGGCCGCCCGCACGCCGTGGCGCGAGCCGTTGCTCATGGCAAGCAGCACGGTGGGGCCGGGCGTGATGATGGTGACGGCCGAAGCCAGGACGAACAGCAGCAGGGTGGCGAGGGTCATGGAGGGCCTCCGGGACAGGGAGCCAGTGTGCCGCGACCGCCGCCGTCCGTCCAGGTCCGGGCTACCATAGCGGTCTTACTCTTTGATTTCGCACCAATGTCCACGCGTTCCGATACTCCCCATCTGGCTCCTCCGCTCTCATCCGTCCTTCTTGCCAGCGCGGGGGTGGTCGAGGGCGTGCTGGATGGCCGCTCGCTCACGGAGGCGCTGGCCGACGTCGATCCGGCCTTGCGGCCGGCCACGCAGGCCGTGTCGTTCCATGCGATGCGCTATCTGGGCTGGGCCGACGCGGTCGGCCGCGAAATGGTGCAGCGCTATCCCAGCGTGTTTTTCGAATCCCTGCTGCTCGTGTCGCTGACGCTGCTGAAGGAAGCGGGCGGCGCGGCCGAAAGCCTGCCCGGCATGCCGGTCTACGCGCCGCATACGGTCGTGGACCAGGCGGTGACCGCGGCGGCCGGCTCGCGCAGCCTTGCGTCCTATAAAGGCATGCTCAATGCCTGCCTGCGTCGTTTCCTGCGCGAACGCGCCGCGCTGGAGGCCGCGGTGGCCGACAGCCCCGAAGCGCAATGGAACCATCCCGGCTGGTGGGTCAAGCTGCTTGCTGTGGCCTATCCGCGCGAATGGCGCGAGATCCTGGCGGCCGCCAATGTCCCGGCCCCGCTGACCCTGCGGGTCAACCGCCGGCGCGCCACCCGCGAACAGGTGCTGGCCGCGTTCGCGGATGCCGGCCTGGCGGCCCAGCCCGTGGGCCAGTCGGGCGTGGTGCTCGCCACCCCCAAGCCCGTGGTGCAGCTCCCTGGCTTTGCCGAGGGCTGGTGGTCGGTGCAGGACGCGGGCGCGCAGCTCGCGGCCGAACTGCTGGCGCCCGCCGACGGCATGCGGGTCCTGGACGCCTGCTCGGCGCCTGGCGGCAAGACCGCGCACCTGCTGGAGCTCGCCGACGTCGACCTGCTGGCCCTGGACGCCGATGCCGACCGCCTGGTCCGCGTGGAACAGAACCTGGCGCGGCTGGGCCTGGCCGGCGAGCATGTCCGGCTGAAGGCCGCCGATGCCGCCGACCTGGACGCCTGGTGGGACGGCAAGCCCTTTGACGCGGTGCTGGCCGACGTGCCGTGCACGGCGTCGGGCATCGTGCGCCGCCACCCCGACATCCGCTGGCTGCGCCGCGAAAGCGACCTGCGCCGCACCGCCAGCCTGCAGACCCGGATCCTGGATGCGCTGTGGACCACCGTGGCTCCCGGTGGCCGCCTGCTCTACGTCACCTGCTCGGTTTTCCCCATCGAAGGCACCCGCCAGGCCCTGGAGTTCCTGCAGCGCCACCCGGATGCGACGCGGCTCGATGCCCCCGGCCAATTGCTGCCTGTTGCTGTCGATGCAACACCCGCGGCGCAACACGACGGATTTTTCTACGCCTTGTTTGCCAAGCAGTCCTGAATCCCCAAGAATAGGGGCATGACGTAGTTCCGGTGCCGTATGTCCATTATTTCGCGCTTATTTCTTGGGTTGTTGCTGGTAACTGCCTTGCTTTCCTCCGCGCCGGGTGGATTGGCTCATGCATCGGAAGCCCGCGTGACGCGGGTGGATCCGATGGTGCGCGACGGCAACCTCGAAATCGATGCGGATATTGAGTTCGAACTCAACCAGCAGTTGCGGGATGCCGCCCAGCGCGGCGTCGCCCTGTATTTCACGGCCGACCTCACCATCACCCAGGAGCGCTGGTACTGGTTCGACAAGTCGCTGGTGGACACCTCCCGCACCTGGCGCGTGGTCTATAACGCGCTGACCCGCCAGTGGCGCGCGGGCGTGGGCGAGCTGACCTTTCCGGTGGCCTCGCTGGACGACGCCATGAGCCTCATCCGCCACATCCGCAATTGGCGGGTCGCGGACGCTGGCGATTTCGACGTGGGTGTGCAATACGATGGGCAGTTGCGCCTGCGGCTGGACACGTCGCTCTTGCCCAGGCCGTTCCAGGTGAACGCCTTGAACAGCAGTTCCTGGGCCCAGGCGACCCCTTGGATGGACTTCTCGTTCATGCTTGGCGACAAGGAGAAAGACCCCTCATGAGGCTTTTGCTTCGGCTGGCGCTGATGGTGGGCGCCGTGAGCGGACTGGCGCTGCTGGGCCTGCTGGCCTGGTCCACCGGAAACGCCTCGCGCTTTGCGCGCTACTACGACACGCTGCTGGTCCTGAACGGCATTTTCGCGCTAGCGCTTTTCGTCTGGGTGGTCGCGCTGACGGTGCGGCTGGCGCGGCAGATCCGGCGCCGGCAATTCGGCGCGCGGCTCACCGCGCGCTTTTCGCTGGCGTTCGCGCTGATCGGCGTGGTCCCGGGCGCGCTCATCTACACCGTGTCGGTGCAGTTCATGTCGCGCTCGATCGAGTCCTGGTTCAACGTCCGTGTGGACACCGCGCTGGAGGCCGGGCTGAACCTGGGTCGCGCCGCGCTGGACTCGCTGCTGGCGGACCTGGACGCGCGCGCCCGCTCGATGGCGATGGAACTGAACCGCAGCACGGACAGCGGCGTGACGCTGGCGCTGACGCGGCTGCGCGAGGCCAATGGGGTGCAGGAGGCCATGGTGTTCACGGGCAGCGGGCGCATGGTGGCGTTCTCGACCAGCCAGTACGGCGAGCTTTTGCCCGCCGCGCCGCCGCCCACCGTGATGAACCAGCTACGGCTGGCGCGCGGCTATTCCGCGGCGGAAGCCGACGATCCGGTCACGCCCGGCGCAGAGGGCGGCCTGCACCTGCGCGTGGTGATTCCGCTGAACGGCCCGGACCGCTACGACAACCTGCTCGGCCCGGCCTCCGAGCCGCGCTGGCTGCAACTGCTGCAGCCGGTGCCCGAACAGATCGCGCACAACGCCAACCTGGTTCAGCAGGGCTTTCGCGATTACCAGGAACTGGCGCTGTCGCGGCTGGGCCTGCGCAAGCTTTACGGCATTACGCTGACGCTGGCGCTGCTGCTGGCGGCCTTTGGCGCCATCGCGGTGGCGCTGTCCCTGTCCAAGCGCCTGGTGCGCCCGCTGCTCAGCCTGGCGGGCGGCACGCAGGCGGTGGGCGT
The DNA here is from genome assembly GCF_900108985.1 of Achromobacter sp. NFACC18-2. NCBI lineage: Bacteria > Pseudomonadati > Pseudomonadota > Betaproteobacteria > Burkholderiales > Alcaligenaceae > Achromobacter > Achromobacter sp. NFACC18-2. The sequence goes on along the minus strand of NZ_FNYM01000006.1, from coordinate 62,674 downwards.
GGGCGATTACCGGCCCCTGCCCGAGCCCCCCGAACGCGACGAAGTCGGCCAGCTCACCCGTTCGTTCAATGCCATGACGCGCCAGCTCGACGAGGCGCGCCGCATGGTCGAAAGCAACCGCCAGCAGCTCGAGCGTTCCAACGTCTACCTGGAAAGCGTGCTGTCCAACCTGTCTTCCGGCGTGTTGGTGTTTGACGAAGCGTTCCGCGTCACCACGGTCAACCAGGGCGCCCAGACCATCCTGGGCGCGGACCTGCGTTCGGTCATCGGCCGCCCGCTGGAGACCGCGGACGGGATGCTGGAATTCGCCAACATCGTGCGGCAGGCCTTTTCCACCCACGCCGCGGTCGGCTCCGAGCGCCAGCACTGGCAGCAGCAGTTCGAGATCGCGCCTGCGCAGGGCGAGGGGGCGGCGCCCTCCCAGCCGCTCACCTTGCTCGCGCGGGGCACGCATCTGCGCGTGGACGGGCGCGGCAACGGCTATCTGGTGGTGTTCGACGACATCACCGAAGTGATTTCCGCCAACCGGACGGTGGCGTGGGGCGAGGTGGCGCGCCGCCTGGCCCACGAGATCAAGAATCCCCTGACGCCGATCCAGCTGTCGGCCGAGCGCCTCGCCATGAAGCTGGAGGGCAAGCTGCCCCCCGCCGAGGCGCAGATCGTCGAGCGTTCCACCAATACCATCGTCAACCAGGTGGCTTCGCTCAAGCAGATGGTGGACGATTTCCGCGAGTACGCCCGCACGCCGCCCGCCATCATGCAGCGCATCGACTTCAACGCGCTGGTGGCGGACGTGCTGTCGCTCTACGGCTGGGAGCCCGACGGCGCCTCGCCGCGCCTGACCGGAAAGGCCCTGAATCTGGATGTGAGCCTGGGCGCGGACCTGCCGGACATCGAAGGCGATCCGACCCAGCTTCGCCAGGTGATCCACAACCTGCTTTCCAACGCCCGCGACGCGATCGCGGAAATGGGCGGGCAGGGCCGCGTCAGCGTCACAACCCAGCTCATGCGCAGCGAGCAGCCCGATCGCGTGGCCCATCAGGCGCTGCGTTTCACGGTGGCGGACACCGGCCCGGGCTTCCCGCCGCAGGTGATGCAGCGCGCGTTCGAGCCCTACGTAACCACAAAGTCCCACGGGACTGGGTTAGGATTGGCAATCGTCCGCAAGATCGTGGAAGAGCATGGCGGGCGTATCGACCTTGCAAACCGCAAGGAAGGAGGGGCGCGGATTTCCATCCTGTTGACCCGGCTGGCGCCGGGGGCCGACACTATGGACGCGACCGCGCAAGAAAAGGATAATGCGGCTACGCAATAGGTGGATGCTTTATGGCCAGAATTCTGGTGGTTGACGACGAAGTCGGTATACGCGAGCTTTTGTCGGAAATCCTTTACGACGAGGGACACACGGTCGAGCTGGCCGAAAACGCGGCGCAAGCGCGCGCTGCCCGCCTTCGCATGCGTCCTGATCTGGTGTTGCTGGACATCTGGATGCCCGACACCGACGGCGTGAGCCTGCTCAAGGAGTGGGGTTCGCAGGGCCTCCTGGACATGCCCGTCATCATGATGAGCGGCCATGCCACCATCGACACGGCGGTCGAAGCCACGCGCATCGGCGCCATGGATTTCCTGGAAAAGCCCATCACGCTGCAGCGTCTGCTCAAGACCGTTGCCGCGGGCCTGGCGCGCGGCCGCCTGCCGCATCCCGCGCCGGCCGCCGCCAACCCGGCCGCGCCCAGTCCGGTGGTGGCCCTGGAAGACGAACTGGATCCGCCCGCCGCCCTGGCTGCCGTGTCCGCCTCGGATGCGCCGGCCACCTCGAACGGCCAGTTGGGCAGCATCTCGCTGGACCAGCCGCTGCGCGAGGCGCGCGACGAATTCGAACGCATCTACTTTGAATACCATCTGGTCAGGGAAAGCCACAGCATGACGCGCGTGTCCGAGCGGACCGGACTGGAGCGCACCCATCTCTATCGCAAGCTCAAGCAATTGGGCATCGAGTCCGCGCGCAAGCGCAGCACATGAAGATCCTGATCATGGGCGCTGGCCGCGTAGGCACCAGCGTGGCGGAGAACCTGGTGTCCGAACAGAACGACATCACGGTCATCGATTCCGATCCGGTCCAGCTCAAATACCTGCAAGAACACTTCGACCTGCGCGTCGTCCGGGGCGACGGCTCGCAGGTGTCGGTGCTTGAAAACGCCGGCGCCGCCGACACGGACCTGCTCATCGCCTGTGCGGCCTCCGATTCCGCCAACATGGTCGCGTGCAAGATCGCGCGCCAGCTGTTCAACATCCCCCGCCGCATTGCCCGCATCCGTTCGGCCGAGTTCCCCGAGCATCCGGAGCTCATGAGCGAAGAGGGCTTCTGCATCGACGCGCTCATCAGTCCCGAGCGCAGCGTCACCACCTACCTGCACAGCCTCATCGAGTTTCCCGAAGCCCTGCAGGTCGTCGAATTTGCCGAGGGCCGCGTCAGCGTCGTCACCGTGCGCGTGGGGCACGGCAGCCCGATGGCCCATTCGTCCGTCGACAAGCTGCGCGATGTCTGGCCCGACGTGAAGGCGCGCGTGATCGACGTGCTGCGTGGCGGGCGCCCGCTGCGGGCGGGCAGCGGCACGGTCGTCGCGCCGGGCGACGAAGTGGTGCTGGTGGTGGACTCAGACCATGCCCGCCGCGCCGTCAGGAAGCTGCGCGACGCCGAACGGGCGGTGCGCCGCGTGATGATCGCGGGCGGCGGCAACATCGGCCTGCGCCTGGCGCGCCAGCTCGCCGAGGAAAAATACAGCGTCCGCATCATCGAGCACGACCTGAAGCGCTGCGAATACCTGGCGACCCAGCTCCCGGACAGCGTGCTGATCCTGCACGGCAGCGGCACCGACGAGGCCCTGCTGGAGCGCGAAAACATCGAAGACATGGACACGTGGCTGGCGCTGACCAGCGACGACGAAGACAACATCATGTCGTCCCTGCTCGCCAAGCGGCTGGGCGCGCGCAAGGTGATCGCGCTGATCAACCGCCAGGCCTACGGCGAACTGATGCAGGGCAGCCATATCGACATCGCCGTGTCGCCCTCGCAGGCCACCATGAGCGAACTGCTGCGGCACGTGCGCCGGGGCGACGTGGTCGCGGTGCACCGGCTGCGCCAGGGCGTCGCGGAGGCGCTGGAGGCCATCGCCCACGGCGACCGCTCCACCTCCAAGGTGGTTGGCCGCGCGGTGGGACAGATCAGCCTGCCCAAGGGCGCCAGCATCGGCGCGCTGGTGCGTGGCGAAGAGATCATCCTGCCTGACGCCGACACCGTGATCGAAACCGACGACCACGTCATCGTCTTCGTGCCCTCGCGCCAGCAGATGCCGCGGGTGGAAAAGCTGTTCCAGGTCTCGGCGTCATTTTTCTGATGCGCCGCGTGCTCCCACCCATGCGCGGCCCTCGCGCAGCCGGCTAAGCCTCCATGAAGCGCGTACTGGCCACCTTGTACATCCTGGGCCTCACCATGGTGATGTTCGCCCTCACCATGCTGATTCCGGTGTTCATCGCCTATATGGGGGCGGATGGGGCGCGCGATGCCTTCCGCGACGGGTTCCTGATCTCGATTGGCATCGGCGGCGGCCTGGTCGCGTTGACGCGGCCCCATCGCAGCGAATTGCGGGCGCGTGACGGCTTTGTCCTGGTGTCGGCGGTGTGGGCCGGGCTGCCGTTGCTGGCCTCCATCCCGCTGATGCTCTACTTCCATCGCGCTGGGCTGCCGCTGTCGTTCACCAGCGCGTATTTCGAGGCCATGTCGGGGCTGACCACCACCGGCGCCACGGTGCTGACCAACCTGGACGCCTTGCCGCCGTCGATCAACCTGTGGCGCGCCACGCTGGTCTGGATCGGCGGCATGGGCATCCTGGTGCTGGCAGTGGCCATTCTGCCCCTGCTGGGCGTCGGCGGGCACCAGGTGGTCCGGGCGGAAACCCCGGGCCCCATGAAGGACGAGCGGCTGACGCCGCGCATCGCCAGCACGGCCAAGGCCCTGTACGCGGTGTATTTCGCGTTTTCGATCCTGTGCTTCCTGGCCTACCGGCTTGCCGGGCTGTCCTGGTTCGAGGCGTGGTGCCATATGGCCACCACCATGGGGCTGGGCGGCTTTTCCACCTGGGACGACGGCTTCGCGCATTTCGATTCCGTGGCGGTGGAAATGGTGGCCATGGTCTTCATGCTGATCGCCGGCATCAATTTCGCCACGCACTTCAACGCCCTGCGGCAGCGCAGCCCGCGCGCCTACTGGCGCTGTCCGGAATCCATTCCCTACCTGGTCATCGTGCTGGGGGCCGGCCTGGTCATCTCGGTCTTCCTGTTCTTCAAGGGGGTCTATGCCGACCCGCTGGAGGCGCTGCGCTTCGGCATGTTCAACACCATCTCGGTGGCGACGACGACCGGTTACGCCAATACGGACTATGCACAGTGGCCGCTGTTCGCGCCGCTGACGATGCTGCTCCTGTCGGGCTTCTCCACGTCGGCCGGGTCCACGGGGGGCGGGATCAAGATGATCCGCGCCATCCTGCTGGTCAAGCAGGCCCGCAATGAACTGGTGATGATGCTGCACCCGCATGCCGTCAGTCCGGTCCGGATCAGCGGAAGGGCGGTGGAGACGCGGACCATGTCGTCCGTGCTGGCCTTCATGCTGTTCTACGGGATGACCATCGCCGTGTTCACCAGCCTGCTGCTGCTGTCGGGCCTGGATCCCATCACGGCGTTCTCGGCGGTGTTTGCCACCGTCAACAACACCGGGCCGGGCCTGGGCCCCGTCGGGCCGATGGGCAGTTTCGCGGTGCTGTCGGATTTCCAGATCTGGGTCTGCACCTTTGCCATGCTCATCGGACGCCTGGAGCTGATGACGGTGCTGGTGCTCTTCACGCCGATTTTCTGGCGCAAGTAAGCGCCGGTAGCCCCCCGGCAGCCTTGCCGGTGCCCCGCAATTTTGTAGGGGATAACCCTATAAAGGGTTATCCCACCCTGTCTGGAAACCCCCTTGCTGACTGGCCTGCGGCGCCTCCCCGCCCGGGAACCCGCGCCAATACTGCGTTGTTAGCGCTTGCTCACTTTTCTTCAGAGGGCAAAACGGGATGATTCGTGATGTTGCACACAAATGTCACGATTTTCAATCGTTTTGCCACAAAGCTGCGGCTATCATGCGTTCACAAGCCGCCGTCTAGTGCCCCCCGGGAAGTTGCCGGGCTTCAAGGTCGAACGGCGCATACCCTCATCAAACATTCAAAGGAGTCCGAGATGGAACAGATCCCGTTCATTTCGTCGGCCCCCAACACCCTGGGCATCGAACTCGAGCTGCAACTGATCGACCCCCGCAGTTTTGACCTTGCTGCAGCCTCTGACGAACTATTGGCCCAGATGGCCAACCATCCCATTGCCGACCGCGTCAAACCGGAAATCACGCGGTCCATGATCGAACTGAACTCCTCGGTGCACGAGCACCCGATGGGTCTGCTGACCGAGATGCGCGAGATGCGCGATGCGCTGGTCGAAGCCGCCGATGCCGTCGGCGTTTCCGTGGCCGGCGGCGGCGCCCATCCCTTCATGCGCTGGCAGGAGCGGTCCATCTCGGATACCCCGCGCTTCCAGTACCTGGCCGAAATGTATGGTTACCTGGCGCGTCAATTCACGGTGTTCGGCCAGCACATCCACTTGGGCGTAAAGAGCGGCGACGATTCCATCAAGCTGCTGCGCCGCCTGTCGCCCTACGTGCCGCATTTCATTGCGCTGTCCGCCTCTTCGCCCTATTGCGAGGGCGTGGATACCCTGTTCTCGTGCTCGCGCCTGAACGCGGTCAACAGCTTCCCGCTCGCCGGCCACCTGCCGCCCGAGGTCAAGGACTGGTACCAGTTCGAAGCCCATATTTCGCAACTGCGCGCGTTCGGCCTGGCCGAAAGCATCAAGGACCTGTACTGGGACATCCGTCCCAAGCCCGAGTACGGCACGGTCGAGATCCGCGTCTGCGACACGCCGCTCACGGTCGAGCGGGCCTGCCAGGTGGCCGCCTTTGCGCAGGCGCTGGCCGTTCTGCTGATGCGCGAGGAAGACCCCGGCGACAGCGCCTGGCTGTCCTATCGCAGCAATCATTTCCAGGCGTGCCGCTTTGGCTTGCAGGGCAGCTACGTGATGCCCGATGGCCAGCGCGTGCGTCTGATGGACCATCTGCGGGCGCTGTTCCAGCGGCTGATGCCGGTGGCCGAAGAGCTGGGCACGGGCGACATGATCGCCGCCCTGCGCGACGACGCCATGCGGTCCGGCAACGATTCCCGCTGGCTGCGCAGCCAGTACCACCGGCTGCGCGACCTGCCGCTGGTGGTGGAAGCCATGGCGAACGCCTGGCGAGGCGTGGCGGCGCCGGTCGCGCCGCCGGCCGAGCCCACGGCAGTGCTGCGCCGCCGTATCCGGGCCACGTCGGAGCCCATGCAGAACCTGGCGGCGTCCGAACCGGGCGTCAGCGTGCCCGAACGCCTGCACTAGGGGTCAGACCTCAGGTCGCAGGTATGCGGTCCGCCGGTCGCGGCCCCCTGTTCAGGGGGTTCCACGCTGGCGGCCGCCGATCGCGCTGATGGACAGGCGGGTTTCGCCCGCCACGGTCCGGTGGGCCGCCGCCCGCCAGGCATGGCCGTAGGCCACTTCGATGCTCAAGGGGATGAGGCCGTCCGCGTTGCGTTGCGCTTCCAGCGCCGCGCACAGGCGGTCGCGCCAGTCCCGGCCCACCAGTGCGCCGCGCCGTCCTTCGGCGGGGTTGCCGCCCAGCGCGCGCACGTCCTGCAGCAGCTTTTCGGGGCTGCGGTAGGTCAGCGTGAGGATCTCCTGGTCCATGACCGGGTCCGCAAACCCGTTTTCCACCAGCAGGTCGCCGAAGTCGTGCATGTCCACGAACAAGGGCGTGGCGGTGCGCAGGCCGGCGTCGGCCAGCGCTTGGCGCAATTCGCGCAGCGTGGCGGGTCCCAGACAGGAAAACATCGCCAGGCCGCCCACCTTCAGGATGCGGCGCCATTCGGCCAGCACGGCGTGCGGTTCCCGATGCCAGTGCATGGCCATGTTCGACCACACCAGTTCCAGCGATTCGGGCGCGAGGCCCGTGCGCGCCAGGTCTGCATTGACGAAGGCGGGCGCGGGCGGGCCGCGGCGCGCCAGCTTGCCGATCCAGGCCGAGAGCCCGCCGGGCGCGTGGCGCTTGCGCGCGTGGTCGAGCAGGGGCTCGCAGTTGTCCAGGCCGGTGTAGGCCGCTTCGGGATAGCGTTCGCGCAGCAGCGGCAGGTTGTCGCCGGCGCCGCAGCCGGCGTCCAGCAGGGCCTGGGGCTGGACGCGGATGTACTGCAGGCGGCCGAGCATGCGGCGCGCCACTTCGCCATAGAGGAACTGGGCGTCGGCCAGGTCGCCGCGGCGCGCGAACTGGCGCGGCACGTCGGCGCTGACGAGGGGCAGGGAGGGGGGCGTTGCGGTTTCTGGCAGGGACATTTCGGTCGCGCCCGCGGGATCGCCCGGGGGCGGAGCATGGTGTGATGAGGGATGGCACACATTATTGCGCATCCCGGCGGCAGGTTCCGATTGCCCCTACTGGACATGGGGCGACGGCTGCTGTCGCGCGCCGGCGGCGACTGTCCCCTGTGCGGCGCGCGCGTCGCGGGGGCGCGCCTGTGCCCGGGCTGCCAGGCCGACATCCTGGCCGCCCCGCCGGGCGCCGGCGCGCGGTGTCCGCGGTGCGCGCTGCGTCTCCAGGCGGGCGGCTCGGCTTGCGCGGCGTGCCTGGCGCGGCCGCGGGCCTTTTGCCGCACCGTTGCCGCGTTCGACTATGCGCCGCCGGCCGACACGCTGATCCTGATGCTCAAGACGCAATTACGGCTCAGCATGGCGCCCGTGCTGGCGCGGTTGATGGCCGATGCGTTGATGGCCGATGTGTTGCGGGCCGAAGTGTTGCGGGCCGAAGGCGCGCACGCCCTGTCGCCGCCCGGCCTGCTGCTCGTGCCCGTTCCCGCCAGCCGCGCGTCGCTGCGCCAGCGCGGCATGAATCCGGCCTCCGAGATCGCCCGCAGCCTGGCGGTCGAGCTTGCGCTGCCCCCGCCGCGCCACCTGCTGACGCGGCGGCGCGACACGCCCCGCCAGGCCACGCTCGATCGACGGGCGCGGCAGCAAGGCACGGCGGGCTTGTTCGTTTGTCCGCATCCGCTGCTCGGGCGCCATGTGGCGGTGGTGGATGACGTCATGACCACCGGCAGCACGGCCGACGCGGCGGCGGCCGCGCTGCTGGCCGCGGGCGCTGCCAGCGTGACGGTGCTGGTGGCGGCGCGCACGCCGTGAGCCGGCCGGGCGGGGCGGGCGCACGGGCCGCGGCTCGTACCTCCGCGCCGGCCGCTGCGCAGGCATCCGCACCGGCCGCCCCACTGGCCGCCGCCGGCAAATCGGCGACAATCACGCACCTGCGGCCGTTCCCTGGCCGCGGGCCATTTCACGTCTGCATCCGCCATGTTCCACGTCATTCTCGTCTGCCCGGAGATCCCTCCCAACACCGGCAATGCCATCCGCCTGTGCGCCAATACCGGGGCGCAGTTGCACCTGGTGCGTCCCTTGGGATTTGAACTGGATGATGCCCGCATGCGGCGGGCCGGGCTGGATTATCACGAGTGGCAGCCGGTGCGCGTGCACGACACGCTGCAGGAGGCACTGGCGGATACGGGGGCGGCCCCGTCCAGCATCTACGCGTTGACCACCCATGCCCAGCGCAGCGTGGCCGACGTCAGTTTCAAGCCGGGCGATGTGTTCGTGTTTGGCCGCGAAAGCGCCGGCCTGTCGGACGAGCATCAGGCGATGTTCCCGCCCCAGCAGCGGCTGCGGCTGCCGATGCGCGCCGGCCAGCGCAGCCTGAACCTGTCCAACGCCGTGGCGGTCACGGTATTCGAAGCCTGGCGCCAGCAGGGCTACGAAGGCGGCGCGTAGACGCCGCCTCCGGTCAGGCGCGGGCCCGGGCTCAGTCCAGCGACAGCTTCAGCTTGTCGATCACCTGGTCCCAGCGCGCCTTTTCATTCTTGATGCGGGCGGTCAGGGCTTCCGGCGTGGACGCCGCGGGCGTGAAGTACTGCAGCGCAAACTGCTTGCGGACGACGTCGCTGTTGATGATGCGCGCCAGTTCGCTGTTGAGCCTTTCGACGATGGGCGTCGGCGTGCCGGCCGGCGCCAGTACGGCGTTCCACGAGATGGCTTCGAAGTCCGGGTAGCCTTGCGAGGCCATGGTCGGCACGCCGGGCAGGGCGTCGCTGGGCTTCAGGCTGGTCACGGCCAGGAGCTTCACCTTGCCGTCGCGCGCCTGGGGCACGGCGATGGCGGGCACCATGAAACCGGCCTGCACGTCGCCGCCGATGATGGCGGTGATGACCTGCGGAAAGCCGGAGTAGGGGATGTGGGCCAGGTCGACGCCCGCGCTCTCCTTGAACATCTCCATGGCCAGGTGGGCCGAACTGCCGGGGCCGACCGATCCATAGTTCAGCGAGTTGCCGCGGCCTTTGACCAGCTTGACGAAGTCCTGGACGTTGTCGACCTTCAGGCTGCCCGGCACCACGAGCACGTTGGGGCTGGTGCCCACCAGCGAGACCGGCTCCAGGTCGTTGAGCGGATCGTAGCCCAGCGTCTTCTTGTAGAGCGTGGGCGCGGTGACCAGCGGGCCGTTGATCGTATAGAGCAGCGTATAGCCGTCGGGCTTGGCCTGCGCCACGAGACGCGTGCCGATGTTGCCGCCCGCGCCCGGCTTGTTGTCGATGACGATGGGCTGGCCCAGCGCCTGCGACAGCGGCTCGGAGATCGTGCGCGCCAGGATGTCGGGGGACGAACCCGGCGGGAAGGGCACGACCATGTGGATCGGCCGCTCGGGCCAGTCGGCATGGGCGGCCGCGGGCAGGATGGCGGCCAGGCTCAGGCACAGGCCACGCAGCAGCGGGCCGACCCGGAACTTGCGGGTTTGCGTCATGAAGGATGTCTCCTCGGGGTGGGTGTCGTGTCTTGTTGTCGGTAATGGATGAGAGGCGCGCCCGTCAGGCGGCGCCGGGCGCCTGGTCCGAGCCGGACCCTTCGTAGCGGGCATCCCGCGCCAGCAGGGCGGAGACCGCCGTCATGGGCGCCACGCCCTCGAACAGCACGGCGCACACGGCTTCGGTAATGGGCAATTCGACGTTGATGGCGCGGGCGCGGTCCAGCGCGGCGCGCGCGCAGCGCACGCCTTCCGCCGTCACGCCGCTGGCCAGGATGTCGGCCAGCTTGCGGCCCGCGCCGATCTCCAGGCCCACGCGCCGATTGCGCGACAGGTCGCCGGTGGCGGTCAGCACCAGGTCGCCCAGGCCGGTCAGGCCGGCGAAGGTCTCGGCCTGCGCGCCCAGCGCCACGCCAAAGCGGGTCATTTCGGCCAGGCCGCGGGTGATCAGCGCGGCGCGGGCATTGGTGCCCAGCGCGAGGCCGTCGCAGATGCCGCAGGCGACGGCGATGACATTCTTCAGCGCGCCGCCGACCTCCACGCCGATGAGGTCCGTGCTGGCGTAGACGCGCAGCGCCGCGCCGTGGAAGGCGGCGGTGGTGGCGTCGCGCAGGGCGGGGCTGCTGCTGGCGACGGTCAGGGCGACGGGCAGGCCCTGCGCGACTTCGCGCGCGAACGACGGGCCCGACAAGGCGCCGCCGGTCGCGCCGGGCAGCGCCTCGCGCATGATTTCATGGGGCAGTCTGGCCGTGTCGGCTTCAAAGCCCTTGCACGTCCAGACGATGGGGGTGTCCTGCAGTCCCAGCGCGGGCAGCCGTTGCGACAGCGCCTCGCAGAGAGACGTGAGGCCCGCGACCGGCACGCCCAGCACGATCAGGCGGCGCGCGGCGTCGTCCTGCAGGGTGCGCAGAGTGGCGTCCAGGTCGGAGGAAAACTGCAGCGTCTTGGGCAGGGTGATGCCCGGCAGGTAGCGGGCATTCTCGTGGGTGGCGGCCATAGCGGCCGCTTGCGCGGCTTCACGCGCCCAGAGCTGGGTGGGGTGGCGGCGGCTTGCGGCCGCCGCCAGCGCGGTGCCCCAACTGCCCGCACCCAGGACGGCGACGCGCAGGCGCGGCTCGGCGGGTTGGTTCATGGGGCGCCGCGGCGTGCTTACTGGCGGGTGGCGCCGGGGGGCAGGATGATGCCCGAGTCGCCTGCGCTGCCGTTGGCGGCGCCAGCCTGCTGCTGTTGCAGTTCGGCGATGCGCTGCTCGTACAGGGCCTGGAAGTTCACCTCGGTCAGGTGCAGCGGGGGCATCGAGGTGCGGGTGATCGCATCGGCGATGTTGGCGCGCAGGTACGGATACAGCATCGTGGGGCAGACAATGCCCAGCAGCGGGTCAAGCTGCTCTTCCGGAATGTTGGCCGCTTCGAAGATGCCGGCTTGCGTGCCTTCGACCAGGTACACGACCTTGTCGTTGATGCGCGTGGTGACGGTGACGGTGACCGTGGTTTCGAACACGGTTTCGGCCAGGCGCTGCCCGCCCACGGTGATGCTCACCTCGACCTGGGGCGCTTCCTGCTCCAGGAACACGTGGGGCGCGTTGGGCATTTCCAGCGAAAGGTCTTTCAGGTAGACGCGCTGCAGATTGAACGAGGGCGCGTCGTTGCCGCCTTCTTGCTGGGTGTTTTGGTCTTGATCAGCCATGAGTGTTTCCGTTGGTGGGAGGGCAAAAAGGGGCGATTAGCCGTTCAGCAGGGGCGTCAGTCCACCCGAGCGGTCCAGGGCCATCAGGTCGTCGCATCCGCCGACATGGGTTTCGCCGATGAAGATCTGGGGGACGGTGCGCCGGCCGGTTCGTTCGATCATGATGTCGCGTTGGGACGGCTCGCGGTCGATCTGGATGATTTCCAGATCGTCCACGCCGCGCTGCTCCAGCAGCGCCTTGGCGCGGGCGCAATACGGGCAATAGTCCTTGCTGTACATGACAACTTTGTTCATAGGGCGCTCCTGGGGGTTACAAGAAAGGGAAGATGGGGGCGAGTCGCCCCGATTCAACCCTTCTGGGTGACCGGCAGGCTGGCCGCCGACCAGGCGCGCATGCCGCCTTCGAGCGGCACCACGTCGGTAAAGCCCTGGGCGCGCAGCTTGGCGACGGCGCGGGCCGAGTCGCGGCCGTTGTCGCAGACCACCACGAGCGGCTTGTTCTTGGGCAGCGAGCTGGCCTTCTGCTCGATGTCGGCCGCCGGCACGTTTCGTGCCTGCGCGATGTGGCCGGCCTGGAATTGTTCGGCGGGACGCACGTCGACCCACACGGCATTGCGCTGGTTGACCATCTGGATGGCTTCATTCGTGCTGATGGCGGACCCCGTCCGGCCCTTGCGCAGGGCGGGAATGATCAGCATCACGCCGGAGACCACGGCGACGGCGACAATGAAAATGTTGTTTTTATCGAGCAAGAATTGCAAAAGATCCACGGGGTTTCCTGTAGTACGTCGGCCAGCGTACGTCGGCCAGCCTGGTAGGGGCGAACCCTGATGCGCCGCGTCCGGGAAGTGGACGCGGTGCGCCGGGGCAAAATCACGGGCAAAATCACTCAATTATAAAATGAGCGCATTCCTTAACCATCCTCCAACTTTAACCCGCGCGGCGGGCGCCCCAAACCATGCATAAACTCGTACTGATGCGCCATGGCGAAAGCCAGTGGAACCTGGACAACCGATTCACCGGCTGGACCGACGTCGATCTCACCGACACGGGCCGCGAACAGGCCCGCAAGGCCGGCGAACTGCTCAAGAAGGAAGGCTACACCTTCGACCTGGCCTACACCTCCGTCCTCAAGCGCGCCATCCGCACGCTCTGGATCGCGCTGGATGCCATGGACGCCATGTACACCCCGGTCGGCGTGAACTGGCGCCTGAACGAGCGCCATTACGGCGCCCTGCAGGGCCTGAACAAGTCCGAGACGGCCGCCAAGTATGGCGACGAGCAGGTGCTGATCTGGCGCCGCGCCTATGCCATCGCCCCGGAGCCGCTGTCGCTGGACGATGAACGCCACCCGCGTTTCGACAGCCGTTACGCCAAGATCCCGGCCGACCAGCTTCCCGCCACCGAGTGCCTGAAGGACACCGTGGCCCGCGTGCTGCCGTTCTGGAACGAATCCATCGCTCCGGCCATCCGCTCGGGCCGCAAGGTGCTGATCGCCGCCCATGGCAACAGCCTGCGCGCCCTGATCAAGCACCTGGACAACGTCTCGGACGACGACATCGTCAACCTGAACATCCCCACCGGCCAGCCGCTGGTTTATGAATTGGATGATGACCTGCGTCCCATCCGCCACTATTATCTCGGCGATGCCGCCGAGATCGAGGCGGCCATGGCCGCGGTGGCGGCCCAGGGCAAGGCCAAGAAGGACTGATATCTCTATGCGTCGCACGGCGGGGTTGTTGTTGGCGGTCATGCTGGCCGGAGCGGCGCTGCCTGCGCGCGCCGCGCCCAGCGACCTCGCCGGGCGCCAGTCCGACGCCGAAAAGCAGCAGGCCGCGTTGCGCGACCGCATCGAAAACCTGCAAAAAGACATCGACCAGCGCGAGGCCGCCCGCAAAGAGGCTGCCGACGCGCTCAAGCAGTCGGAATCGTCCATTTCCCGGATCAACCTGCGCCTGAAGGAACTGGCCGACGCCAACCGCCAGGCCACGGCGGACCTCGCGTCGCTGGAAAAGCAGATCACCGTGCAAGAGGCCGTGCTGGCCAAGCGCCGCGTCGAACTGGCCGACCAGCTGCGCACCCAATACACCAGCGGCCTGTCGCCCTGGACGGCGCTGCTCTCGGGCGACGATCCCCAGGTGCTGGGCCGCAACCTCGGCTATCTGGACTACGTGTCCCGCGCCCGGGCGGACGCCGTGAAGGCGCTGCGGGCCGACATCGACCGGCTGGCCGCGCTGCAGGCGCGCGCGGACGACCGCCGCGCCGAGATCGAAAAAGTGGTCGCCGAGACCTCCGAACAGAAAACCGCCCTGGTCGCGCAGCAGAAAGAGCGCGCGACCCTGCTGGCCCAGCTCGAGGGACAGATCGCCGCCCAGCGCGCCGAAGCCAACAAGCTGGGGCGCGACGACCAGCGCCTGTCTCGCCTCATCACCGATCTGGACGCGGCCATCGCCAAGCAGATCGAGGAAGCCCGCAAGGCCGAAGAAGCGCGCAAGCGGGCCGAGGAGGTCCGACGGGCCGAGGAAGCGCGACGCGCTGCCGAAGAAGCCCGCCGCGCCGCCGAAGAGGCCAAGAAGCGCGCCGAGGCCGAACGCCGTGCTCAGGACGCCCGCCGCAAGGCCGAGGCGGACCGCAAGGCCGCCGAAGACGGCGTGCGCCGCGACAGCGAAGCCCGCGAGGCCGCCCAGGCGCGCGAGCAGGTCGAGGCGGCGGCCCGCCAGAATCGCGGCCCGGTGGCCGTGGCCGACCCCGACGCCGCCGGACTGCGTCCGGCCGAGCAGCGGCAGACCCGCATCGGCGGTCCGGCCGATACCCCGACTCAGGCAAAACCCGCGGATCCCCCCAAAAAGGCGGAACCGATCGAGGGCGGCGCCACTCCAACGCGCAGTGCTTCGTCGCAGCAGTCAGCCAAGGCGGCCCCCGTGGGCGCGGGCAACGGGCTGCGCCACGGCCTGGCCATGCCCGTGCGCGGGCAGATCCAGGGCCGGTTCGGGGTGGACCGTCCGGATGGCGGCGTGTGGCGGGGCGTGGTGCTGCGCGCGGCCGAGGGCACGCCCGTCAAGGTGGTGGCCCCGGGCACGGTGGTCTACGCCGATTGGCTGCGCGGCTTTGGAAATCTGATCATCGTGGATCATGGGCAGCAGTACCTGACCGTCTATGCTTACAACCAAAGCCTGCTCAAACGGGTGGGCGATGCGGTGGCGGGCGGCGATACTATTGCTACGGTAGGGGCAACCGGCGGCCAAGTGGAATCCGGCCTATACTTTGAAATTCGCCATCGTGGCGCTCCTGTGGACCCGGCCCAGTGGCTGGCGCAGTAGATTCACGCCGTCTGTCTCGACGCGGCCGGCAAATGATATGTCGTTGGTAAAAACCGTTGGTTAAAAACCGTTGGCACATTGCCAAACCCATCGGCGAAAACACAATTCGGGAAGTGTGCATGGGCACTCGTAAGTTTCGCGGTTTCGGTCTGATTGCCATCGGTGCGGTGGCGGGTGTGTTGCTGAGTGTGGGCGTGACTGCGGTCGCCCAGCGCGGCAGTCCCCTGCCTCTGGACGAGCTCAGGCAACTGAGCAATGTCTTTGCCGCCATCAAGAACAACTACGTCGAAGCCGTCGACGACAAGACCCTGATCGACAATGCCATCTCCGGCATGGTGTCGAATCTGGACCCGCACTCCGCCTACCTGGATGCCGATGCGTTCCGCGAAATGCAGACCGCCACCCAGGGCGAGTTCGGCGGCCTGGGCATTGAGGTCGGCGCCGAAGACGGTTTCGTCAAGGTGATCTCGCCCATCGAGGACACGCCCGCCGCCCGCGCAGGCGTCATGGCCGGCGACCTCATCATCAAGATCGACGACACGCCCACCAAGGGCATGACGCTGAACGACGCGGTCAAGCTCATGCGCGGCGCGCCCAAGTCGCCGATCACCCTGACGATCATGCGCGCCGACCGCCCGCAGCCCATCGTGGTCAAGATCGTGCGCGACATCATCAAGGTGCGCAGCGTGCGCAGCAAGATGCTGGACAACGGCATCGGCTATGTGCGCGTGGCCCAGTTCCAGGAAAAGACCGGCGCGGACCTGGCCAAGCAGCTCAAGGAGCTGGGCGCGAAGGAACCGCCCAAGGGCCTGGTGCTGGACCTGCGCAACGACCCGGGCGGCCTCCTGACCAGCGCCATCGGCGTGTCCGGCGCATTCCTGCCGCCCGATACGCTCGTGGTGTCCACCGACGGCCGCACGCCGGACGCCCGCCACAAGTACCTGGCGACGCCTTCGGAATACGCCCGCGGCGAAAGCAACTACCTGTCGGGCCTGCCGGCCTGGACCAAGACCGTGCCCATGGTGGTGCTGGTCAACGTGGGTTCGGCCTCGGCGTCCGAGATCGTGGCCGGCGCGCTGCAAGACCACAAGCGCGCCAAGGTGCTGGGCAACCGCACGTTCGGCAAGGGCTCCGTGCAGGTGATCCTGCCGCTGTCTGAAACCACCGCGGTCAAGCTCACGACCTCGCGCTACTTCACGCCCAGCGGCCGTTCCATCCAGGCAACCGGCATCGAACCGGATTACGTCGTGGCCGACACGGCCGATGGCGACCTGTTCCGCCTGCCGCGCGAAGCCGACCTGCAGCGCCACCTGTCCAACCAGCAGACCACCAACGAAGTCAAATCCAGCGCCGACCAGGACAACGTCGAACTGCCGGCCAAGGTCTTCGAATTCGGCGGCAAGGACGACTTCCAGCTGCAGCAGGCCCTGAACCTGCTGGCCGGCAAGCCGGTGCAGAAGGGCTCGGCCCGCGCCCAGGCCAAGGCTGACGCCAAGGCCGGCGGCGGAACGCCCCAGCGCATGACGATCACGCCGACCGGAGTCGAGCCCAGTAAGAACAAATGAACGACGAGCAACTGCTGCGCTATGCCCGCCACATCCTGCTGGACGAACTCGGGATCGAAGGGCAGGAAAAACTCCTGGCGGCGCGTGTGCTCATCGTGGGGGCGGGCGGCCTGGGTTCGCCCGCCGCGCTCTACCTGGCCACCGCTGGCGTGGGCGACATCACGCTGGCCGACGACGACGTCGTCGAACTGAGCAACCTGCAACGCCAGATCCTGCACACCACCGCCAGCGTCGGCCGCCCCAAGGCCGAGTCCGGCCGCGACATGCTGCACGCCTTCAACCCGCAGACCCGGGTCCATGCCCGGGTCGAGCGCCTGAAGGACCAGGCCCTGTCCGATGCGGTCGCCCAGGCGGACCTGGTGCTCGACTGCACCGACAACTTCACCACCCGCCACGCGATCAACCGCGCGTGCGTGCAGCACCGCAAGCCGCTGGTTTCCGGCGCCGCCATCCGCTTTGACGGCCAGGTCAGCGTCTACGACCTGCGCGACGACAACGCGCCGTGCTATCACTGCCTGTTCCCCGAGGCCGACGAGGTCGAGGAAGCCAACTGCGCCACGATGGGCGTGTTCGCCCCGGTGGTCGGCATCATCGGCAGCATGCAGGCCGCCGAGGCGCTCAAGCTGCTGTCCGGGGTGGGCGAAAGCCTGTCCGGCCGCCTGTTGTGGCTGGACGTGCGCACCATGCAATGGCGCAGCGTCAACGTGCAGCGGGACCCGGAATGCGCCGTTTGCGGCCACCGCGGACAGGCCTGAAACGCGGCCGTATTGCACTTGGGGACAATACTAAAGGCCTGAGATACCTGCTATAACGCCAGCCAGCCTACTGAAATCGGGTAGATGGCCATGGACATGACGGCGTGGATACAGGACTGAAGTTCAGCCTGCCCAAGTGGCGGCTCACGCGTTGGCTGACACATACCGGGCACGACACGCCGGCGGACATCCGCGCGGCCCTCATCGCCAGTCTCTTCGGCACGCTTCCCATTTTTGCCGGCGGGGTCATCAACACGCTGATGATCTCGGGCGTCGTTGCGTGGCGCCGCCCGGAACCGCTGTATGTCTCCTGGCTGATCCTGGAAGTCGTGCTCGCGATCGTGCGCGTCACCATCCTGCGTGCCGCCCTGCGCGCGGCGCCCAAGGGCGGCAACACCCATACCGACATCTATATCGTCCTGGCCCTGATGTGGGCGTTCAGCGTGGGCTATGGCGTCTTCGTCACCTTTCTGAACGGCGACTGGCTCGCCGCGACGCTGGCCGGCGTGTCCTGCGGCGCCATGGCCGGGGGCATCTGCTTTCGCAATTACGGCGCGCCGCGGCTGGTGGGCGTCATGATCTTCCTGAGCCTGGGGCCCATGTGCCTGGGCGCGCTCTTCACGGGCGAATGGGTGATGGTCATCGTCTTCATCCAGATTCCGTTCTACCTGATCAGCATGAGCATCGCCTCGCACCGGCTGAACCGCATCCTGGTGTCCACCATGCAGGCCGAACGGGACAGCGACCGGCGCGCCAGCGAAGACGCGCTCACCGGCCTGGCCAACCGCGCCGGCCTGCAGGCGGCGCTGGAGCGGGTGTGCTCCAGCGCGCGCGGCCACGACAGCGCGGCGGCGCTGCTCTACATGGACATGGACGATTTCAAGCGCATCAACGACAGCTACGGCCACGCCGCGGGCGATCTGGTGCTGCGGACCATCGCGGACCGCATGCGGGCGATGCTCCGGGTGGACGACGTGGCCGCCCGCATCGGGGGCGACGAATTCATCGTCCTGGTCACCGGCATCGACGCCACCGCCGCCTTGCGGCTGGGCGACCACCTGCTGCGCGACGCCTCCCAGCCCATCACCCTGGCCGATGGCACGCGGGTCTGCGTCGGCCTGTCCATCGGCATCTCCATCATGACGGGCGCCAACCGCACGCCCCAGGGGGCGCTGGACTCCGCCGACGCGGCGCTGTATCGCGCCAAGGCGCAGGGCGGACGCTGCTGCGTGGTGGACCAGGGTGCATCCTGCGACGTGAACGAGGACATGCCGGGCGCTTCAATGGCGGCTTGAGCGCAAGCGTCGCGGCCAGGCCGCGGGCGCCGCTGTCCGAATCAGTCCGAAATAATCACACTGAACGAATAACTCCCACCGTCCTCCGTAACAACAAAGTTATCAGATAACCTGAAAAATCTGCCTATAATCCGCCGATGTTGACCAAGCACCTCACCCTCACCGAGCAGGTCGCTCGCCAGCTCGCCAGCGAAATCGCGGACGGCGTCCATCCCGTCGGCGCCAAGCTGCCCGCGGGCCGTTTGTTGGCCGAGCAGTACGGCGTCAGCGCCGCCGTCATCCGCGAAGCGACGGAACGCCTGCGCGCGCAAGGGCTGATCCAGAGCCGCCAGGGTTCCGGCAGCACCGTCGTCTCGCGCACCGGGGCGCAAGGCTTCCAGGTGTCCTCCGGCATTGCCGTCAACCGCGAAAAGCTGGCCAGCGTCTACGAACTGCGCATGGAACTGGAAGGCGGCGCCGCCGCGCTTGCCGCCGTCCGCGGTTCCGCATCGGACCTGCTGGCCATGGAAGAGGCGCTCGCTCGCCTGCAAGCGAACCTCGAGCATCCCGAACAGGGCGTCGAACACGACATCGCCTTTCACGTCGCCATCGCCGCCGCCACCCACAACAGCTATTACCAGGACCTGCTGCAATACCTGAACCTGCAGCTGCGCCTGGCCGTCAGCACGGCCCGGTCCAACAGCCGCCTGCAGGATGGCCTGACGCTCGCCGTGCATCAGGAGCACGTCGCCGTGTTCGAGGCCATCCGCTCGCGCGATCCCGACCGCGCCCGGCAGGCCGCCATCGGCCACCTGCGCCAGGCCGCCAGCCGCCTGCAACTCGATCTTCCCTTTTCCGCCGCAAACCACATCTCATGACTGCATCCGACTTTTCTCAACGGCTGGTCCAGGCCCTGGGCCCCGATACCGTCTTCACCGCCCCGGCGGACATCGCCCCGTGGCTGTCCGACTGGCGCGGCCTGTACAACGGCCAGGCCCAGGCAGTCGTGCGCCCGCGCACGACCGCGGAAGTGGCAACGTGCCTGGCGCTCTGCCAGCAGGCCGGCGTGCCCGTGGTTCCGCGTGGCGGCAACACCGGCCTGTGCGGCGGCGCCACGCCCGATGGCGGCGCGCACAACGTCGTCATCAGCCTGGACCGCATGAACGCCGTGCGCGCCATCGACACCGTGGCGAACACCCTGGTCGCCGAAGCCGGCGCCATCCTCGGCAACCTGCGCCGCGCCGCGCAGGACGCCGGCCGCCTGCTGCCGCTCAGCCTTGCCGCGGAAGACTCCAGCCAGATCGGCGGCAACGTGGCCACCAACGCGGGCGGCGTGAACGTCGTCCGCTACGGCATGGCGCGCGAACTCGTGCTGGGCCTGGAAGCGGTGCTGCCCACCGGCGAAATCTTCCACGGCCTGCGCACGCTGCGCAAAGACAACACCGGCTACGACCTCAAGCAACTGCTCATCGGCTCCGAGGGCACGCTGGGCATCATCACCGCCGTCGCGCTGCGCCTGTTCCCGCGCACCGACGTGCGTTCGGTGGTGCTTGCCGCGGTCGAATCCCCGGCGCAAGCCCTGCAGTTGTTCGAAATCCTGTTCGAGCAATGCGGCGCGCGGCTGCAGGCCTTCGAGTTCTTCACGGGCGATTGCCTGGACCTGGTGCTCACGCACGCCGAGGGCGTGCAGGAACCCTTCGAGCAGCGCTACCCGGCCTACGTGCTGGTGGAACTGGCCGACACCGCCGACGAACAGGCCCTGAACGCACTGCTTGAAAACGTCATCGGCACCGCGCTTGAGCGCGGCCTGTGCCTGGACGCCGCGGTCTCGGCCTCGCTTGCCCAGTTGCAGACGCTGTGGAAGCTGCGCGAGGAAATCTCCGAAGCCCAGCGCGCCGACGGCCCTCACCTCAAGCACGACGTTTCGCTGCCCATCGAACGCATTCCCGACTTCATGCAATCCGCCGAAGCCCGCGTGCGCGCCATTTACCCTGACATCCGCCCCTTCATCTTCGGGCACTTCGGCGACGGCAACCTGCACTACAACCTGTCCCGTCCCGCCGGCGCGGACCGCAACTGGGTTGCCGAACATGGCGCGGCGATCACGGACGCGGTGCTGGACGAAGTCAACCGCTACGGGGGAAGCATCTCGGCAGAGCACGGGATCGGCCAGCTAAAGCGCGATCACTTCCTGCACAGCAAGGATCCGGTGGAGTTGCGGCTGATGCGGGAAATCAAGAAGGTCATGGACCCGGCGGGCATCATGAACCCCGGAAAACTGCTCTAGGCGGAATGCCGCCCGGCGTCATGCGACGCGGGGCGTCCTGGACGCCCCGGCCCGGCGCTTCCGGCAGCCGGCCTCCCGGCCGTCGCCGGTCAGCCGGCGAGCTTCACGTCAGTACGCACTCGGACGCGTCGGGTCCACTCAGCCGGACCCGGAACGCCCTCAGTTCGTCGCGCCGAAACACATGCACCGTCACGCGGTCCCCCGCCCGATGCTGCGCGAGCAGCAGATCGAGCCCTGCCGGCGCATCCACGCGCAGCCCATCGATCGCGACCAGCACATCCCCCGCGGACAATCCGCCCTTGTGGCCGGCGCCGCCTTCCAGCACGGTTGCCAGCGTCAGCGAATCGCCCTGTTTGCGCGTGCGCACGTCCAGCGATGGAATGTGCGCCGACGCCTTCCATTGCAGCGACACGCCATGGGGTTCAAGCAGCGCCGCCAGCGGCACATCCGCCGTCCCGTAGGCATGGCGGTCGATGAAGCGGCGCGTGTCCACGCCGGTTGCCTCCAGGATCAGCGCCGGCAATCCGTCTTCCGGCAGACCTTGCTGATTGCCGCGGTAGAAATCGCGGCCGTAGCGGTCCCACAGCAGCCGCATCACATCGTCCAGCGAATGCGCGCCGGAAGACGCCTGGCGGATCAGCAGGTCCAGCCCCAGGGCCACCAGCGCGCCCTTCGTGTAGTAGCTCACCAGCGCGTTCGGGGAGTTCTCGTCCTGCTTGTAGTAGCGCGTCCACGCATCGAACGAGCTCTCGGCCACCGACTGCTTGTGGCGGCCCGGCGTGCGCGCCACGCTGGTGATCGTCTTGGCCAAGAGGCGCAGATAATCGGCGCGCGCGATCACGCCCGAACGCAGCAGCAGCAGGTCGTCGTAGTAGGACGTGAAGCCCTCGAACACCCAGAGCAGGCGCGTCAGGTCCGGCTGCGAAAGATCGTACGGCGCGAACGCGTCCGGCTTGATGCGCTTGACATTCCACGTGTGGAAATACTCGTGGCTCACCAGTCCCAGAAAGCCGCGATAGCCTTCGCCCTGGCCTTGCTGGCCCAGCACCGGCAGGTCCTTGCGCGCGGTCATCAGCGCCGTGCTCGCGCGATGCTCCAGGCCGCCGTAGCCGTCGCCCGTCACCATCGTCATGAAGACATAGCGGTCGGTACTGTCCAGGAACGGCGCGCGTTTGGTGCGGGGCTCGAAAAACGCGATCTGGGTTTCGCAGATTTTCTTCACGTCGTCGGTGATGCGCGCAAGATCCAGGTTCGGCGCGACGCCCGTGAATACCAGTTCGTGCTCCGCGCCATGCGCCTCGAAACGCGATACCTGCGGCGTGCCCATCTCGACCGGATGATCGATCAGCCCGTCATAGTCCGGGGCCAGGTACAAGCCAAAGCCGTGGCGGCGGGCCGCGCCCCGGTGGCCCACGGCTTCGGGCAGGCTCGTGTACACCTTCCAGCCCTCGATGCCGCGCGGCGGCGCCAGGTCCAGCAGGCAAGGCTCGAGCTCCTGGCCATGCACGCGCAGGAACACGCTGGTCCCATTGAAAAAGCCGTGCGTCTCGTCCAGGTGCGCGCCGCGCACCGACAGGTCCCACGCGTAGACCGTGTATTCGATGCGCAACGGCCCGTCGCAGGGCGCCGCCTGCCACGTGTGGTTATCAATTTTGTCGACATTCACGCGCCGCGACCCCGCATAGGCGGCCACCGATTCGATCTGGCGCGAAAAGTCGCGGATCAGATAGCTGCCCGGTATCCAGGCCGGCAATGACAGGCGCTGGCCGGCGGGGGAGGGCGAGGCGACGGTAAGGGTTATCCGGTAGCGGTGTCCGGCGGGATCATGGGGCGCGAGGCGGTAAAGTATGGGAGGCACGTCATCATTTTTCTTCATGCTCATATCTTATTACCGGAGACATTCATGAGCGAGTCGTTTGTACTGGTCGAAACCCGAGGCCGAGTCGGCCTGCTGACGCTGAATCGTCCGAAGGCGCTCAACGCGCTGAACGATCAGCTCATGGACGAACTCGGCGCCGCGCTGCTGGCTTTCGAGTCCAATCCCGACATCGGCTGCGTCGTCATCACGGGCAGCGAAAAGGCCTTCGCGGCGGGCGCCGACATCGGCGCCATGAAGGATTGGTCGTACATGGACGTGTACGGCAGCGAATACATCACGCGCAACTGGGAGACGCTCAAGCGCATCCGCAAGCCCGTGATCGCCGCGGTGGCCGGCTACGCGCTGGGCGGCGGTTGCGAACTGGCCATGATGTGCGACATCATCATCGCGGCGGACACGGCCAAGTTCGGCCAGCCCGAGATCAAGCTGGGCGTGATCCCCGGCGCGGGCGGCACCCAGCGCCTGCCGCGCGCCGTCGGCAAGGCCAAGGCCATGGATCTTGCGCTGACCGCGCGCATGATGGGCGCCGAGGAAGCGGAACGCGCGGGCCTCGTGTCGCGCGTGGTCGCCGCCGACAAGCTGCTCGAAGAAGCCATGGACGCGGCCACGGTCATCGCCTCCATGTCGCTGCCTTCGGTCATGATGGCCAAGGAATGCGTGAACCGTGCCTTCGAGGGCTCGCTCAACGAAGGCCTGCTCTTTGAACGCCGCGTGTTCCATTCGCTCTTCGCCACCGAAGACCAGAAGGAAGGCATGGCCGCCTTCACCGAAAAGCGCAAACCCGACTTCAAACACCGTTAAGCCTTGTTACTCGCCGGCCTGCGCCCCACGCAGGCCCGCCAACGCCAGGCGCGCCCTATGAAGGCGCGCCTTTTTTCATGCATGCGCGCTGCAACATGCGGGTTTCGCCTTGAAACGTATGGCTAGCACCTTGTTGCAGACTTCGCCCCTATCCTGAATAAGCGTCATCCCGAGGTGCCGCGCCAGAGCGGCTTGCCCACGCTGGCAAGTCGCGCGGCGGCTCGCTCGCAAACAAAATCAAGAAGGAGCCTTGCATGCGTAAATCTACCGCTACCCGCCGGCTGTCCACGGCTGCGCTCGCCGGCGCGCTCAGCGTCTGCTTCCTCAATGTCGCCCAGGCTCAATCGCCGCAACCCACGCTGCGCCTCGTGTCCGAGACGCCGTACCCCGCCGCCCAGGCCGCCGCGCCGAGAATGAGCGAGCAGGAATTGCGCGACACAGCCATCGATGCCTATGTCTATGCCTACCCCATGGTGTTGATGGAGCTGGCGCGTCGCCAGGCCACCGCCGTGCAAAGCCCGCTGGACGGGAAGGCGCCGATGAACCAGTTCGGACACAAGGCGGCGTTCCCGGATCCGCGCGCGACCGATGCGCCGTGGCCCAGCGCCGACGCGCTGTACTCCAGCCTGTGGTTCGATGTCTCGCGCGCCCCGCTCATCATCAACCTGCCCGACACCGGCGGCCGCTACACCGTGCTCTCGGCCCTGGACATGTGGAGCGATGTCTTCGCGTCACGCGGCACGCGCACCAACGGGTCCGGCGCGCAGTCGTTCGCCATCGTCGGGCCGCACTGGCAGGGCAATCTGCCCGCGGGTGTCGACGTGATCCGAAGCCCGACGTCGATGGGCTGGCTCATCGGCTGGACGCAAGCGGGCGGTCCGCAGGACTACGCCGCGGTCAATCAGATCCAGGCCGGCATGACGGCGCGTCCCATGCTGGCGCCCGTGACGCCCATGACGGCGCCGCGCGGCCGCAATGCCGGCTCGGCCTATCCGCAGACCGGCGCGGGCGTCGGCACGGCGCCGATCGGCAGCAACCTGCCGATGCCCATGCCGGCCCCGGCCACCACGGTGCCCGACGGCACGCCCGCCGAACAGGTCGCGGGCATGGATGCCGCCAGCTTCTTTGCCGTGTTCTTCGACGCGCTGCGCAACAACCCGCCGCACGCCAACGACACGCCCATGCTCGACCGCATGCGCCGTATCGGCCTGGACGACCGCCAGCCGTTCTCGTATGGCCGCCTGAGCCCGGCCGTGCAGCAGGCGCTGACGGACGCGCAGCCGCTGGCCGGCCGCCGCATCGCCGACAACGTCTCGCGCCTGGGCACGCCGATCAACGGCTGGAACACCGTGCTGACGGGCATCGGCACCTACGGCACCGACTACACGCGCCGCGCCGCCATCGCCTATGCCGGCCTGGGTGCGCCGACGCCGGAAGACGTGCTGTATCCGGTCACGGTGTCCGATTCCAAGGGTCGCATGCTCGACGCCAGCGAAGACTACGTGCTGCACTTCGACAAGGGCCAGCTGCCTCCGGTCAATGCGTTCTGGTCGCTGCATGTCTACAACGACAAATACGGCTTTGCCGAAAACCCGGCCAACCGCTACGTGATCCGCAGCACCGACGGCCTGAAGTACAACGCCGACGGCTCGCTCGACATCTACGTCCAGCGCCGCGACCCGGGCGAGTCCAAGCGCGCCAACTGGGTCAGCACGCCGGCCGCCGACGGTCCGTTCGTGCTCAGCATGCGTCTGTATTCGCCGCAGAACACCGCCCTGGACGGGCAGTGGGCGCCGCCGCCGGTCAAGGAAGACTGAGACCAGGCGAGTGCACAGGGCGCGCGGTCCCCGGCAAGGGGCCGCGCGCCTTTTCATGGGCCGCGCAGGCAGATGCATGCGCCTCGGCGGCCCGCCCGGTCGTCCCCTTTTTCAATGCGCGGCAGGCGTTGTTGCCACCTTACAAACGGCCGAAAGTTCATTTGCTAGGGTAAAACGAATCAAGCTATACTCTGCGGGTTTGACGCTTGCGGGATAAGAACATGCGCCTAGAAAAGCGCGTCGATTCCCTCAGGGGCCAAGCCCTTCGGGGTCACGTTACCCTTATGGGCACGTTAGGCGGGGAAGTTTGATGCAGCAGAACTCCATGCAGCCACAGCAAAGCTTAGGGCCGCGCCCTGGGCAAAGTCTGGGGGCGGGTCTGGATCAGGATTCGATCGATCCGGATATGGTGGATAAGGTTCTGGTTCTCAGCGACGCGGATCGCGCGGCGCTGGATGCTCAGGCTAGCCGCGGGCTTCTGTTGGCATTGGCGGCGCAAGGCGCCATGGGGTTCGCAGCAGCAGTAATAGCGGGGGTTGTCGGAGGGGCGGCGGCTGGTTGGTCGGCGCTGGCGGGGGCAGGAGCGTATTTCATACCCAATGCGTTGTTCGCATTGCGCCTGGCTGTCAGCGTTCGGGCCGGTAAAGCCAGTCCCTTTACCTTTCTCTCTGGTGAGTTGATCAAGTTGTTCGCAACGGCGTTGCTGTTGTGGCTGCTTTCGCGTGTGACGCAGGACTGGCTTGTATGGCCCGCCGCGTTGCTCGGTCTGATACTCACATTGAAGGGCTATCTCCTGCTCCTGATGTTCCGCAGGCTGTCTTAGCGCCGAGTAAGTTGCGGCAAACGAAATCGTGGAATCGTCCGGTTCGCAAGGGCCGGGCATACAGCAAATAGGGTAGGATTCAAATGGCTGCTGCCAGCGACGTGTCGCCTCAATCCGCGTATATTCAGCATCACCTGGTGCATCTGAACAATACCGGTGAGAAACAGAGCGCTATTGCTCAGTTCGACATCATCAATTACGACTCGTTGTTCTGGTCCGGCCTGATGGGCCTGATCGTCATTTTCTTCCTGTGGCGCGCCGCGCGCCGCGCCACCAGCGGCGTTCCTTCCCGCTTCCAGGCCTTCGTGGAAATGATCGTCGACATGGTCGACGACCAGGCCAAGGGCATCGTCCACAACGCCAAGAGCCGTCTTTTCATCGCCCCGCTGGCCCTCACCGTGTTCCTCTGGATCATCCTGATGAACGCGCTGGACCTGCTGCCCGTTGACCTGCTGCCGTCCATCTGGCGCCTGACCGGCCTGGGCGCCGAGCACGGCGATCCGCTCTACTACCACCGCATCCTCCCGACCGCCGACCTGAACGTGCCGATGGGCATGTCGCTGGGCGTGCTGCTCCTGATGTTCTACTACGGCATCAAGATCAAGAAGCCGGGCGGTTTCGTGAAGGAACTGTTCACCGCGCCGTTCCATGCGCATGGCCTGGGCGCCGTCGTCCTGGCTCCGTTCAACCTGCTGCTGAACCTGATCGAATACGCCGCCAAGTCCGTGTCGCTGGGCATGCGGTTGTTCGGCAACATGTTCGCCGGCGAACTGATCTTCATGCTGATCGCCCTCCTGGGCGGCGCCTGGACCGGCTTCAACGGCGCCAGCATCGGCTTGGGCTTCGGCCACATCCTGGCTGGCTCGATCTGGGCAATCTTCCACATCCTGATCGTCCTGCTCCAGGCCTTCATCTTCATGATGCTGACGCTGGTGTATCTCGGCCAGGCTCACGAAGGCCACTGATCCCCCGAATTTCCAGCGCCGGCCACCCGGCCGGCGCGGGATAGCAAGATTATCTTGCATTGAGCTGTACCTCTTATTTTTCAATTTTTGACTTCAGATTTCTAACCAAGGAGTTGTCATGACCAACGTCGCTTTCGTTGCCCTCGCTTGCGGTCTTATCATCGGTCTGGGCGCTATCGGCGCTTGCATCGGCATCGCACTGATGGGCGGCAAGTATCTGGAAGCTTCGGCTCGTCAGCCTGAACTGATGAACGCTCTGCAAACGAAGATGTTCCTGCTGGCTGGCCTGATCGACGCGGCATTCCTGATCGGCGTGGGTATCGCCATGCTGTTCGCCTTCGCCAACCCGTTCGTCGGCTAAGGCACCGCCCGCCGGCAAATAGGTGGGTCATGACGCTGGCGGCGATGAGAGCAACGGCTCCATCGCCGATCAGCAAAGTATCGAGTGCTCCGCGACGCCCCTTTCCGGGAGCGGTCGGAGCCGCAAGGTGTTAAAGGAACGACCGTGAATCTGAACGCGACGATCATTTTCCAGATGCTCGTGTTCTTCGTTCTGGGCTGGTTCACGATGAAATTCGTGTGGCCTCCCCTGACGAAGGCGATGGACGAGCGCCGCCAAAAAATCGCCGACGGCCTGGCCGCCGCCGAGAAGGGCAAAGCCGACCTGGCTCAAGCCCAGGCGCGCGTCAGTCTGATCGAGGCTTCTGCCAAGTCCGAAAACCACGCCCGCATCATCGAGGCCGAGAAGCAAGCCGCCTCCCTGATCGAGCAGGCCCGCCGCGAAGCGGAAGCCGAACGTGCCCGCATCGTGGCGCAGGCTGCCCAGGATGCCGCGCAGGAAGTCCAGCGCGCCCGTGAAGCACTGCGCGACGACGTTGCCGCGTTGGCCGTCAAGGGTGCTGAACAGATCCTCAAGCGCGAGGTTGACGCCCGCGCACACGCCGAGCTGCTGAACCAGCTCCGCGCGCAGCTCTAATCCGGGACCGTCATGGCTGAACTTTCCACTGTTGCCCGGCCCTACGCTGAAGCCCTCTTCAGCGCAGCGCGCGACGACAAGGCCGGTCTGCCGGCGTGGGCCGACCTGGTCAGCGAAATGTCGCAGGTCGCCTCCAACCCCGACGTGCGCGAGGCCATGGCCGACCCGCGTCTGGGCGACAAGCAGCGCGTCGACCTGTTTACCGGCCTGATCAAGGCCGATTTGCCGCAAGCCGCCCGCAATTTCATCGAGCTGCTGGTCGAAAACGACCGGCTGCTGCTGCTGCCCGAGATCGCCTCGCAATTCGTCGCGCTGCGGAATCGTCACGAAGGCACGGCGCAGGCGGAAATCACCAGCGCGTTCGAGCTGAGCGATGCCCAGGTCAAGGACCTGATCGTCGCGCTCGAACAAAAATTCGGCCTCAAGCTCAAGCCCAGCGTTACCGTCGACCCGTCGCTGATCGGCGGCGTGCGCGTGGCCGTCGGCGACCAGGTGCTCGATACTTCCGTACAAGCCCAATTGGTCCGCATGCGCGATCAGCTCGCCGCTTAAGGCTACTAACAGGATTCCAGGAGTCAATATGCAACTCAATCCCTCCGAGATCAGCGAACTGCTCAAGAGCCGCATCGAGGGCCTGGGCGCTTCGGCTGATGTCCGTACTCAGGGCACCGTCGTGTCCGTGACCGACGGTATTACCCGCATCCACGGCCTGTCGGACGTGATGCAGGGCGAAATGCTCGAATTCCCCAACAACGTTTTCGGTCTGGCGCTCAACCTCGAGCGTGATTCCGTCGGCGCCGTGATTCTGGGCGACTACACCGGCGTTTCCGAAGGCGACCAGGTCAAGACGACCGGCCGCATTCTGGAAGTCCCGGTCGGTCCGGAACTGAAAGGCCGCGTGGTCAACACGCTGGGCGAGCCGATCGACGGCAAGGGCCCGGTCAACGCCAAGGCCACCGACATCATCGAAAAAGTGGCGCCTGGCGTTATCGCCCGCCGCTCGGTGTCGCAGCCGCTGCAAACCGGCATCAAGGCTATCGACTCGATGGTTCCCATCGGCCGTGGCCAGCGCGAACTGATCATTGGCGACCGCCAGACCGGCAAGACCGCCGTGGCCGTCGACACCATCATCAGCCAGAAGGGCAAGGGCGTCACCTGCGTGTACGTCGCCATCGGCCAGAAGGCATCGACGATCAACAACGTGGTCCGCAAGCTCGAAGAGCACGGCGCGATGGAATACACCATCGTCGTGGCTGCCTCGGCTTCCGACTCCGCCGCCATGCAGTACCTGGCCGCCTACGCCGGCTGCACGATGGGCGAATACTTCCGCGATCGCGGCGAAGACGCCCTGATCGTCTATGACGATCTGACCAAGCAAGCCTGGGCCTATCGCCAGGTCTCGCTGCTGCTGCGCCGTCCGCCGGGCCGCGAAGCCTACCCGGGCGACGTGTTCTACCTGCACTCGCGCCTGCTCGAGCGTGCCGCTCGCGTCAACGAAGAATACGTCGAGAAGTTCACCGAAGGCGCCGTCAAGGGCAAGACCGGCTCGCTGACCGCGCTGCCGATCATCGAAACCCAGGCAGGCGACGTGTCGGCCTTCGTTCCGACCAACGTGATCTCGATCACCGACGGCCAGATCTTCCTGGAAACCGACCTGTTCAACGCCGGTGTCCGCCCCGCCATCAACGCCGGTATCTCGGTGTCGCGCGTCGGTGGTGCTGCCCAGACCAAGGTCGTCAAGAAGCTGTCCGGCGGTATCCGTACCGACCTGGCGCAGTACCGTGAACTGGCCGCCTTCGCGCAGTTCGCTTCCGACCTGGACGACGCGACCCGTCGCCAGCTGGAACGCGGCAAGCGCGTGGTGGAACTGCTCAAGCAGCCGCAATACCAGCCGCTGCAAGTGTGGGAACTGGCTGTCACGCTGTACACGGTCAACAACGGCTACCTGGATGACGTGGACGTGGCCCAAGTGCTGTCGTTCGAGAAGTCGCTGAAGGATCAGTTGAAGGCCAAGCACGCTGCCCTGATCCAGCGCATCGAAGACACCAAGGAACTGTCCAAGGACGACGAGGCCGAACTGGCTTCGACCATCCAGGAATTCAAGAAGCACGGTGCTTTTTAAGAAAGTGATGGGTTAGGCGTCCGCGACGCCTCGCCCATCCTTACCGGATGGATGAGGCGCCAGCGGAACCCATCGGCCAGTCTTCACAGGAAAGCGCAATGCCCGGAATTAAGGAAATCCGAACCAAGATCAAGAGCGTGCAAAACACGCGCAAGATCACCAAGGCGATGGAAATGGTCGCCGCATCCAAGATGCGCAAGGCGCAGGAACGGATGCGTGCCGGCCGTCCGTACGCCACCAAGGTGCGCGAGATTGCTGCGCACCTGATGCAGGCCAATCCCGAGTACAGCCACCCGTACCTGGTCGAACGCGAAATCAAGGCGGTCGGCGTGGTCATGGTGACGACCGACAAGGGTTTGTGCGGCGGCTTGAACACCAACATCACCCGCGTGACGTTGGCCAAGCTGAAAGAGTTCGAGAAAAACGGCGTCGCCGTGCAAGCGACCGCTTTCGGCAACAAGGGCGTGGGTGTGCTGACCCGTATCGGCGCCAAACTGGTTTCCCAGGAAGTGCAACTGGGCGACAAGCCGCAACTGGACCGCCTGCTGGGCGCGATCAAGGTGCAGCTGGACGCCTACCTGGAAGGCCGCATCGACGCGCTGTACGTGGCCTCGACCCGCTTCGTCAACACGATGAAGCAAGAGCCCCTGTTCCTGCGTCTGCTGCCCCTGGCCAGCGGTTTGGAAGATCCGTACCAGACGGGCGCCGAAAGCCTGGCCAAGACCTCGGAAGTGAAGTCGGAATACAGCTGGGATTACATCTACGAACCCGACGCCCGTAGCGTGATCGACGACCTGCTGCAGCGTTACGTTGAAGGCCTGCTGTACCAAGCCGTGGCCGAGAACATGGCTTCGGAGCAGTCGGCCCGGATGGTCGCCATGAAGGCGGCGTCGGACAACGCCAAGAAGGTCATCGGCGATCTGCAACTGGTCTACAACAAGACCCGTCAGGCCGCGATCACCAAAGAAATTTCGGAAATCGTAGGGGGCGCTGCCGCCGTTTGAGGCAGGCAGCATCCCGTCAAAAGCTATCAAGCAAGGAATCGACATGAGCAACGGAACCATCGTTCAGTGCATCGGCGCCGTGGTGGATATTCAGTTCCCCCGCGATCAAATGCCCAAGATCTATGAAGCGCTTACTCTGGCCGACGAGGGTTCCTCGTTCGCCGAAAAGGGTCTGACGCTGGAAGTGCAGCAACAGCTGGGCGACGGCGTGGTGCGTACCATTGCGCTGGGCTCCAGCGACGGCCTGCGCCGCGGCATGAAGGTCACCGGCACGGGCGCCCCGATCTCGGTGCCCGTCGGCACCGGCACGCTGGGCCGCATCATGGACGTGCTGGGTCGTCCCATCGACGAAGCCGGCCCGATCCAGCACGACGAAAAGCGTGGCATCCACCAGCCCGCTCCCCGTTTCGACGAACTGTCGCCGTCGGTGGAACTGCTGGAAACCGGCATCAAGGTTATTGACCTGGTTTGCCCGTTCGCCAAGGGCGGCAAGGTCGGCCTGTTCGGCGGCGCCGGCGTGGGCAAGACCGTCAACATGATGGAACTGATCAACAACATCGCCAAGCAGCACAGCGGCTTGTCGGTGTTCGCCGGCGTGGGTGAGCGTACCCGTGAAGGCAACGACTTCTACCACGAAATGGAAGAGTCGAACGTTCTGGACAAGGTCGCCATGGTGTTCGGTCAGATGAACGAACCCCCGGGCAACCGTCTGCGCGTGGCGCTGACCGGCCTGACGATGGCCGAGAAGTTCCGCGACGAAGGCCGCGACATCCTGTTCTTCGTGGACAACATCTACCGCTACACGCTGGCCGGTACCGAAGTGTCCGCACTGCTGGGCCGTATGCCGTCCGCCGTGGGTTACCAGCCCACGCTGGCCGAAGAAATGGGCAAGCTGCAAGAGCGCATCACGTCGACCAAGACGGGCTCGATCACCTCGATCCAGGCCGTGTACGTCCCTGCGGACGACTTGACCGACCCGTCGCCTGCCACGACCTTCCAGCATTTGGACTCGACCGTCGTGCTGTCGCGTGACATCGCCGCCCTGGGTATCTACCCGGCCGTGGACCCGCTGGATTCGTCCAGCCGCCAGCTCGACCCGCAAGTCGTCGGCGAAGAGCACTACGCCGTGGCCCGTGGCGTGCAGCAGACGCTGCAGCGCTACAAGGAACTGCGCGACATCATCGCGATTCTGGGCATGGACGAACTGTCGCCGGAAGACAAGCAGGCCGTGGCCCGCGCGCGCAAGATCCAGCGCTTCCTGTCGCAGCCGTTCCACGTTGCTGAAGTGTTCACCGGCTCGCCCGGCAAGTACGTTCCGCTGGCTGAAACCATCCGTGGTTTCAAGATGATCGTGAACGGCGAATGCGACGCGCTGCCGGAACAGGCTTTCTACATGGTCGGCTCGATCGACGAGGCCTTCGAGAAGGCCAAGAAACTGCAATAAGGAACCGATATGGCTACCCTGCATGTGGATGTGGTCAGCGCAGAGGAAGCGATCTTCACCGGCGAGGCGAAGTTCGTGGTTCTGCCTGGCGAGTCGGGTGAGCTGGGCATTCTGCCCGGCCACACCCCGCTGATCTCGCGCATACGCCCCGGAACGGTCAAGATCGTTCGTGCCGACCAAGGCGAGGAAAACATCTTCGTCGCCGGGGGTATCCTGGAAGTTCAGCCGGGCAGCGTGACGGTCCTGGCCGACACGGCTATCCGTGCCGCCGACCTCGACGAAGCCCGTGCCCTGGAAGCGCGCCAGAAGGCCGAACTGGCCCTGGCCAACGCCAAGGACAAGGCTGACATCGCTGTCGTCGAAGCCGAGCTCGCCATGCTGGCTGCGCAAGCCATCGCGGCGCGCAAGCTGCGCCAAGGCGGCCGCTCGCACTAAGCGGCAAGATGCTCTCCGGGCGCGTCCCGGACCTGGAAAAAGCGGCCTGCGGGCCGCTTTTTTCATGCCTGGAGAAAGCGCGGCAGGGCCGCCGCGCCGCCTCGCCGCGCCGACGGCGGCCCGCCGCAATGCGTTCACTACGAATAGCCGGGTGCGGCCTGCAAAAGTAGCCTGCAGTTTTGCGATGCAGACGAGGAAGGCATGCGAGACGTGCTGGATTGCGGGGTGCTGCTGGCGCCCGGCCACGAAAAGACGATGGGCGCCTGGGTCACTGGCCATCAGGCGGGGCTGACGCGCGTGCGGCTGCATCCGGTGCCGTTGCCTTCGGTACCGCCACGTTCGGTGCCGCCACATGCAGTGCCGCCAGATACGGTGCCACCCCACACGGTGCCGCCGGGCGTTCGTCCTGATGAGAACGACGGCGCCGACGCCGCGCCGGCGCCCGATGCGCTGGCCCGCATCGCGTTGTCGCTGCGGCGTTTCGACGGTTGCATCCTGCCCGTGGCGCCGTGCTCGCTCGCCTGGGCCCGCATGGCGCTGCAGCAAGCGCGGGACGCGCTGACGACGCCCATCCTGCTCCTCATCCACGACGTCAAGGCGCCCGCGATCCTGGACCTGCTGAGCCTGGGCGCCGCGGACTTCATCGGCCAGCCGGTCTGCCTGGAAAGCATGCGGGTGCGGCTGGCCCGCCTGGCCCGCCCAGGCGCCGCCCGGCCAGGCAGCGTGGCGGGCGGGGTCCACGAACGCCAGGTCAGCTACCTGGGCGCCCCAGCCGAGGCGGACCGGGCCATGCCGGCCTTGGCGCCGGCCCATGCGATGCGTGCCAGCCGCGCGGCGGGGGCCGTCCCGACGCCCTGGGCCGCCGCGCCGCATGCGCGGCCCCGGGTGCCCGCCGACATCGTCGAGCAGGCGTTGAACACCATGCGCCATCAATACAAA
The DNA here is from genome assembly GCF_900108985.1 of Achromobacter sp. NFACC18-2. NCBI lineage: Bacteria > Pseudomonadati > Pseudomonadota > Betaproteobacteria > Burkholderiales > Alcaligenaceae > Achromobacter > Achromobacter sp. NFACC18-2. The sequence continues at coordinate 28,585 of NZ_FNYM01000006.1, read as the reverse complement.
AGATCCGCCCCGGAGACATTCCGCGCGGCCAAGGCGCAGGTCGTGAACGGCTTCGAGCGCGAATACATCCGGCATGCGCTGTCGCGCCACGGGGGCAACGTCGCGCAGGCGGCGCGCGCCTGCGCCAAGCACCGGCGGGCATTCTGGGCGCTGATGCGCAAGCACGGCATCGACGCCGCGCCATATCGCCAGGCCGCGCTGGCCGTGGGGCGCGTCAGCATGGAGGACTGATACGGGGTCGCCGCGATACCGACCGCTGCGTCCGGCACCGTCACGCGCGACCGCATAGGCCCCCGCCGCGCGCCCGCAGCACATCATGCCGCCTGGCCCCGTTGCGCCCGGTCAAGCCGGCCATGGCGGGTTCGGCCGCCTTGTCAGCCAGGGGAAGTAAACTCACGGCTTCCGATCGTCGAGGTTAGCCGTGTCTGCTCCCCGTTTGAAGAACGATGTGTTCCTGCGCGCCCTGATGCGCGAACCCGTGCCGTATACCCCCATCTGGCTCATGCGCCAGGCGGGTCGCTATCTGCCCGAGTACCGCGAAACGCGCGCGCGCGCGGGCTCCTTCATGGGCCTGGCGCAGAACCCGGACTACGCCTCGGAAGTCACGCTGCAGCCGCTGGAACGTTATGACCTGGACGCGGCCATCCTGTTTTCCGACATCCTGACCGTGCCTCATGCCATGGGCCTGGGCCTGGACTTCGCCGAAGGCGAGGGCCCGCGCTTTGCGCATCCCATTCGTACCGAAGAGGACGTGGCGCGCCTGGCCGTGCCCGACATGGACAAGCTGCGCTATGTCTTTGATGCGGTCAGCGTGATCCGCCGCGATCTGGACGGCAAGGTGCCGCTGATCGGCTTTGCCGGCAGTCCCTGGACGATCGCCTGTTACATGGTCGAAGGCAAGGGCAGCGACGACTACCGCCTGATCAAGACCCTGCTGTATTCGCGCCCCGATCTGCTGCACCGCATCCTCGAGATCAACGCCGAAGCCACCCTGCAATACCTGAACGGCCAGATCGCCGCGGGCGCCCAGGCCGTGATGCTGTTCGATAGCTGGGGCGGCGTGCTGGCTGACGGCCTGTTCCAGCAGTTCTCGCTGGCGTACACCCGGAAAGTCGTGGCGGGCCTGACGCGCGAGCATGAAGGCCGGCGCGTGCCGGTCATTGTGTTCACCAAGGGCGGCGGCCAGTGGCTCGAAGACATTGCGGCCTGTGGCAGCGACGCGGTCGGCCTGGATTGGACGGTGGACCTGGCGGCAGCCCGCCGCCGTACCGGCGACTCGGTCGCGTTCCAGGGCAATCTGGATCCGATGGCGCTCTTTGGCGGCGCAAGCGCCATTCGCGCGGAAGCGCGCCGCGTGCTGGACGCCTTCGGGCCGGTGGGCAAGGGCGGCCATGTGTTCAATCTGGGGCACGGCATTTCCCGCTTCACTCCGCCGGAAGCTGTAGCTGAATTGGTCGATGAAGTCCACCAGTACAGCCGCGCCCTCCACGCGTAAGTAAGTGAACGCTTCGGTCCCAAGGGCCGGAGCAAGTGGGCCCCGCGGCCGACTTGTGCACAATAAATTCAGGGCCAGGGAAAACCCTCTCTAAGCTGGCTTACAATCTTGAAACTTGCTTCAAGTGCTTGTTTTAAATAGGAAAATGCGGTTTATCAACAAGGGTGCAATAGTTTGTGCATTCTTGCCATATTCCATTTTCTGATGTTGCCCTGGCCTTTTCCCCAAAGTTATCCACAGGAGCCGGTGGAAGATTGGCGCTCCGACAAGCGACAATCCTGTCATCCCGGTCCTGCCGCTCCTCATTCTTTCGGCTAGTCCTTTTTCAGTAGATGCATGTCCCCATCCCCCATGCCTGACGCAGACGCGAACCCGGATACCACAGCGGTGTGCTGGGTGCGCGTGGCGTTGGACGTGCCCTTGCCCGGCCCCTTCGATTACCGCAGCGACGCGCCGATTGCCGCCGGCCTGCGGGTGATCGTTCCGTTCGGCCGGCGCAAGATGATCGGCGTGGTGGTGGACAATCCGGCCGAACCGTCATTCGACCCCAAGCAGATCCGCCCCATCGAAGCCGTGCTGGACGACCTGCCGCCCTTTGACGCGGCCTGGTTGCGCATGGCGCGGTTTGCCGCGGACTATTACCAGCGCCCCTTGGGCGAGGTGATGCTGCCCACGCTGCCGCCGCCGCTGCGCAAGCCCACGTCATACCAAGGCAAGCGATCCGGGGAAGGGCCGGTGGCGCGCATGGATGCCCGCAAGCGCAAGACGCCGCGCGCCCCGGCCACGCCCGACCAGCCGCCGCCGCTGAACGACGCCCAGCACGCCGCCGTGGAGGCCATCGCCGCGCTGGGCGGTTTCAAGCCCGTGTTGCTGCATGGCGTGACCGGCAGCGGCAAGACCGAGGTCTATCTGCGGGCAGCCGAAAAGGTCCTGACGGCCGGACGCCAGGTGTTGCTGCTGGTCCCGGAAATCAACCTGACGCCGCAGCTCGAAGCCGCGCTGCGGGCTCGCCTGGAGTCGCTGGTGGGGCCGGAGGGCCTCGCGGTGATGCATAGTGGCCTGTCGGACGGCGAACGCCTGCAAGCGTGGACGCGCGCCCACCGTGGCCAGGCCCGGATGCTGCTGGGCACGCGCATGTCGATTTTCGCGCCGCTGTCCGAGCTGGGCCTGATCGTCGTCGACGAAGAACACGATGCGTCCTACAAGCAGCAGGACGGCCTGCGCTATTCGGCGCGCGACCTCGCGGTGTGGCGGGCGCATGACCTGGACATTCCGGTGGTCCTGGGCTCGGCCACGCCGTCCCTGGAAACCTGGCAGCACGCCGAGCGCGGCCGCTACCTGCGCCTGACGCTCCCGGGGCGAGCGCGTTCGAGCGAATTGCCCGCGATCCGGCTGGTGGACACGCGCCGTCTGCAGCTAAAGCAAGGGCTGTCGCCCCAGCTCATCGACGCCGTTGCCCAACGGCTCGAGCGCAAGGAACAGTCGCTCATATTCCTGAACCGCCGCGGCTATTCGCCCGTGTTGCACTGCCAGTCCTGCGCCTGGGTCAGCAACTGCCCGCGCTGCACGGCATTCACCGTGCTGCATCGCACGGATGGCCGCGGCCATCGGCTGCAGTGCCATCACTGCGGCTACCAGGCCCCGGTGCCGCGTGCGTGCCCCGAGTGCGGCGACCAGGATCTGGCGCCCATGGGACGCGGCACGCAGCGCGTCGAGGAACATCTGGCCGAGCTGTTCCCCGAGGCGCGCATCCTGCGCATCGATGCGGACAGCACGCGCAAGAAGGGTAGCGCCGAAGCGCTGTTCGCCTCGGTCCATGCGGGCGAGGTCGACATCCTGGTGGGCACGCAGATGGTGGCCAAGGGCCACGACTTCGCGCGCCTGGGGCTGGTGGGCGTGCTGAACGCGGACTCCATGCTGTTCGCCCACGATTTCCGCGCGCCCGAACGCCTGTTCGCGCAGTTGATGCAGGTGGCCGGCCGCGCCGGACGCCATCAGGGCAATGGCGAAGTGCTGATCCAGACGGGCTACCCCGAGCAGCCCGTCTACCAGGCCCTCTTGCGCCACGATTACGCCGGCTTCGCGCGCCACGCGCTGCACGAACGCGAAAGCACCGGCCTGCCGCCCTTTGTCTACCAGGCGCTGCTGACCGCCGAGGCGCGCGAGCTCAAGGTCGCCCAGGCGTTCCTGGAGCAGGCCCGGTCGCTGCCCGAGGGGGAATGGGCGGCCGACTTTCCGGGCATGGACGCGATCATGCTGTATGACCCCGTGCCGTTGCGCGTGGTGCGCGTGGCCAACATCGAGCGCGCCCAGCTGCTGGCCGAAAGCAGCAGCCGGCCGGCCCTGCAGGCGTTTCTGGCGTCCTGGTCGCGCCATCTCCCGTACCTGGCCAACGAGGCCCGCGTGCGCTGGCAACTGGAAGTCGATCCGCTGGAGATCTGATCGTGTCGGTGCGCCGGTGCGCCATCGATCCGATTGTTCTATGATCGTCTTCCTCTATCGCGCCGGCGCGGCAGACCCGCTGCGGCGGCTGCGCCCGTCCCCTTTTTTCCGCGTTTTTCCGGCCTGCTCGCGGGCGGCGGCAAGGCTTTTGCCTGCCGGCCGCCACGGCATGGCCGCCGCGACGCACGCATGACCACCTGACTCTCCAATGTCCGCAAGCGAACCGATTGGCCACGGCATGAATCCCGCGCAACGGGAGGCGACGCTCTACCTGGACGGCCCCTGCCTGGTGCTGGCCGGCGCGGGCAGCGGCAAGACGCGCGTCATCACGCAGAAGATCGCCTACCTGCTGCGCGAATGCGGCTACATGGGCCGCAACGTCGTGGCGCTGACCTTCACCAACAAGGCCGCGCGCGAAATGGACGAGCGCGTGAAGACGCTGGTGGACCGCAAGCTGTCCAAGGGCCTGATCATCAGCACCTTCCACTCGCTGGGTGTGAAGATGCTGCGCGAAGAAGCGCGCAACGCGGGCCTGAAGCCCACGTTTTCCATCCTGGATGCCGACGACGCCATGGCGATCATCCAGGAACTGCTGGCGACCACCGACAAGGCGCGCCTGCGCCACGTGCAGGGCATCATCTCGCTGTGGAAGAACGCGCTGCTGGAGCCGGACGACGCGGCGCGCGAGGCCATCACGCCGGGCGACGTCGAAGCCGCCAACGTCTACCGCAGCTATGCCGCGACGCTGGCCGCCTATCAGGCCGTGGATTTCGACGATCTCATCCGCATCCCCGCGCAGCTGCTGGCCAGCAACGAAGAGGTGCGCACGCGCTGGCAGAACCGCGTGCGCTATCTGCTGGTGGACGAATACCAGGACACCAACGTGTGCCAGTACCGGCTCGTGCAGCTGCTGACGGGGCCGCGTGCGATGTTCACCGCGGTGGGCGACGATGACCAGGCCATCTACGCCTGGCGCGGCGCCACCATCGAGAACCTGGCCAAGCTCACGACCGACTACCCCAACATCAAGCTCATCAAGCTCGAGCAGAATTACCGCTCGGTGCAGCGCATCCTGGCGGCCGCCAACCAGGTCATCGAAAAGAATCCCAAGCTCTTCGAGAAAAAACTCTGGTCGGAACTGGGCGTGGGAGAGCCCATCACAGTGTCGCCCATGGACGGCGAAGAGCACGAGGCCGAATCCATCGCCATGAAGGTGTCGGCCGCGCGCTTCGAACGCCAGGCGCAGTGGAAGGATTTCGCGATCCTGTACCGCAGCAATCACCAGTCGCGCATCCTGGAGCAGGCGCTGCGCAACCTGAAGATTCCGTACACCATCTCCGGCGGACAGAGCTTTTTCGACAAGGCCGAGGTGCGCGACATCCTGGCCTACCTGCGCCTGCTGGCCAACGACGATGACGACCCCGCCTTCATCCGCGCGGCCACCACGCCCAAGCGCGGCATCGGCCAGGCAACGCTGCAGGCGCTGGGCCAGTACGCGGCCAGCCGCGAGCTCTCCTTGCTGGCGGCGGTGGCCGAGACCGGCCTGGAAAGCCAGCTCGCGCCCCGCCAGATCGAGCAGCTTCGCACCTTTGCGGAGTTCATCCGGCGCATGCAGTGGCGCGCCGGACGCGGCGCGGCCTCGGGCAAGGACGCCGCGCCCGCCGAACCCGCCGGCGCGATCCTGGACGATCTGCTCGAAGCCATCCAGTACGAGCGCCATCTGTTCGAACTGTTCGACGAACGGCCGGCGCAGACGCGCTGGCAGAACGTGCTCGAATTGACCGGCTGGCTCAAGCGCAAGGCCGAGGAAGACAACATGACGCTCTTTGACCTCGTCCAGCACGTGGCCCTGGTCACGATGCTCGAGCGCGGCGAGGAAGAAGAACCCGACGCCGTGAAAATGTCGACCCTGCACGCGTCCAAGGGCCTGGAGTATCCGCACGTCTACCTGGCGGGCGTGGAAGAGGGGCTGCTGCCGCACCTGGGCAAGGACGACGAAGTCGGCGACCCGGCGCGCGCCGCCGAGAACCTCGCCACCCGCATCCAGGAAGAACGCCGCCTGATGTACGTCGGCATCACGCGCGCGCAGCGCACCCTGCACCTGAGCTGGTGCAAGCGCCGCCGGCGCGCGCGCGAAGACCTGGTGCGCGAGCCCTCGCGCTTCATCGAGGAAATGGGACTGGGCGACGTGCGCATCCAGGAAGACGACGCCACGGCCGCCATGAGCCCCAAGGAGCGCATGGCCATGCTCAAGGCGCTGCTGAACAAATAGCCAAATAGCGGGGGCGGGCAGTGGGGCGCTGAGCGCCACATTCGCGCCACGCCGCGCGCAGGCTTGAAGAATCGCACCGGTCGCTCCTACACTGGCCTGTCCGGATCGAAGGAGCGCATCATGTGCCGTTGGCTGGCTTACACCGGTAGTCCCCTGCAAATGGAGAGCGTGCTGTTCAAGGCCAAGCACTCGCTCATCGAACAAAGCCTGCATTCCCGGCTGGGCGCCACCACCACGAACGGGGACGGATTCGGGCTGGGTTGGTACGCCCGTCACGTCGAAGGCCGGCCCAGCGAACCGCCTTTCCGCTACCGCAGCGTGCATCCTGCATGGAACGACCGCAACCTGCGCGAGGCGGCCCGCGCCATCCATTCGCCCCTGTTCGTCGCGCACATCCGCGCCGCCACCGACACGCCCGCGCAGGAAACCAACTGCCATCCGTTCCGCCACGGGCAATGGCTGTTCGTCCACAACGGACTCATCCGCGACTATCCTCTGATGCGCCGCGACCTGATGCTGATGATCGCGCCGGCGTACTTCGGGTCGCTCGAAGGCTCCACCGATTCCGAGGTGATGTTCCTCTTGGCGCTCACGTTCGGGCTGGACGAGGACCCCATCGGCGCGATCGCGCGCATGGTCGGCGCCGTCGAAGCGTCCGGACGGCGCCATGGCGTGGCCCATCCCATCAACATGACCGTGTGCGCGCTGGACGGCGAGCGCCTCATCGCGGTGCGTTATTCCAGCGAGGGCGACTCGCGCACGCTGTTCCACAACACCTGCGTGCGCCACCTGCGCGAGCTCTATCCCGACAACGCGCAGATCGCCGCGCTGGACGACGACGCGTTCCTGCTGCTGTCCGAGCCGCTGTCCGACATGGCCGGCGTATGGGAAGAAGTGCCCGAGGCGACCGCCATCATCGCGGGTCGCGGCGATGTCAGCCACCATCGGTTCACGCCGATTCCGCCGGGCGCCTGAAACGCCTGCAATACGCTAAATAAGGGTCATCAAGCACGTATTTCGCATATAGGGGAGAATACGGATCGCATGACTTTGCGACGTCCTGGGCCGCGAAAGCACCCCAACTCAATAAGGAAGTTGCATGACTGATAGCCAAACCCCGCAGGCCACTGACGCATTCGCGGTGTTTACGCGCACGGGGAGCGCCCCGGATAGCTTTGAATTGCACGAAAACGGCGTTGTCAGCCAGCAAGGCGGCACCCGCATCTACACCGCGTTCGCGGACATCCAGGATCTTTGCCTGTACCCGTCCACGCAGGACAACACGGCGGGCCCGGCCGACAGCCTGGCTTATCGCAGCCGCACGGACAGCGCCTGGACCGTGGCGTCGGGCGTCAACGAATTCAGCAAGTTCATGGACGCGTTCCGTTCCCGCTATGTCGCCCAGCGGCTGCCGGTGCTGGAAGCGCTGACCGAACAAGGCGACCGCGTCACGTTCCGCTATATCGTCGGCGGCCAGTTTCCGGACCTGGAAACGCGCGAGTTGTCGCTGTCGTCGCAGGGACTGCACATTGACGGCGCCACCTGGCCCTACGAGTCGCTCCGTCCCATCGACCTCGATGACTGGACCGACAGCGTCAGCCTGCAGGACGAGAACGGCAAGACGGTTTTCTCATGCCAGGTCGCGCGTATCCTGAGTTCAGACCTGTTCGTCAACCTGGTCTACGACCAGTTGGGACAGACCGCGGAATACGCCTGACGCGGCTGCGGCGGCGGGTTCAATGGCCTGAGTGCAGTGCCGGATTCAGCGTTCCCCAGGCCGCGGTGCGCACCAGCGTCTCCACGGCGCCGGTCTGGGAATTGCGGCGGAACAACAGTCCATGCTGGCCCGCCAGCGACACCGCCTTCACCACCGCGCCTTCCGGCGTCAGCACCCGCGTGCCGGCGGTGACGTAGCAACCGGCTTCCACCACGCAGTCATCGCCCAGCGAAATGCCCAGGCCCGAATTGGCGCCCAGCAGGCATCGCTTGCCGATCGACACCACCTGCTTGCCGCCGCCCGACATGGTTCCCATGATGGACGCGCCGCCGCCGATATCGGTGCCGTCGTCCACCGTCACGCCCGCGCTGATGCGTCCTTCGACCATCGACGCGCCCAGCGTGCCGGCATTGAAATTGCAGAAGCCCTCGTGCAGCACGGTCGTGCCCGGCGACAGGTGCGCGCCCAACCGGACACGCGCCGTGTCGGCAATGCGCACGCCGCTGGCGACGACGTAATCCGTCATCCGGGGAATCTTGTCCACGCCCCGGATTTCCAGCACCTGTCCGGTGGCGCGCAGATGCCATCGCAACGCGTCCACCTGATCCACCGCACACGGCCCGACCGAGGTCCACGCGACATTGGCCAGCACGTTGAAGAGGCCGTCGAGATTGGCGCCGTGCGGGCGGATCAACCGGTGGCTGAGCAGATGCAGCCGTAGGTAGGCGTCATGCGCATCGACGGGCGGTTCGTCGAGCGACGCAATGGCGGTGCGCACCGCCACGATATCCACTTTGCGGCGCGTGTCCCGCACCAGCGCCGTGGCCACATGTTCCCCCAGCGCGGCGCGTGCCTCTTCCGGGGTCAGATGACGGGTTCCGGTGGCCGGCGAGTTGTCGGCCAGGGAGGGACGCGGATACCAGGTATCAAGAATGGTGCCGTCGGCGGCAAGGGTGGCAAGGCCGTATGCGATGGCGCTGGTGGGCGTGTGGGACATGGGAATTGCGGGTGGGGATGTCGAGTGGGCGACATTCTAGGCGAATGTTTTGGGGTGTTGGTGGTATTGCGATAGTGGTTATTTTGATTACGAATGTGGTTATTTTGGTGGTGCGGCTGCATCAGATCTTCGTAGGTCGCCCGACGCCGCGGTCGCCGGGGCCGCGAGCGCCCACGATTGCGGTCCGGAGCCTTCGCTCCGGACTTCCCCGTCGTCATCTTCGTCCAGGCCTTCGGCCTTCCCTTCAGATTCCCTCGGGCGCATCGACGGCGCTCGCGTCCCCGGCGACCGCGACGCCGTGCTGCGCGTGTCTTGGTATGGGGCGCTGCAAGACCTGTGGTCAGGGTAGGGGATTTGCGGGGTCGCCGACGAGCTGCCGCGCGGGCGGCGGCTCGCCGGCATTTGGGCGTCTGGACGTCGAGGCCGTGTGCGCTTGCGCGCTGGTCCGGACTGTCTTGCTAATGGCGCCCGCCGGGTGGGGGAGGTGGTGATGGGCGGCGCGGCGACGAGCGTCTTCAGCTTGTCGACCTGTACGCGCCGCCCATCCGGCACTGGATTTGAAATGACGAATAGTGGCGACTGCGCGCTTCCGGTGTTTTCCGGTGTCTGACACCCACTAGAAGTGCACTTGGTATGTAGCCTATCTCACGAGGGTGTCAGACACCGGAAGATGCGACACCGGAAGATGCGACACCGGAAGATGCGACACCGGAAGATGCGACACCGGAAGATGCGACACCCGAAGCTGCGTGCCCGTACGGACGCCAGCATCGACAAATACTCAGACACAGCGCATCCACACGCGAAGCGTCATAGCAACGACGCAAGACACCGCGTAAGCCCCCAAAGGCCGCCCGCGCGGCCGGCCGGGGGCGGGCCCCGCAAGACGCTCCAACACCCAACCAACGCAGGCAAGAACCTAAAGAACCCCACCCGTCCCAGCGCCGGCAAAGCTGAAACCACCCGAGCCCGGTGTGGCGTGGGCCTGGGGTGGGCGGGGCGTTTAGGTGCGCCCGGCGGAATCCGAAGGCAGCCGCCGGAGGCGGCAACGAGGATGAGCACGGGGCAGTCCGGAGCGAAGGCTCCGGACCGCAACCGGAGCCCCGCCCGCCCCAGGCCCACGCCGCGCCGGGCGTCAAAAGAACCCAGAACAGCCCCAGCCCAAAAAGAACCTAAGCCAATTCCCGCAACAACAATTCCCAGAACTTCAACCGTTGCTCCAACGTAGACACCAGAATGTATTCATTCAACGTATGCGCCCCATCCCCATCAGCCCCCAGCCCGTCCAGCGTGGGAATCCCCATCGCCGACGTGAAGTTCGCATCGCTGCCGCCACCGGTCATCGGCGCGTCCTCGAGCAGGAACCCCGCACGGTCCGCATAGCCCTGCACCAGTGCCAGCAAGGCGGCAGCGGCCTCGGTCTTGACCATTGGCGGACGGTTCAGCTCGACGTCGATGTCGAGTTCGACGTCCGGCCCCACCGCGCACAGCTCGCGCATCCGGCGCAGCACGTCCTGTGCAGCGCCCATGTCCGGCACGCGGAAATCCACCACGCAGCGGCACAGGGCCGGCACGGTGTTGGTCACGGTGCCGCCCGCGATGGTGCCCACGCTCACGGTGATGCCGCGTTCGTAGTCGGTCATGGCTTCCAGCGCCAGCACCTGGTGCGCCATCTCGCGGATCGCGCTGCGGCCCTTCTCGTGCTGCATGCCCGCGTGCGCCGGGCGGCCCTTCACGTTCAGGTTCAGCATCCCCGTGCCCTTGCGCGCCGTCACGCACTTGCCGCCGTTGGGGCGGGCCGGTTCGCAGACCAGGGCGTACTTCGCGTTGGCGGCGAAGCGTTCGATGTGCGCGCGGGACGCGTGGCTGCCGGTTTCTTCGTCGGGCACCACCAGGAAGTCCACCGGCAATTGCGTCGCGCCCGGACGCGCCACGCCGGCCAGGGCGGTCAGCGCCAGATAGATGCCCGCCTTCATGTCATAGCTGCCGGGGCCGTAGAGACGGTCGCCCTCGATGCGCACGGGATTTTCCAGCAGCGTCCCCACCGGATGCACGGTGTCCATGTGCGCCAGGATCAGGATGCCCGGGCGCGTATCGCCCGGCGCGCGGTTGGTCGCATACAGCAGCGGGCCCGTCGTGGGGCCCAGCGACGACAGCTCCACCGTCAGGCCGGCGGCGGCCGCATAGTCGGCGATGATGCGCGCCATCGCGGCGATGCCTTCCGGGAAGTTCGACGGCGATTCGCATTGCAGCCAGCCTTGGATGCCGGCGACGATCTGTTCAGTGCTCTGGGTAGTGGACATGGCGGTATCGGAGTTCAGCAACGGGAAAAAATCAGGCGACCTGCTGGCCGGCGAGACGTGCGAGTTCGGCGTCGTCCGGCATCTTGCCGTCGAACCACAGGCTGGCGCAGACGGCCGACATGGCGCGGCCGTCGTGGCCGATGCCGGGCACCACCTGCAACGTCCAGCCGAACGGCACGCCGCGGCGCTCCGCTTCCTGGCGGCCGAATTCGTAATAGTGCTGCGCGCGGGCAAAGCGGTGCGGACCCTGGCGCATCGCCGCGGGTTCGGACGGCAGATTGGGATCGTCCGTCGCAATGTCCTTGTCGCCCGCCAGGATGGTCATCGGATACGCCAGCAGCTTCACCAGGTGATCCTCGGTCAGGCCGACGCCGTCCATGCCTTCCGGGAACGGATAGTCGAAGGTCGGCAGCGTGTACCAGCCGGGGTTGCCGGCCGCCACCGCCTTGAACGGCGCGTGCGACTGGCTGCTCATCAGCCGGTGCACGAACTGGCCGCCCGCGCTGTGCCCGAACAGGTAGACGTTCTGGCCGTCGGTGATCTCGCCGGCGATCAGGTCCTTGATCACATTGCCCACCAGCGCATAGGTCCAGCCGTCGATGTGACGCGGATTGCCGCCGGCCGTGAACACCCGGCCATTGTTGTAGCTTTCGACGCCCGGCCAGATCTCGTTGGAGAACGTCAGCGCCACGATCAGCAGCTTGTGCTTGTCGGCGGCCTCGACCCAGAAATCGCGGTATTCGTCGCCATTGCGCAGCACGCCGTGCTGCACGATGACCACCGGGCGGTCCGGCGTATAGCCGTAGGGGCGGTAGGTCTGCAGCTTGAACGGACGGTCCGAATTGCGGTCCTCGTCCACGTACAGGATGGCGTTGCGGCCGGCATGGCCAAGCTCGATGGCGATGCGGTCGACGTTGGACATCTCGGAGGGTTTCATCAGGCGCTCGCTTCGTTCAGGTGGCAGGCCGACCAGTGGCCCGCCGAGATTTCTTTCAGGACCGGCGCCTGCTCGCGGCAGCGCGGCATGGCGTGGGGACATCGGGGGTTGAAAGTGCAGCCGGGCGGCGGGTTCAGCGGCGACGGGATCTCGCCCTTGATGGGCGTGAACTTGCGGCCGCGGCGCGCCACGTCGGGCACTTCAGCCATCAAGGCCTGAGTGTACGGGTGATTGGCCCGCGCGAAGATCTCGGCCGACGTGGAGATCTCCACGATCTTGCCCAGGTACATGATCGCGACGCGGTCGGAGATGTGCTTGACCACGCCCAGGTCATGGCTGATGAACAGGTACGTGAAGCCGTGCTGTTCGCGCAGGTCCATGAACAGGTTGATCACCTGCGCCTGGATCGACACATCCAGCGCCGCCACGGGTTCGTCGCAGACCAGGAACTTGGGCGCCACCATCAGCGCGCGGGCGATGCCGATGCGCTGGCGCTGGCCGCCCGAGATCTGGTGCGGGAAGCGGTCGCGGTACTCCGGGTCCAGGCCCACTTCCTTGAGCGCCTGGTCGATGCGGCCGGGAATCTCGGCCGGGGGCGCCAGCTTGTGGACCTTGAGCGACTCGCCCAGGATCTGGCGCAGGCGCTGGCGCGGGTTCAGCGAGGCCTGCGGGTCCTGGAAGATCATCTGCACGCCCAGCGTGTAGGCCAGCTTGTCCGCGCCGCGCAGGCGGTTCGCGTCCGCGCCCTGGTACAGCAGCTCGCCCTCGGTCTGGCGGTGCAGGCCGGCCACGACGCGGCCCAGCGTGGACTTGCCGCAACCGGACTCGCCCACCAGGCCCACGACTTCACCGCGCTGGATGGACAGGTCCACGCCATTGACCGCGTACACGGTGCGGCGGTCGATGGGGCGGCCGGTCAGGGCGAGGATGCGTTGGGCCAGGTCGGGCCGCTGCTCGAAGCGCTTGTGGACGTTCTTGAGCTCGATGACGGGGGTATCGGCTTGGCTCATTGCTTACTGTGCCTCGCGGGCTATCGGCACGTAACAGCGATAGCTGCGCGGACCTTCGGTGGTGACGGAGGGGGCTTGCTCGGTGCAGCGCGTGACCGCATGGGTACAGCGCGGCCGGAATGCACAGCCCGACGGACGGCCGGCCAGGCTGGGCGCCATGCCGTTGATCTGGTGCAGGCGCGCGCCGGGCTGCGTGGCGCCGGGCATGGAGTCCAGGAGGCCCCGGGTGTAGGGGTGGCGCGGCGCGTCCAGCACCTGTTCGACCGGACCGCTTTCGACGATACGCCCCGCGTACATGACCGCCACGCGGTCCGCCAGTTCGGCGACCACGCCCAGATCGTGGGTGATCCAGATCAGCGCGGTGTTGTGCTCGCGGCAGATCTGCTGCATGCGGTAGAGGATCTGGCCCTGGATGGTCACATCCAGCGCCGTGGTGGGCTCGTCACAGATGATCAGATCGGGCTTGTTCAGCATCGCGATGGCGATCGCCACACGCTGGCGCATGCCGCCCGAGAACTCGTGCGGATAGCTCTTCAGGCGCTTTTCCGGCGACGGAATGCCCACCATCGCCAGCGCCTCGCGGCAGCGCTCCTCGGCCTGGGCGCGCGGCACGTCCTCGTGCGTCAGGATCGCCTCCATCATCTGCTCGCCGATGCGCAGCACCGGGTTCAGCGTCATCAGCGGGTCCTGGAAGATCATGGCGATGCGGTTGCCGCGCAACTGGCGCATCTGCTCCTCGGACAGCTTGCGCAGGTCCGAGCCCTTGAACTTCACCTCGCCGTCCACGACTTCGCCCGGCGGGTCGATCAGACCCAGCAGCGAAAAGCCCGTAACGGATTTGCCGGAACCCGATTCGCCGACGAGACCCACGATCTCGCCGCGGCGCACGGTCAGGTCGACGCCGTCGACCGCCAGCCAGGCGCCGGCTTCGGTATGGAATGCGGTGCGCAGGCCGCGCACGTCAAGAAGAATGTCGCTCATGCTCGTCGGGGATCCAGGCTTTCGCGCAGGCGGTCGCCCACGATGTTGATGGAGAGAATGAGAACCAGGAGCGCAATGCCCGGGAACAGGCTGATCCAGTAGTCGCCCGACAGCAGGTACTGAAAGCCGTTGGAGATCAACAGGCCCAGCGACGGTTCGGTGATGGGCACTCCCACGCCCAGGAACGACAGCGTCGCTTCCAGCGCGATTGCCGTGGCGATCTGGATGGTGGCGAACACCATCACGGGGCCCAGGCAGTTGGGCAAGAGGTGAAACAGCATGATGCGCCAGGCCGGAAAGCCCAGGTTGGCGGCGGCTTCGACGTATTCCTTGCGGCGTTCCTGCAGCGCGCGGCTGCGCATGATGCGCGCGTAATGCCCCCACTGAACCAGCACCAGCGCCAGGATCACCTTGTCGACCCCGCGCCCCAGCACCACCAGCAGCACCAGCGCCACCAGAATGGTCGGAAAGCCCAGGATGAAGTCGACGATGCGCATCAGCACCGTGTCGACCCAGCCGCCCACATAGGCGGCCACCAGGCCGATCGCGCCGCCGATGGCCGTTGCCAGCACCACGGCGGACAGGCCCACCATCAGGCTGATGCGCAGGCCGTACAGAATGGCGCTGAGCATGTCGCGGCCCTGGTCGTCGGTGCCCAGCCACGCGATGCTGCCGTCCATCAACGCCTGGCGCGGCGCGAGGCGTCCGTCCATGATCGACAGGCCGGCAAGGTCGTACGGGTTCTGCGGCGCGAAGAAGGGCGCAAAGACCACCAGGATCACCAGGATGGCCAGCGCGATGACGGAGCCGCGCACCGTCGGGCGCGCGTGCAGTTTCTTGAGGATGGCGGCGCGCCGCGGCGTCTCGGCCAGGGGCTGGACGGTGCGGGTGCGGCCAGGATTCGGAGTATTTGCCATGGCGGTTTATTGAGCGGGGGCCACGAGCTGCACGCGCGGGTCGAGCGCGGCGTACAGGATGTCCACAACCAGATTGATGACGACGAAGATCAGCGTGACCAGCATCACGTAGGCGACGACGACGGGGCGGTCGAGCTGGTAGACGCTGTCGATCAGCAGCTTGCCCATGCCGGGCCACGCGAACACGGTCTCGGTGATGGTGGAATAGGCGATCAGCGTGCCGAACTCCATGCCGATCACCGTGATCACGGGGATCAGGATGTTGCGCAGGATGTGGCGGCGCACGATGCGGCCCGGCTTGACGCCCTTGGCGCGCGCGAACTTCACGTAGTCCTGACTGCGCGCTTCCACGACGCCCGAGGCCGTCATGCGCAGCACCAGCGCGATATTGGCCAGCGCCAGGTTGACGGCCGGCATGATCAGGTGCGACCAGCCGTCGGCGGTCAGGATGGACAGGCGCACGCCCAGCACGTCGACCGTGTCGCCGCGGCCCGTGGCCGGCAGCCAGCCCAGCCACACGGCGAACAGCAGGATCAGCATCATGCCCTGCCAGAAGTTCGGCAGCGAAAAGCCCAGCACGGACGAGGCCATGATGCCGCGGCCCAGGTACTCGTCGCGGTACAGGCCGGCGACCAGCCCCAGCGGAATGCCGATCACACAGGTCAGCAGGATGGCCACGACCACCAGTTCGAACGTGGCGGGGATGCGCTGCACGATCAGTTCGATCGCCGGAATGCCGTGCACGAAGGACGTGCCCAGGTCGCCGTGCAGCGCGCGCCACAGGAATCCGGTGTATTGCTGCCACACGGGCAGGTCCAGGCCCAGGCGGGCGATCATCGCCTCGCGCGCGGCCTGGCTGGCTTCGGGGCTGACCAGCAGCTCGATCGGGTCGCCCACGGCGTAGACCGCGAAAAAGACCACGACCGACACGGCCAGCAGCACGAACAGACTCTGTATCAGTCTGCGTAGGATGAACAAGGCCACGTGATGATTTCCTTGGTGGGCTCAGGGGTTGGGAAGGCCGCGCATCGAACGGGCGGCGGCGTTACTTGACGGGGCCGCGCAGTCTCACACGATGGGCTGCGCCAGGCGCACGACCGTGACGCCCGGCCGCAGGTTGGCGGTGGACGGCATGATCAGCACGCAGTTGTCATAGGGCGTGGTGACGGGCTCGCCTTCGGACCAGCCGATCACCGTGCCTGCCTCGCCCAGCGTCTCCAGGCCTTTCCAGGGCTGGGCGAAACGGAAGTCGGCGCTCTTGGCGGCGATGGCGTGGGTGACGCGCAGCGCGCGCTGCATGGGCGCGCCTGGCGCGAACCACGCGGCGGGTATGTCGCTGCGGTCGATGGCGCCGGCATGGACCAGAAAGCGCGCCATCTGGTCGACCGCCACGCCGCGCGCTTCGGGCGCGCCATGAAAGCCGCATTCGATCAGCAGGGACCGGGTGCCATTGTCGCCGGCCTCGCCGAAACGGCCGTAGTCGCGCATGCGCACGCCGGCGGCATGGCCGGCGTCGGCGATGATGGTGGCGGGATTGCCCAGGGCCAGCGCCAGGTCGATGTTGCGCTGTTCCAGGCCGGTCAGTTGCAGCGGCACGTCGGAATTGCTCATCGAATGGAAGTCCAGCAGCCAGTCCGCCTGCTCCACCCAGGGACGAAGCTCGGCCGCGCGGCGGCGCTCCTGGCTGGTGGGGACGGAAAGCTTTTCCTCGCTCCAGACGCGGTTCATGTCTTCGTCGACGAAGCGCGCCGGCGCATAGTTGCGGGCGTCGAACCGGTCGAAGGCGGCCAGGTTGCAGAAGGCCAGCGTCAACGTGCCGCGGCGCGGCCGCAGGCCCGCCGCCAGCAGGTCCTTCAGCGCCCAGGCGCCGCAGAGCTCATTGCCGTGGATCAGCGCGGTCAGCATCACCCGCTTGCCGGGGGCGCCGGAATCGAAGTGCCAGACGCCCGGGGTATCGGTGTTGCCCACGCGCTCCGCCGACAGGTCCGGACAGGCCAGAAGGAACGGACGAAGGCTGGATGGGGGAGAAGACGGAGGCAAAGACGTGGGCATGGCAATTCCGATGAAGCGGGAAGATTGTATAGGGGTTGCGGCCAGGGGCTGCGCGAAACCAGAGGGCGCGCTGCGCCACAAGGCAAAACGGCTGCGCGAGGCAGCCGTTTTTTCTTCACTCAGCCCTGCCTGCTCACTTCGCGTCGGGCTTGACCGAGGTGGCCAGGGTGTACTGGTCGCGGCGGCCTTCGTACGTAATGCCCTTGCGGAAGGCCCAGATGCTGCTTTCGAAGTGCAGCGGGATCAGCGGCACGTTGTCCAGGGCGATCTGGGTGGATTCCTGCAGCAGCTTTTCGCGCTTGGCGGGGTCGACCGTCACGATGGCCTGCTTGTAGACCTTGTCGAAATCGGCATTGGAGAAGCCGCCGTAGTTGCTGGTGCCCAGGCTCTTGGGCGAATCCAGCGAGGCAACCCACAGTTGGAACAGTGCCGAGGCTTCACCCGTTTCCGCCGGCCAGCCGCCCATCGAGAAGCTGAATTCGCGCTTGGCGCGCTTGGGGAAGTAGATGGAGGCCGTCATGGCGTCCACATTGGTCTTGATGCCGACGCGCGACAGGTACTGGGCCACGGCCTGGGCGACCTGGCCGTCGTTGACGTAGCGGTCGTTGGTGGACGACAGCGTCAGTTCAAAGCCGTTGGGGTAGCCGGCTTCGGCCAGCAGCTTCTTGGCGCCTTCCGGGTCGTACTTGATTTCCGGGGCCTTGGGCAGGGCGCCGAACATGCCGTCGGGCATGTATTGGAAGGCCGGGGTGGCCATGCCATCCATGATGCGGGCGGTGATGGTCTTGCGGTCGATGGCCATGTTGATGGCCTTGCGCACGCGCAGGTCCTGCAGCGGGTTCTTGCCGTCGGCGCTCTTGACGAACGGGCTCGGGTTGCGCGCCACGTCCGGCTGGAAGAACACCAGGCGGGTGGACGGCGTGGCCACGAAGCCGAACTTCGGGTTGTCCTTCAGGCGCGGCAGGTCACGGGCGGCGGGGTTCTCGATCATGTCGAAGTCGCCGGACAAGAGGCCCGTCAGGCGCGGACCGGCGGCGGGCACCGGCACGAATTTCACTTCCTTCCAGTGCGGCTTCTCGCCCCAGTAGTTTTCGTTGCGCACCAGCTCGATGCCGGTGCCCTTGACGTAGGACTTCATCAGGTACGGGCCGGTGCCGATGGCGTCCTTGCCGTTGTTGAAGTCCGCCACGGTGGGCCAGGCGCCCGTCACGCCGCAACCCTTCTTCGGGTCGAACGTCAGCTTGCCGTGCTCGACGATGCCGTTCCAGATGATCGGCAGCGAGCGGGCCAGTTCGGCCGGCATCAGGGGGAAGGGTTCGCCCGTCTTGATGATCACGGTGTGCGCATCCGGCGTCTGGACGTCGGTGATGCGCTTGGTCATGTCCATGTAGGACTGCGACACGTTGGTTTCGTTGTTCAGCGTGCGGCAGATCGTGAACAGCACGTCCTCGGACGTGAACGGCTTGCCGTTGGAGAACTTGACGTCGTCGCGCAGCTTGAATTCCCAGGTCTGGTCATCCAGGGTCTTCCAGGAGGTCGCGAGCTGGGGCACCAGCTTCATGTCGGCGCTGCGGCCCACCAGCGAGTTGTAGACGTGCGCGGAGAACGCGTCGTTCTGCGTCATCTTGTGGTAGTGGGGATCCGCCGAAGTGGGCTCGGCCGACAGGCCGATCTTCAGCGACTGGGCTTGGGCGGCTGCCAGGGGAATGGCGGCGGCCACAAGGGCCAGGGTGGTGCGCAACTTCATGGTGACAACTCCGGATGGGGAACGAACCGGATCGTGCTTGATGGCGTGTCGCGACCAGGGGACGGCAGTGTCGTCCAGCGGGCTCGCGGGGAATTCGTCGCCAGGCACGACGGCAAGGGGCCGATTATCGGTAGGGGCTTCGCGCGCTGTCAATGCGCAGCGGCGAACGAGGCGCTAGGGAAAACGCCGAGAAGGGGAGAGAGAGGGCGCCGCGCGGCCCCTCCTGGGGCCGTACGCGGCGCGATGGCGCCGGAGAGGGAGCGGGGGCGCCGAAGCGTTGCGACGGGCGCGTGCCGAGGGGCAGGCGGGCGGCGCAACGGCAGCGCGCCGGGCTGATTCGCGGGAGATCTGTCGCGAATCAGCCCGGCGCGGCTGTTGTTACCACTGCGATCCGGAGAAGCGCGAGCTGGCGGCGCGTGCCTTGTTCATCGATTCGTTCACTTCGTCGATGAACGCGAACACGGCGGCAACGGCTGCGATCACGGATTGGCCGGCCTTCTTCAGGCTGGTCAGCGGGTGGGAATTGGGTTGGTTTTCGAGGGCGCCGCGGAGCAGGTCGCGCTCCAGCGCGTCGGTCAGGCGGGCAGTGTTGTTCAAGGTCAGTTCGCTCATGGTTTGCTCCAGTCCGTTTCGTCTTGGGGTAAACCATTATAGGGATAACCCTAGAGCAAAAGCAATGCGCTTTTCAGGGAAAACCCTAGTATGTTGTAAAAATGTTTGTGCGACATGGACTTAGCCGCCGTTGCGCAGTGCGCGGGCCGCATCCGCCAGTTCGCTGGCGGTCAGGCCGATGGGGCCGATGCCCCGGGCGACGAGCGCATCGGCCGCCGCGCCGTGCAGCCAGACGGCGCCGTGGACGGCCTGGTCGAGCGGCAATTTCTGGGCGAGCAGCGAGCCCAGCATCCCGGCCAGCACGTCGCCGGTGCCGGCGGTGGCCAGCCCCGGATTGCCGCTGGTGTTCACACGCAATGTGCCGTCGGGGGCGCAAACCACCGTGCCGGCGCCCTTGAGCACCACCCAGGCCTGGTAGCGGCGGGCCAGTTCGCGGGCGGCGGCGGGGCGGTCGCGCTGAACCTCGGCCGTGGCGACCCCGAGCAGGCGGCCGGCTTCGGCGGGGTGGGGCGTCAAGACGACGGGCCCCGCGCCCCACGTCGGACGGATCTCGCCTTGGGCCAGCAGGTTCAGGCCGTCGGCGTCCAGCACCAGCGGATTTCCGCGCCGCAGCACGAACAATTCCGACAGGGCGTTCGCGGCGAGCGCGCCCGTGGCGATGCCGCAACCGGCGACCCAGGCGGTGACGCCCCAGTCTTCTTCGAGCAGGGAGCGGAAGTCGCGCAGCATCAATTCGGGCTGCATCGGGTCGCAGGGCAGGGGCGGGGTGTCCTGGACAAACCCGACCAGCACCTTGCCGGCCCCGGTCTTGAGGGCGGCGCGGGCGGCGAGCAGGGCGGCGCCCGTCATGCCCGGGCCGCCGCCCACCACGCCGACGGTGCCGAAGCTGCCCTTATGCGTGTCCTGGGCGCGCGGGGCGAACAGGGCGGGCAGCGCGGCGCGGTCAATGGGGGCGGCGGGGGTGTTCATGGGCTGAGGCTCCGGGAGGAATCGTCGTGGCGGGGGCGGCGTATCCACTATAGTGCGCAAAAACGCGGCTGCCGTGGGCGGTCCGCCGAACAACCAAGAGACGATCCGGAGCAGACAATGACCGACATCACGCTGGAACACTATTCAGCCTATGAATCCCTGAAGCTGCGCCGCCACCCCGGCGGCGTGCTGGAGCTCATCATGGGGAACAAGGGCGGCCTGCCGGGCAAGCTGTCCACGGCCGACGACAGGATGCACCGCGAGCTGGCCGATATCTGGCGCGACATCGACACCGATCCGGACACGCGGGTGGTGGTGATCCGGGGCGAGGGCAAGGGATTCTCGGGGGGCGGCGACCTGGAGCTGGTGCAGCAGATGGCGGACGACTTCGACGTGCGCACCCGCGTCTGGCGCGAGGCGCGCGACCTGGTCTACAACATCATCAACTGCAGCAAGCCCATCGTGTCCGCCATGCACGGCGCGGCGGTGGGGGCGGGGCTGGTGGCGGGCCTGCTGGCCGACATCTCGATCGCGGCGCGCGATGCCCGGATCATCGACGGCCATACCCGACTGGGCGTCACGGCGGGCGACCACGCCGCCATCGTCTGGCCGCTCCTGTGCGGCATGGCCAAGGCCAAGTACTACCTGATGCTGTGCGAAACGGTGTCCGGCGAGGAGGCCGAGCGCATCGGCCTGGTGTCCTTGTGCGTGGACGAGGCCGAACTGGTCGCCAAGGCGTTCGAGGTGGCCAACAAGCTGGCGGCGGGGTCCCAGACCGCCATCCGCTGGACCAAATATTCGCTGAACAACTGGCTGCGCATGGCCGGACCGACCTTCGATACGTCGCTGGCGCTGGAATTCATGGGCTTTGGCGGCCCGGACGTGCGCGAGGGCATCAATTCCCTGCGCGAACGCCGGGCGCCGAACTTCCGGCCCGATTCGCCGTTCTGACCCTATTTATTGAAGAATTTGGCGAACGCCGCCTGCGCCTCGTCGGTCTGCAGGCGGGCGCGGAACTGCTGGGCTTCGTAGTCCAGCGTTTCCTGGATGGCCTGGCGGTCCGCCCGCTTCATCATGGCCTTGGTGAGTCGCAGCGCGGCGGGGGGCTGGCTGGCCAGGTCGGCGGCGGTGGCCCGGGCGGCGTCCAGCGCCTGGCCCTTGGGCGTGACCGAGGTGGCCAGGCCGGCTTCCAGGGCGTCCTGCGCCGTGAACGCCTTGCCCTGCATCAGCCACTGCGCCGCCCGGCGGCCAGCCAGGCGCGGCATCAGCAGGCTGGATGCGCCCTCCGGGCACAAGCCCAGCGCGACAAACGGCATGCGCAGGGTGGCGCCTTCCCCAATGTGGACAAAATCGCAGTGCTGCAGCAGGGTGACGCCGATGCCGATGGCGTAGCCTTCGACCGCGGCGATGACCGGCACGTCGGCGGTGGTCAGCGCCCGCAGGAAGGTCAGCCCCGCGCTGTCGCCCGTCCCGCGTTCGGCCTGGAAGTCGCGCAGGTCGTTGCCCGCGGTGAAGTGTTCGCCGGCGCCGGTAAGGATGACCGCCGAGACCGCCACGTCCGCGCTTGCCAGCGAGATCTGCTCGGTCAGCGCGGCATAGGTGGCGGTGTCCAGGGCGTTGCGACGGTCCTGGCGGTCGATGACCAGCGTGAGGACGGCGCCCTCCCGCTGAACCTTCAGGCCGGCGCTCATGCGTGCGGCCCCGCCGCCAGGCGGGCTTTCGCCTCGGCGTATTCGCGCCGCAGGGTGTCGACGATGGTGCGGGTCGGTTCGACGCTGGCGATCCCGCCCACGCCCTGGCCCGCGCCCCAGATGTCCTTCCAGGGCTTGACGCGCGTGGACCCGAAATTGGACGCGCCGCTGTCCGGCGCGGGCAGGTTGGCGGGGTCCAGCCCGGCGGCGGCGATGCTGGCCTTCAGGTAGTTGCCCGGGATGCCCGTGAAGAAGGGCGTGTACAGGATGTCCGACGCGCTGGCCTCGACGATGGCGCTTTTGTAGCCTTCGCTGGCGTTGGCTTCCTCGCTGGCGATGAAGCGCGTGCCCATGTAGGCGAAGTCGGCGCCCATGGCCTGCGCGGCCAGGATGTGCGCGCCCGAGGTGATGGCCCCGGACAGGATCAGGGGGCCGTCGTAGAAGCGGCGCACCTCGGAGATCAGGGCGAAGGGGCTCAGGGTGCCGGCGTGGCCGCCCGCGCCCGCGCATACGAGGATCAGGCCGTCGACGCCCGCTTCCAGCGCCTTTTCGGCGTGGCGGATCGTCGTCACGTCATGGAAGACCTTGCCGCCCCAGTCGTGCACGCCCTTCACCAGGTCGCCGGGGGCGCGCAGGCTGGTGATGATGAGGGGCACCCGGTGGCTGGCGCACACGGCCAGGTCCTGTTCCAGCCGGTCGTTGGACTGGTGGATGATCTGGTTGACGGCGAACGGCGCGACGCGGTCGCCCGGGTTGGCTTCGCGGTGCGAAGCCAGGCCCGCCTGGACCTCGTCGAGCCAGTCGGTCAGCAACGTCTGCGGCCGCGCGTTCAGCGCCGGAAACGATCCGACGATGCCGCTCGTGCACTGGGCGATGACCAGCTTGGGGTTGGAGACGATGAACATCGGGGCGCTAATGACCGGCAGGGACATCTGGCCATACAAATCAGTCACGAGGGGATGGGGCATGGGCGTCGTCTCGTCGTAGTTTTTGGAGTATATTAATTACCTACCGACCGTCCGGTAATTAATTATTCTTTATTTAACGGCATGCGCGGAATGGCTGTCAATGGCGGTTCGCCAGAACCCCCCGGGCCCCGCGCCGCCCCTCCAAAGGCTGTCATGGCGATCACCGCCCCTCCCGCCCAGAAACGCGCCCGCGCCGGCCGGCCCCCCACGCTGGCCGCCCCGCGCGAACGCATCCTGGAAGAAGCCGCCAAATTGTTTGCCCGCAGCGGCTACGACGGCAGTTCGATCTCGGACCTGGCCGCCGCCCTCGGCGTGTCCAAGGCGGCCATCTATCACTATTACCCGACCAAGCAGGACATCTACGACGCCATCATTCTTGAGGTGTTGAACGGGCTGACCCAGACCGTCGGCCGCGACGTGGCCGGCGCCGAGGGTGGCGTGGCGCGCCTGCGCGCGTTCATGGTGGGCCACGCCCGGTATTTCGAGCAGCACCACGCCGAGTTCGTGACCATGCTGGTCGGGTATTCCGGCATGGCGCTGTCCGAACGCGAGGACGCCGCCCGACTGCGCGACAGCTACGAAAAGCGCCTGCGCGCGGTCATCGCCCAAGGCGTGGCCGAAGGCGCGTTCCGTGCGCAGGACGTGGCCGCCACGGGCCGCGCGGTGCTCTCGATGCTGAACTGGATGGTGCGCTGGTACAAGCCCGGCCAGGGCGACAGCGCCGAAACCATCGCCGCCGGCTACTTCGATCTGCTGGTGGGCGGCATGCGCGCCTGAACGCGCCGCCATACCGATCCTCGACCCGAATCCGCATACAACATAGTGAGACTTCCATCATGGCCCTCGATACCGAAACCCTGACTCTCCTGATCGACGCCGTGCGCCGCTTCGTGCACGAGCGCCTCATTCCCGCCGAAGACGAACTGGCCGCCAGCGGCCAGGTGCCGCCCGACATCGTCAATGAAATGCGCGACCTGGGCCTGTTCGGCCTGTCCATCTCGCCCGACTTCGGCGGCCTGGGCCTGACGATGGAAGAAGAGGTCCGCGTCGTGTTCGAACTGGGCCAGACCTCGCCCGCGTTCCGTTCGCTGGCCGGCACCAACATCGGCATCGGCTCGCAGGCCATCGTGCTGGCCGGGACCGACGAGCAGCGTGCCCGCTATCTGCCCAAGCTGGCGAGCGGCGAGCTGATCGGGTCGTTCGCCCTGACCGAGCCCGACGCCGGCTCCGACGCCATGTCGCTGCGCGTGTCCGCCGAGCGCGACGGGGATTTCTACGTGCTCAACGGCACCAAGCGCTACATCACCAACGCGCCCATCGCGGGCCTGTTCTCGGTCATGGCCCGCACCGCGCCCGAGCGCCGGGCCAATTCCATTTCGTGCTTCCTGGTCGAGGCCGGCACGCCGGGCCTGATCATCGGCAAGCCGGACAAGAAGATGGGCCAGGCCGGGGCGCTGACCAGCGACGTCGTGTTCGACAACTGCCGCGTGCCGGCCAGCGCCTTGCTGGGCGGGGAAGAGGGCAATGGCTTCCGCACGTCCATGCGCGTGCTGGACAAGGGTCGCCTGCATATTTCCGCGCTCTGCGTGGGGATCGCCGACCGCCTGCTGCGCGACGCGGTGAAGTACGCCACGGAACGCAAGCAGTTCGGCCAGCCCATCGCCGAATTCCAGCTCATCCAGGCGATGATCGCCGACAGCCAGGCCGAGCTCTACGCGGCCCGCTGCATGGTGCTGGACGCCGCCCGCATGCGCGACCGCGGCGAGAACACCACCATGCAGGCCGCCTGCTGCAAGCTTTTCTCCACGGAGATGGTGGGCCGCGTGGCAGACCGCGCCGTGCAGATCCACGGCGGCGCGGGCTACATGTCCGAGTACGCGGTCGAGCGCTTCTATCGCGATGTGCGCCTGTTCCGCATCTTCGAGGGCACGTCGCAGATCCAGCAACTGGTGATCGCGCGCGAGACCATCAAGGCCCATTCCTGATTTTCCGCCGGCCGCAAGCCGGCCAATGCGTTCGAAAGGCTAATATCCAGTCTGACGAATGCTGATCGGGAGGCGGCCCGCGCGGGCCGCCTTCTGGCATGACGGAATTCCAGTCTGGCCTGCGCAACGGCGCGGGCCGGAAGTTCTCATTTCCCTTCTAGCGAAAAGATTACAGATGTCGCAACGTCCCGCTCCCCTAACCGGCATACGTGTGCTGGATCTGACCCGTGTGCTGGCGGGTCCCTGGTGCACCCAGAACCTGGCCGATCTCGGCGCCGAGGTGATCAAGATCGAACGGCCCGGTTCGGGCGACGACACGCGGGCCTGGGGGCCTCCGTACCTCAAGGACGAAGCGGGCCGGGACACCACCGAGGCCGCCTATTACCTGTCGGCCAACCGCAACAAGATGTCGGTGGCGCTGGATATCGCGTCGCCGCGCGGCGCCGAGCTGGTGCGCGAACTGGCCTTGCAGAGCGACATCCTGGTCGAAAACTTCAAGGTCGGCGGCCTTTCCAAGTACGGCCTGGACTACGCCAGCCTGAAAGAGCTCAATCCGCGCCTCATCTATTGCTCGATCACCGGCTTCGGCCAGACGGGTCCCTACGCCAGCCGCCCCGGCTATGACTTCATGATCCAGGGCATGGGCGGCCTGATGAGCATCACCGGCGAGCGCGACGACCTGCCGGGCGGCGGCCCGCAGAAGGCGGGCGTGGCCGTGGCCGACCTGATGACCGGCATGTATTCCACCGTCGGCATCCTGGCGGCCCTGCACGAGCGTGCGCGCAGCGGCCTGGGCCAGCACATCGACATGGCCCTGCTGGATTGCCAGGTCGCCATGCTGGCCAACCAGAACCTGAACTTCATGACCTCCGGCGTGGCGCCGCGCCGTGCCGGCAACGCACACCAGAACCTGGTGCCCTACCAGGTGTTCGCGGCCAGCGACGGCCACCTCATCGTGGCCGTCGGCAACGACAGCCAGTTCCGCAACTACTGCGGCGCCATCGGCCTGCCCGAACTGTCCGCCGACCCGCGCTTTTCGACCAACCCGCAGCGCGTCAAGAACCGCGAGGAGCTCGTGCCGCTCCTGGCCGAACGCATGGCCACGGGCGAGCGCGACCATTGGCTGGCCGCGCTGGAGAAAGTGGGCGTGCCGGCCGGTCCGATCAACACGCTGGACCAGGTCTACGAAGATCCGCACGTGCTGGCCCGCAACATGAAGCGCGAGCTGCCGCACCCGGCGGCGGGCACCGTGCCCATGGCCGCCAGCCCGCTGAAGTTTTCCGGCAGCCCGGTCGAATACCGCCGCGCGCCGCCCATGCTGGGCGAGCACACCGAGCAGGTCCTGTCCGAAAAGCTGGGACTGTCGGCCGAAGAAATCCAGGCGCTGGCGCAGACCCGGAGCTGACGCGACCCCCGGGGCGGCATGGCGCCGCCCCGTCGCGCTGACCGCGCCAGGCGCACGATCCATTCCAATAGAGGCAGGAGAAAGTTGATGACGGAGATTCAAACCATCGGCGTCGTGGGCGCCGGGGCCATGGGGCGCGGCATCGCGCAGATCGCGGCGCAGGCCGGCCTGCGCGTGCGCCTGTACGACACCAGCGCCGACGCCATCGCGGCGGCGCGCGAATCCTTGCGCCAGACCTGGGAGAAGCTGGCCCAGAAGGGCAAGCTGTCCGCGGCTGACGCGCAGGCGGCGCTCGAGCGCGTGGAATCGGCCACCGCGCTGACCGACATGTCGGCCTGCCAGCTCGTGGTCGAGGCCATCGTCGAGCGGCTCGACGTCAAGCGCGACCTCTTCGCGGCGCTGGAAGGGGTGGTCTCCGAAGACTGCATCCTGGCTTCCAACACGTCGTCGCTGTCCATCACCGCCATCGCGGCCGCCTGCAAGCGGCCGCAGCGCGTGGCCGGCTATCACTTCTTCAACCCGGTCGCGCTGATGAAGGTGGTCGAGGTCATCGACGGCCTGCGCAGCGCGCCGGAAGTGGGCGATGCGCTGGCGGACCTGGCGCGCCGCATGGGCCACACGCCCGTGCGCGCCAAGGACATGCCCGGCTTCATCGTCAACCACGCCGGCCGCGGCATGAATACTGAAGGCCTGCGCGTGGCGCAGGAGGGCGTGGCCACCTTCGCCCAGGTCGACGCCGTCATGCGCGAGCAGGCCGGCTTTCGCATGGGGCCGTTCGAGCTGCTGGACCTGACCGCGCTCGACGTCTCGCATCCGGTGATGGAATCCATCTATCGCCAGTTCTTCGACGAGCCGCGTTTTCGGCCGTCGCCCATCACGACCGTCCGCCTGGCCGGCGGGCTGATCGGCCGCAAGGCCGGCGAGGGCTTCTACGTCTATGCCGACGGCCAGAAGCAGGTGCCGGCCGAAGCGCCTGTGCCGGCGCTGCCTGAAGGCCTGAAGGTCTGGGTCAGCCCCAAGCATGGCGAAGGCTACGCGCGCGCGTCCGCGCTGATCGAAAAGCTGGGCGGCACGCTGGTCACGGGCTCGACGCCGGACGCCGATGCGCTGATCATCGTCACGCCGTTCGGCGAAGACGTGTCCACCACGGTCTCCGCGCAGGGCCTGAACGCCGCCCGCACGGTCGGCCTGGACACGCTGTACGCCTTCGACGGCGCCAAGCGCCGCACGATCATGGTGTCGCCCGCCACCGAAGCCAAATGGCGCGACGCCGCGCATGCGCTGCTGGCCGCTGACGGGGTGCCGGTAACGGTGGCCGACGATTCGGCGGGCTTCATCGCGCAGCGCATCGTGGCGCACATCGTGAACATCGCCTGCGATATCGCGCAGCAGCAGATCGCCACGCCGCAAGACATCGACCTGGCCGTCACGCTGGGTCTGGGCTATCCGGTGGGTCCGCTGGCGTTGGGCGACAAGCTGGGCGCCGACCGCATCCTGGAGATCCTGAAGAGCATGCAGCGCGTGACGGGCGATCCCCGCTATCGTCCGAGCCTCTGGCTGCAGCGCCGCGTACAGCTCGGCATGTCGCTCTTGAAGTCGACGGCGGAGTAATTGTCTGACATCCGCTGACGGCGGAGACGGTGTCTGACACCCGCGGAGACGCTGCGCCAAGCCGGCGAGCATCTCCCCAGGGTGTCAGACACTGGCCATCGGCCACAAAAAAGCCCCTTGATGATTCAAGGGGCTTTTTTTGTGGCCTTGACCCGTCCTGGAATTGGTTGACACCTTTTTGAGAGAAAAAGGGAGAGTCAATTGGAATCAAGGATCAAGCGCACCCAGCGGGACTACAGCCTGGCTTTTAAACTGTCCGTTGTCGAGCAGGTGGAAAAAGGCGAGCTGACGTACAAAGAGGCTCAGCGCCGCTATGGAATCCAAGGTCGGTCGACGGTGCTGGTGTGGCTGCGCAAGCATGGTCGGCCGGGACTAAGCGGCTGGAGCCTGCCGACGGTCAGAGGAGTGGACATGGATCGTCAAGGCAAAGTGCTTACCCCCGAGCAGCGGATCAAGGAACTGGAGATTCAGCTC